>JAOARV010000040.1 GCA_025210395.1 Marinisporobacter sp.
GTATAGTTATGTAAAGTTTTTACTGCTATTAGTTTTCTTGCCATTTTAAAATCTCCTTTAATTTTTATTACACTTAGTTTTTGGAAATTTTAAAATATCATGCAAGAGAATAATTTCAAGAATGAAATTGTTTATCTATAATACAGCTTACCAGAATATTTAAAATACCCCATACTACTTCCTCCATCCCTATCTGCTTATATCAATAAGCATTTTTCACCAATATAAATTCTTTTGTAACCTCATTCTCAAACCATTTATTTAAAATTACAATTTTATTTTAGCACAGTTTCCAAATATCCAATGTATGTTTAAACCTCATAAACTAAAGTATTTACCTCAAATAAAAAAGCTACCTTTTGCAAGTAGCTTCTAAGCCTTATGTGTAATGTTTATTGTATTCCATGCTCTACCACTGAGCTACCTTGCGAGAAACAACACATAAGGCTATTCCTATATATAACATAGACTTAATCCCTCCCTTTAGTTTTTCAACTAATTTACCAACAAAAGCTCCTAAGAAAGCAATTGCTATTATTTCAATGGAATAGATAAAAGCACTAAATTCTATTGCAAGGGTTGGATTCGAACCAACGTCATGTGCAACCTGCTTTACCCTAATATTGTATCATCATTTGTTTATATTTTCCACAAATCCCAATACTAAATCCATTTACAGTTGGAATCACTCATTTTACTTAAATTGGCGGGAATATGTGGAAATCCAACCCACCTAAGACGCTCTTAACACCTCAAACTGGTTTTGAAGACCCTTTTTTCATCATACTTGCCAATCCTTTGTATTTTCAATGATTACAACCATTCTATGTTCAATAATACGCATGGTTTAGCTTTCTTCAGCATAAGCGAGAAAAATCTATATATCAAGCCATCAATAATTTACTAAGGAAACATAAGCAAGTTAGTGTATTTGATAAATATTTTTGGATATTAATTCCCTTTTACTGTCCGTAGGTCAGACCCTTTTACATCATTTCAATAAATGCACTAATTCTTGTTTTAAGCTGTCCTAAATCATTTTGAGAATAATCTGTTTCAATATTCATATATGGAATTTTTTTATTTCCTTTCACAACTTCTTTTACGCTAAAAGATTCTACATTATACGTATGACAGGCTTGTAATATAACATCTATCACCCCATCTGCCTTGTATTCATCTATAAGAGTTTCTAATAAATCCATTCTATTTTTGTTTGGACTTGTACATGAACAAGGTACTTTTAAATATTTCTCAGCGATTGCATCTATAGGATCTTTGCCTTCATCTATAAGCTCTTGCTTTTCTTTGATTCCACTGCAATTTTCATAGCAGACAACAACACCGCCCTCTTCTTCTATGATTTTAATGACTTTCTCTACTGCTCCACCCATAGGGCAACCTGTAATGAGTATTCTTGGTCGATCTCCACTCACTCTTCTTTCTCCATTTTCATAAGCTTCTTTTACTGTTTGGGTCATTTCTTTTAATTCTTTTATAACTCTTTCCTTATCAAATCCAGTTTTTGCATGATTAAATACCAATTGAAGCTCTTCTCCATATATGGCTGGTGGTGTTAATTTAGAAAGGCTTGCAAAATCCTTTAATGCGTTTCTTTCCTCATTTCTTATTTTTATTTGCTCTCTTAACTTTTCATCTGTAATGGTTACACCAAATTCCTTCTCTAGTCTTTCTTTAAGACAAACCACTTCTCGTCTCCACATCTCAAAATCTTCTTCTCTTTCAATGGTTTGTGGAAGCTGCATAATATGCATAGGCTTTATTCTTCCTAAGTACTCATACATTTTTTTCTTTCCATCACATGTGGTTTCCCCTATAACTAAATCAGAAAAAGAAAAATATGGACATTTGTCAGTTATGGCAAAACCATAACTAGATTTGATCAAAGGACATAAATTCCTTGGAAGAACTTTTTCTGCATCTGGTATGGTTGACTCATTTGTACTACAAAGGGTAGCTGGAATTCCTCCTGCTGCTGCAATCACTTCCCATGGGGTAAATACACAATATGTCCCCACGACTTTTGCTCCATTTTCCTTTGCATTCTTTATTTCAATGACACCATTTTTACTGTTTTCTCTTAAATTTTCAAAAATATCCTCTACTTTAATCATTATTCACACATCCTTTCATCATTTTCCCTTCGTTTGCACGATTCATTAAATCCATTAATCTTTTAAAATATTCTGCAAATTCTTCGTTCCATCGATCTCTTGGATAAGGAAGATCAATATGAAAATCTCCCATGATTTCTCCAGGCCTTGCACTCATTATAATCACTCTTGTTCCTAAAAAAACTGCTTCCTCTACACTATGGGTTACAAAAACAATGGTTCTCTTTTCTCCAAGCCAGAAAGAAATCAATTCTTTTTGCATCTGAAATCTTGTATAGGCATCTAATGCTCCAAAGGGCTCATCCATATATAATATTTTAGGAGATGTGGCAATAGCTCTTGCAATGGCTGCTCTTTGCTTCATTCCTCCCGATAATTCGTAAGGAAAGCTTTCATGAAAATCTTCTAGTCCAAATTTTTTCAATATATCCTTTGCTTTTTCGTATCTTTCTTTTTTAGCCATTTTTCGAAATTCCAATCCAAGGACTACATTATCAATAATATTTCTCCATGGCAATAGGGAGTATTCTTGAAAAACCATTCCTGCTTGAGAAATAGGTTTTTCTAAAGGCTTATCCATTACCTTAATGCTTCCTGTGCTTGGTTTTATCAATCCTTCCATTAATCTTAAAAGTGTAGATTTCCCTGAACCACTAGGGCCAATTAAGCATACAAATTCTTGATCTTTAATATTAAGATCTATATTTCTTAAAGCACATACTGCTTGTTTTTTTTCTAAAAAAAATGTTTTACTTAGTCCATTGATTTCTATTATTTGATCCATCACATCCTCCTATTTAGACATACTTTGCCATTTAAAGAATTTCACTTCAATCTTTTGAAAAATCCAGTCAAACAATCCTCCTACACAGCTAATAGCAATCATTCCTGCTATTACAATATCTGTTCTAGCAACTGTATAGGCATGGGTAATCAAATAGCCAATCCCCGCAAGACTTCCCGGAAGCATTTCTGCAGATACAAGACACATCCACGCAACCCCTAATCCTACACGAAGTCCTGTAACAACAGATGGTAGCGCCCCTGGCAGAAGAATCTTTAGTAAGATATCTTTTTTTTCTGCTCCTAAAGTTAATGCAGAATCTATCAATGTTTTTTGAACACTTTTTACACCATAGATGCTATTTGTAAGAATAGGAAAAAAAGCACCAATAAAAATAATAAAGATCATGGCTGCTTTAATATTATTAAATAATATATATAAACTTCCTTTTTCAATACCCAATACACTGGCCATACTTGTTACACCAAACCATGCTAAAACAAGAGGTACCCAAGCAAGAGGGGCAATAGGCCGAAATAAATTGATAAATGGCATTAGAAATTCTTCTACTCTTTTGGAATATCCTATAAATAATCCTATAGGAATTCCTAAACCAGCAGCCATGATATATCCAATACCAACTCTTAAAACACTGACCAAAACATTTCGAATAATAGAACCTATACTTAGTAAGTTCATGTTTGGTTTACTCAGTATATCAAACACTTTGCTTACAGTGGGCAATACAATTGGATTATCCAACTTTATAGAAAAACTCTGCCAAAACATAATAAAAAATATAGGCAAAATAACAGGAGACACATAACGCATTGCTCTGTTCACTTCTAAATCCCTCCTAAAACATGTTTATAAAAATATATTAAATGATCTCTATCCACATATATAAGCACATTGAATATTGAATTTAAAATATAAATTTTGAATTTGTTTATCTATAGTAGGATAAAAGCAGGGGATATCCCCTGCCCTGCAATATAAAACCTATTGATCTAATGCTTTTTTTATAAAACTAAAGTCAAATAAATCATTTTGTACATCCTTATATTCTTTTTCTACAAAGCTTCCACTAAATTTATTTGCTTTTTTCAATGTATCATATACTAACCCTAAATTAGATACCCACGTTTCACTAGGATCTGCTGTATATTTTATACTTGATTTTTGGGCTGCTTCTTCAGAAACCCCTGTGAAATCAGCAGTAATTTTTGCTGCTTCATCTTTATGTTCATTGGCATAATCTGCAGCAACGCGCATAAGTTTCATCAAATCTTCTAAAACAACAGGGTTTTCTTCTATTGTCTTATCTGTAGCAGAAGCTACACAGCAAGGGAAATCATACCATTCTCCTTCTGGAGGTAAATACTTCATATCTAATATGATTTTTCCTACATTTTCTGTCTCTGCTAATTCTGGATAAGGTGAAGGTCCCACCCATGCATCTACTTGATCACTCACTAATACTGGAAGAAGGTTCGTTGTTCCTTTTACATTCACTAATAAAATATCTTTTTCTAAATCTTCTGGATCAAAGGTATAGCTAATACCTGCTTTTTTCAGTGCAGCTTCAAATAAAATAACTGGTGCACTTGTTGGTGAATGATACCCAACCTTTACGGGTTCTTTCTTTTCTTTGATAAGCGTTAAAAATTCTTCCCAATTATTCACAGCCGCATCTTTTTTTACAACCAATCCAATTCCTTCTGTATGTACAGGACATAACATTTTCACTTTTGTTCCTTTATCAATTGCTGAAATATTTGCTGCACTAGATGCAAAAGCAATATCAATATGCCCTTGTGCCATCATGGTCATAGTCTCTGAACCGCTTTTACAAACAACCAATTCTATATTTGCTACTGGATTTTCTTCTTTCATCAAAGTATATTTTTGACGATTCACTACTTCCTTTAAGTATACCCCTGAATCTTTGAAAGCTTCTCCTTTTTCAACCGCTACCATAAGTGGTGTTTGATGATTTGTAAATATATAAGATAACTTTAAATCTGGAACCTTTACTTCTTGCTTCGCTTCTTCTTTTGTTTCATTACTTGCCCCATCTCCACTTGCACCACATGCAGTAAAACAAAGTAGTGAAAAAATCAGTAAGCAACACACCCATAAATGCTTTCTTTTCACAATAATCCCCCTTCTTTATAATTGTTAATTTTTATATTATTTAGTTTCATTTACAAAGATATTATATATAAATCTACTTCTACTTGTACAATAGATATTTGTTATAATTTCCCTAATTGCCATAAAAAATTTTTATATTATGCAATTCATATAGATAAACTATTTTCAATACCTCCATTGATTTTAAATCACATGCAAATCGGTATTGAACATACTGGTTCTTGAAAAAAATCAAAACAAAAAATGGTTTCAACATCATTTGTTGAAACCATTGATTTACTTTAATTGGCGGGAATATGTGGGAATCGAACCCACCTGAGAAGCTCTTAACCCCTCAAACTGGTTTTGAAGACCAGAGGGCACACCAGCACCCATCTACTCCCATATATTTATTTTTTAGCACTTTTAAAGTATAGCATATTTCTAAGTTCTACGCAACAACAATTGTCGCTTTATTTTGATTTTTGTCATTTTATCAGAATATAGCGAACCTTCTAGCTAATCATCCATATACCATTACTCTCCCATGAAATAATCTCTTACATAGTCTAGCCTTGATCATCCATATCTATACTACATAAGCTTATTATTTTCTAATCCCCCCTGATAATTCCACCTTATATTCTCAAAAGGTTTTTAAACAGCCCTAATGAGGCAATACTATCTTCCACACACCCTCTTCATATATAAGCTTCCATTTTTCAATCATTTCCTCATGTAAATCTGATATCTTAGCTCTTTTCTTTCTAAAGTTGATAATCAAAACTACCTCTTTTTGATATTTTTGTGTTTGATACATATTGATCTCGTAGTTTTTTATCTCTTGAGCATAGCTTCCTACCATGAGTTTATATTTAACAAGATCATATTTCTCTTTGCTAGATGCATCTATCATTTTGTAACTTTTTTTGTAATCTTCGTTGATTAAGTAGCTTAAGAATTGACGAAAAATATTGATAGGAATATCTATCTCTTTTTCTATAAACTTTTCATTTCTAAAAAGAGAGGTTTTCATTGAATAAATAGGCTCAAAGCCTTTTTTATTTCCTTCTACAAGAATTTGTACCTCATGGATATAACTAATCTCCGTAATAGAGTTTACAATAGACCAAATCATCATCTCTTGATTCATCTTTCCCCAAGTTACATTTAATATATCCTTTGAAAAATTTACATAGCATATTCCTTCTACAGTTTTGACTGAAATCATTTGGGTATTCTTAGGAATAAGTACATTCAATGTCTTATTTCTAGGACCTTTTATTAATTCCTCAAGAATCAATTCTTCCTCCTTTTTCTCTGAAGAAATAATAATACGCTTTTCAGATGCTAAACCATCATTTTGAGCATTTCCAAAATATAATTTCAGGGCATATTTTTTCTTATCAGGAAATGGGGGAATAATCATTTCATCGTTATTTAAATGACTTTCATATAATATATTAAAAAAAACATATCCTATTGTAAAAATAATGAGTAAACTCATCATAACCCTTTCATATACCTTCAAAAAATCCCCTCCTGAATCAACTATAATACACTCATATCCTTAGGTAATCTTACATAAAATATAGTTCCCTTATTCACTTGGCTTATCACTTCTATTTCTCCTTGATGAAGTTCAATAATCTGTTTTGATATGGCTAATCCTAATCCTGTTCCTCCTGTACTCCTAGCTCGTGCTTGATCTACTCTATAAAATCTTTCAAATATATACGGTAAACTTTCCTCTGGTATACCAATGCCATTATCCTTGATCTGGACCGTCACCTTGTTATCTTCTGAATATAATGAAACTTCAACTTTTTTTCCCTGTGGAGTGTATTTTATAGCATTATGTATAATATTTGTCAATGCTTGTTGTATTTTAATCCGATCTAAATTTATTTGAATCTTTTCACTACAAATAAATTGTATATGCATTCCTTTTTGTTCTGCTATAGGCTTTAAGGACTGAATTAATTTTTCTAACAAATAATTTACATAAGTTATTTCATAATTTAATTCTAATTTTTCCTGATCCAGATCTACTAAAGCCAACAAACTTTCTATAATTTTGTCTAATCGGTCTACTTCTGAAGCAATATCTCCTAAAAATTCTCTATAGGTTTCAATGGATGCATTTTCTTCATAGAGAAGAGATTGAGATAGTAATTTCATAGCACTTAGGGGGGTTCTTAATTCGTGGGAAACATTTGCAACAAATTCCTTTCTTTGTTGATCCACCTGAAATAATTTCGTACTCATCATATTAAATGCCTGAGCTAAATTCGTTAGTTCATCATTTCCTACAACTTCTACTTTCTGTGAAAGATCTCCTTGATACATTTTTTTGATTCCCTTTGTTAATTTCTCTATAGGATTTGCAATAACATGGGCAAATATAAAGCTCACTAATCCACTGATGATAATACATAACACTGCTAACATAAAATAGTTTTTCGTCATTTTATTTACATTACTATAAATCTTCTCTAAAGAAGAAGAAATAAAAACAACACCTACCACTTTATTATTTGAAATAATTGGAACCGCCACATAAAGCGTTCTACCATACTCTTTAAGCTTATATTCTCTTGTAATGATTTTTCCCTTTAGCCCCTGTACAACTTCCGGATTTTCAAGCTTTATATTCTTCAATGTATCATAACCATCGTTGATTACAATGCCCTCTTCATTGACAATCATAATTCTTGAATTAATTTCATTGCTATACCTTTTTAATAGTTGATCAATTTCCCGATTATTATAAACAATAACTCTATCTGCAATAATATTCCCTTGAGAAAGAAGATAGATCTTCTTTTCATCAATATAATTGATGCGAATAGATTCGTTTATAAATATATTAATTAAAAGGAGTGTTAGTATAATTAATAATAAATAGGTGGATGCAAGTTTCCACCTAATACTAACAAATTTATGATTTTGACCTAAAATAATAACCAGCTCCCCACTTGGTCTTTATATACTCTGGTTGACTAGAATTTTCTTCAATCTTTTCTCTCAATCTTCTTATATGTACATCAACCGTTCGTAAGTCACCAAAATATTCATATCCCCAAATGGTTTCTAATAATTCTTCTCTTGTATATATTTTATTCGGATTTAATGCTAATAATAATAATAAATCAAATTCCTTTGCAGTTAAATTAATTTCCTTCCCCTTAAGGGTTACCTTTCTTCTTAATGTATGAATAGAAAAATCATCAATTTCTAATATATTTCCAGAAGAAATAGGTTCCTTCGCCTTCACTCTTCTTAAAACAGCTTTCATTCTAGCCTTAAGCTCTAAAGCATTGAAGGGTTTGGTTAAGTAATCATCTGCTCCATATTCTAACCCTAAAATTTTACTTGTATCTTCCCCTCTAGCAGTTAACATAATAATAGGGATCATGGACAATTCTCTAATTTTTTTGCATACCTCTAAACCATCTATTTTGGGTAACATTAAATCTAAAATAATTAAATCATATTCCTTTGTAATGGCCTTATCTAATGCTTCCTCTCCATCTAATGCTGTATCTACTATATATGACTCTTGTTCTAAGCTATATCTCAATCCCTTTAGCAGAATAGGTTCATCATCTACAATCAATACCCTGTAAGCCATATAATCACCTCATCTAATTTCCTTATATTTATATAATCTCCTCATTTTTATAAAAAATATGTGGAAAAATTCGCATTATACTGCCGCATATGCTCATTTCACAAGTTTTATTACAAAACTATTCTTTTGTAACAAAACTTACTCAAAGTGGTCAAACATTTGATTTCTCAATCATAAGTTATCCACAGATTTTAAATTCTATAATTTCGTAAAGAATAAAAAGCTACCTTAATTGCGGTAGCTACGTTAAAACTCTTTTTTCTCCGATTCTCTTGGTTATCTTGCTTTGATCAAAATGCTCTAATAATGGTAATGCATATTTTCTTGAAGTTCCTAATAAATCTCTAAATTCAGATAAGGTCATTTCCTCATGAGCTTTTATATAATCTCTCATCAAATTTATAGCTTTTTCATAATTTTCAACATGCATAAACATGTCCTCGTTGATCTTTACAAGGGTATTCATATCTACAAGAGCATATAGAACCTGACGTGATTCTTTCTCATTTTTTTCTTTTTTCAGTACCTCCTTTACAAAAGGAGGATTAAAACCGCTATTTAAATAAATTTTTTCTATTGTCTTTTTTATTTTTTCTTGTTCCTTCGTATATACAATATGAAAATCATAAAGTGCGATACAATTATTAAAAGGTTTTACTGTCTTGTTTTTGGTAAAATGACTAATTATTTCATCATAAACTTTTCCTCTCACCTGTGGAACTACTTTGTTTCTAAGCTCTTCTTTACTCATACCAACCATTAACGGATTCTCTTGATGATATGTATCTAAAACCTCTTTCATTTTTTCTTCTATTTCATTTAAATAAGACTGATGAATAAAAACGTCTCCTGAAAGCTTTATAATGATATTTTTTTGCATTAAGGTTTTTACCATCTTCTCAATAGTTTCTTTGCCAATTCCTGTTTTCATCATATAAAAATGAATATTCTCAAAATGGCTACTAAACCGTTTAATAGCTTCTTCTACAATTTTTTCTGGATTTCCTTCTTCTTTAATTTTTAATTCCTTCAATATGTCTTCTTTAAAACGTTTATGTTTTAGAGGATGTGCATCTAGTATAATTCCTCCCCCTATCGTCTCCATAGGAGAATAAAATCTTATAACAATATGATCTCCCATTTTTGCAACAATTTCCTCTTCCAATCTCAATTGGGCATAACAGCTTTCTCCTGAGCTTAATTCTTCTCGATCTAATAAAACAATCCTACAAAGAATTTCACTCGTTCCGTGATATAATCTTACCCTACTTCTATTTTCAATAACTCTCTTGGTATTTTTAAGTAAATTTATTTTCACATCTAACATCATACTCGGCTGCATTGAATCTACCTTAGCCAATACATTGCCTCTCATGATTTCCTCTTTTTTTACATTGGCTAAATTAATTGCAACTCTTTGTCCTGCATAAGACGTCTTTACAGTTTGCCCATGAACTTGTAAATTCCTAACCTTTGTCTGAGTTCCTTGAGGATAAATCATTAAAGAATCTCCCTCATTGATAGTTCCTTCTATCTGTGTACCTGTAATGACTGTTCCGAATCCAGCTATGGAAAAGACTCTATCAATAGGCACTCTAAAGGGAATAGATAAATCCTTTGATTCCGTTTCTTCTGTTAATTGATCAATTAATTTTGTTAACTCATCTATCCCTTTTCCCTCTACAGCTGCTACAGAAACCATAGGTGCTTTTTCTAAAAAAGTTTCTTTTACACTTTCTCTTATTTCCTCTTTAACAAGATCTAACCAGTCTTTTTCTACTAAATCCGTTTTCGTTAATACGATCATTCCTTTTTTGACTTCTAATATAGATAAAATATCTAGATGCTCTTGAGTTTGAGGCATAACACCTTCATCAGCAGCAATTACTAATAAAACAATATCTATTCCACCAATCCCTGCAAGCATATTTTTAATAAATTTTTCGTGGCCTGGCACATCTATAATGCCCGCTCTTTTTCCACTTGGAAGATCAAAATGCGCAAATCCTAATTCTATGGTAATCCCCCTTTTTTTCTCTTCCTTTAATCGATCTGCATCTACTCCTGTTAAAGCTTTGATCAATGTGGTTTTCCCATGATCTATATGTCCAGCAGTTCCAATGATGATATGCTTCAAGTCATTCACTCCTCTATCTCATTAATATATGACACAGTCCATTTACAATAATGTCAAATTCATCTAATTTCAGAGTACGTACATCTATTACTACTTGATCTTCACTAATTCTTGTAATAATAGGTGTTTCATAAGTTCTTAATAACGCTTCAAATTTGTTCACAGATATATTTTCTGGTTTTATACGAATTAAAACTGTTGGCATCTCTTCTAGGGGCATAGATCCTCCTCCTACTTGAGATACACCCTCTATTTTTTCAATTGTACAATTTTTTACATTATTTTTCAACATTTCATATAAAGTATCTGCTTTTTCTTTGATCTCATCCAAGCTTATGGTTAACATACGAAGAGTTGGTATTTGATGAATTACCTCCTCCTCCTCATTTAAATATAATCTTAAAGTTGCTTCTAATGCTGCTAACGTTAACTTATCTACTCTAAAAGCACGTGTATAAGGATTCTTTTTCATCTCCTTAATATATTTTTCTTTTCCTACAATAACTCCTGCTTGAGGTCCTCCTAACAATTTATCTCCACTAAAAGTAACAATATCCGCTCCTGCCAAAACACTTTCTTGAACAGTAGGTTCTTTATAAAGACCATATTTTGAAAAGTCTATAAAAGTACCACTTCCAATATCCTCAATTACTGGAATATTCGATTTTTTTCCCAAATTTATTAAATCTTTTAATGAAACCTCTTCTGTAAACCCTAATATTCTATAATTGCTTGTATGTACCTTAAGTAAAACAGCAGTTTCCTCACTAATAGCATTTTCATAATCAGAAAAATGGGTTTTATTCGTTGTGCCTACTTCAACAAGCTTAGCACCACTTTGCTGCATAACATCAGGAACACGAAAAGCTCCTCCAATTTCTACTAGTTGTCCTCTTGAGACGATTACTTCCTTGTTCTTAGCCAATGTATCAAGTACTAAAAGGACTGCTGCTGCATTATTATTTACTACCATAGCAGCTTCTGCTCCAGTAAGTTTTGTTATGATTTCTTCCACATGAGCATATCTTGATCCTCTCTTACCAGAATCTATATCAAACTCTAACGTAGAATAACTACTGGCCACATTCCAAATTTCTTCCTTTATCGTATCACTAAGAAGTGCACGTCCTAAATTTGTATGTAGTACTACTCCTGTAGCATTTATCACTTTTCTTAAATTCATTTTATTTTTTAACGTAACCTTTTGAATAATATTTTCTATTAATTCTTCCTCATCAATTTTAAAAGCTTCTACCTCATCCTCATTTAATTTTATAATTTTTTTTCGGATATATTCAATATTTTCTCGAACAGATTCTACAACTGTAATTCTAGGAACCTTTTCTAATAGCATTTCAATTTTTTCAACCTTTAATAATTCATCTACTTTAGGTATTAAAGTAAAAATATTTTGTTTTTTTGCCATGATTATCACCCCAATTTGTAATATTTCCACAATCACCATTATTACCTAAAATTATAACATATTATGCAAAGAGATTCTTCTTTAAATTTCAATATGAGTACTCTTTTTAATTCTAAATTTTGGGATTTTTCTGAAAATATATTGCTTAACCTATAAGAATCTTTTATAATAGCTTTAAGAAGGATTTATTTTCTTTATATTCCATTTTTCACATTGATTGATGGATCACTAATTTTTTTGAATAAGGAGGTGTTCAATAGGTAATATTTAAGTTATACTCATTTATTAATTACTTACAAAAAGGAGGCTTTTTATGGATAGTTTGACTAATTTGATAGGTGTAATAGGTAGTTTTGCTTGGGGTCCTATTATGATTGTTTTCTTAGTAGGTACTGGTCTCATTCTTACTTTAGGTACAAGAGTCGTTCAATTTAGAAAGCTTGGTTATGCTTTTAAATTGCTTTTCTCAAAATCAGAAACTTCTGATGGAGATATCACTCCTTTTCAAGCTCTAATGACCTCTCTTGCTGCAACTATAGGGACTGGTAATATCGCTGGTGTTGCAACAGCAATTGCTGTTGGTGGTCCTGGTTCAGTTTTTTGGATGTGGGTTACAGCTGCTGTTGGTGGCGCAACAAAATTTGGTGAAGCATTACTAGCTATTAAATATAGAATTACAAATGAAAATGGAGAAAAATCTGGTGGTCCTATGTACTATGCAAGCCTTGGTATGGAAGACAAGTACGGCGGAAACTGGAAATGGCTAGGATTTGCATTTGCATTATTTGGTTTTATCGCTTCCTTTGGTATTGGAAATTTAGTTCAATCTAACTCTGTTGCAGAATCATTAAAAACGTCTATAGGGCTTTCTCCTTATATATCAGGTATTATTATAGCAATTGCTACAGGTTTAGTTGTTGTTGGCGGAATTAAAAAGATCGCAAATGTTACAGATAAAATTGTTCCTGCTATGGCTATTATTTATGTAATTGGTGCTTTAATTGTATTATTTAGTAACGCATCTATGATTCCTGAAGCTTTCAGTATGATTTTTTCAAATGCATTTAATTCAAATGCTGTTAGCGGAGGATTAATTGGAACAGTTATTCGTATGGGTGTTGCTCGTGGTGTATTCTCAAACGAAGCTGGTCTTGGTAGTGCTCCTATTGCCCATGCTGCTTCTAAAAATAATGATCCTGTAAAGCAAGGGATTATCGGTTCTCTTGGTTCTTTCTTAGATACTTTAGTTGTATGTACCATGACTGCTTTAGTTATTTTAGTATCTGGTCTTGTAACCATCGGAACTGATGGTCTTATGACAGTTAAAGAGGGGCTTACAGGTGCAGCTTTAACGACTACTGCATTTAGTGAAGCACTTCCAGGCTTTGGTGCATTTATTGTATCCTTTGGATTAGTTTTCTTTGCATTTTCAACAATCCTTGGATGGTACTATTATGGTTCTAAATGTTTAGAATTTATCGCTGGTGTAAAAGCTGTTGAAATTTACAAATGGGCTTGGCCAATTCTTTGTTTTGTTGGCGCTACAACTTCTTTAGATATTGTATGGAACTTATCTGATGCATTTAATGGTCTTATGGCTATTCCAAACTTGATTGCCCTCCTTGCCCTTAGTCCAATCATCTTTAAGATGACAAAAGAGTATGAAGAAAAACAAAAAGAACTTCATTGAGACTAAAAAATAAAGCATCCTTTGGATGCTTTATTTTACTTTAATATAAAAATCGTCTTTTTCAATTACTTCTCCTACTACTGCAAAATCTGTAGGTAAATATTCTTCATAAAACTGAAGCAAATCTTTTACTTTTTCTTTCCCTAAAGATATTAATAATCCTCCTGATGTTTGTGGATCATATAAAATATCTTTCATATAAGTTGGCACTTCTTCCAAAAAATTGATTTTACCCTCTAAATAAGCCTCATTGTTATATGCACCTGCTGGAACAAGACCCATATTAGCATTTTCTATAGTTCCTTCAACAATAGGTATATCCTTCGAGTTTATCATTAAAGAAACTTCACTAGCTTTAGCCATTTCAAAAGCATGTCCTAAAAAGCCAAAGCCTGTAATATCAGTACATGAGTTCACACCCATATTTTTCATTCCCTTAGCTGCAATATTATTTAAACTAGCCATTACATTCATAACCTTTTTTATAGCGTCCTCAGAAAGCATTCCTGCTTTGATAGCTGTATTTAAAATACCAGTTCCTAATGGCTTTGTTAATATTAAAGCATCTCCTGGCTTAGCTAGATCATTACTCATTACCTCATCAGGAGCTACAATTCCTGTAACAGATAGTCCATACTTTGGCTCATTATCATCTACACTATGTCCTCCTACTAATAATGCGCCCGCTTCTGTTACCTTATCTGCTCCTCCTTTTAAAATCTCCGTTAAGATGTCCATAGATAAGCAAGTAGGAAAACATACTATATTCATAGCAAGGATTGGTTCTCCTCCCATTGCATATACATCACTCAAGGAATTAGCTGCTGCAATTTGTCCAAACATATAAGGATCATCTACAATTGGTGTAAAAAAATCTAAGGTTTGTATAATGGCAGTATCGTCATTTAATTGATATACGGCTGCATCATCAGAAGTTTCTAAACCTACTAATAAACGTTCATCCTTCATTTTTGGTAAATGACACAAAACTTGTGCCAAGGTCTCAGGACCAATTTTAGCTGCTCATCCAGAAGTTCTACTCATTTCTGTTAATCGTTTATTTGTTGTCATTTTTATCACCCCTTTTATGTCTTAATTTATAATTGATATTATCATATTTCTAATAAACTATCAATTTACTCTTATTTCCTCCTTAATCATTTCATATTTTTTATCTCCTACTCCTGATACTTTCATGATGTCTTCAACTTCATGAAACCTTCCTTTAGTTTCTCTATATTGAACAATTCTTTCTGCTAAGACTTCACCAACACCATTTAATGATTCCAATTCATTTTTTGATGCTGTATTGATATTCACTTTATTAGATTTTTTAGTTATTTCATAGGACTCAGTACCTTTATATTCTTTCAAGTCTTCTCCAATTTTAGGGATAACTATTTGTTCTCCATCTACTAGTATTTTTGCCATATTCACTTGTTTCCTATCTGCTGTTTTTAGAAGCCCTCCAACCCTCTGTACGCCATCTATTAATCTAGCACCTTCTTTTAGCTTCACAACACCAGGTATTTTTACTTCTCCACATATATCCACTATGATCAGTTTTTCTACATGCTGCTCTTTTTTTTCTTGCGTTTTTTCAATATTTTCTATTTCCTTATTTTTATGTTCTACTATAAGTTCTTCTGATGTATTCATATAAAATTTGTCTACTGAGAATACTATAATGGAAAAAATAAATATTCCCAAGACGATCATTTCGCGTTTTGTCAATTTAAACATTTTAGTATCACACCGTCCGTTGCTTCTTTATTTATTTCTATATTCGTCATTCTAGCTTAAAGTTATTCACTATTTTTAATAATTTATCTCTTTATGTTTATCTTAAATTTTTTTTATTTTTCTGTTATACTAATAAAGTACATTTACTAAAGATTTAAGAGGTGACCTATGAAAAAATTGACTTTATTACTAATCATTATTTTTACACTTATTCATGGAACTTGTTTTACAACTTTTGCTTTTTCCTCACCTCCACCCATTACAGCCCCAAGTGGCATTTTAATGGATGCAGCTACAGGAGATATATTATACAATAAAGATGCTTATAAAAAAATGTATCCAGCTAGCACAACAAAAATTATGACTGCCCTTTTAGTATTAGAAAATGCAAATCTAAAGGACCGAGTAATCATAGATCAAGATACACCCTTTACAGAAGGAACTCGTATCTATGTAATAGAAGATGAAGAACTGACTGTTGAACAGCTTCTCTATGCCCTTTTAATCGAATCTGCAAATGATGCTGCTATTGCTTTAGCAAAGCATGTATCTGGAAGTGTTGAAGAATTTGCTAAGCTTATGAATAAAAGAGCAAAGGAATTAGGAGCTAAGAATACCCACTTTGTAAACCCAAATGGCTTACCTGATGATGATCATTACACTACAGCTTATGATTTAGCAATGATCGCAAAATATGCCATGACTATACCAAAATTTAGAGAAATTGTTAAAACCGTTCGATATCAAATTCCTCCAACCAATAAACAAGTTGAAACCCGTTACTTTAAAAATAAAAATAGATTTCTTTGGTCTAGCAATAAAATCTTATATAAAGGAAAATGGATTCCTATAAAATATGATATTGTTGAAGGCATAAAAACTGGCTATACTAGTGTAGCTCGCCAATGTTTAGTTGCTTTAGCAACAAGGGATGGTCATAGCGTCATTAGTGTGATCCTAAAGGCTGAAGGAAAAAATCTTTGGGTGGACTCAAGAACCCTTATGGATTATGGCTTTGAAAATTTCAAATTTGTTCAATTAACTGATGAAAAAATAAAAGTAAAAGCCATTCCTATCAAAAATAGTGAAGAAAAGCAATTAGATTTAATCACACAAAATCCATTTTATAAAGCAATTCCTAAAGATCAAAATTTGCCTACGATAAATAAGTCCATAACTTATAATAAAGAGATTCAAGCACCTATTACAAAAGGACAAGTTTTAGGGAAATTGACTTTTAAATTTGGTAACCGCAAGCTAGGAGAAGTCAATTTAATTGCTGCTCAATCAATTACTGCTAAAGAAGGTATTACCTCTATTTTTTACTTTAAGGATTCCTGGCCAAAGTTAATTTTTTATTATCTACTTATGTTTATACTTCTTTTCCTTGTATGGAGAACGATCGTAACATGCATTCGTTTACAAAATAAAAAGAAAAAGCTTCTTCGAAAAAAAAGATTGAAAAGATATGCTACAGATTATATGTCCTTAAAAAAACACCACTACCGAAAATAATCATAAAATCATATAAAAAGAAATGATGATGCATTAGCATCATCATTTCTTTTTATTAAAAATTTCTTCTTCAATTTTTATTCCTGTTGGTGTTTTTGCAAGTCCTCCTAATGCTGTTTCTCTTAATTCACAAGGTAAGCTTCTTCCAACCTTATACATGGCTTCTACAACCTCATCAAAGGGAATAATACTTTTTATTCCTGCTAAAGCCATATCTGCTGATATAAATGCATTTGCAGTACCTATGGCATTTCTTTTTACACAAGGAGCTTCTACAAGTCCTGCTATAGGATCACATACCAATCCCAATATATTTTTTATGGTCATCGCAGCTGCATGAAGAGCTTGTTCTGGAGTTCCTCCTAAAAGTTCAACAATAGCTCCTGCTGCCATCGCTGCTGCTGCACCTGTTTCTGCTTGACAGCCACCCTCTGCACCTGAAACCGTTGCATTTCTCGTAATAATATATCCAATAGCGGCTGCTGTAAATAATGCTTTAATTAAGTCATCATCCTTAAGGTTAAAATCTTCTCCTATGGTTATTAAAGTCCCAGGAATAATGCCGCTTGATCCAGCTGTTGGAGCTGCTACAATTTGTCCCATAGAAGCATTCACTTCAAGCACAGCCATAGCACTTGCCACAGCTTTATTCATTCTTTTTCCTGATACGGTTTTTTCCTCTTCATATCTTTTCCTAAGTCTTTTGGCATCTCCACCTACTAATCCGCTTACAGATTTTACATCTTCATACAGACCTTCTTTCACTGCATTTTTCATAATGATCAAATTTCTTGCCATATCCTCAAAAATTTCGTCTTTTCTTTTTTCTGTATTCTCTATTTCTCTTTCAATCATTATTTCCCATATTTTTTTTCCATATGTACTACACTTTTCTAACAAATCTACTCCATTAATAAAATTCTTACTCATTTTCTGCCTCCTTTTTTTATAATGCTTCTATCAAATATACGTGTCTAATTTCATCTCCAATAGCTTTTACCTTTTCTATAATCTCTTTTGGAATAGAGTGATCTGTCTCGATCATCATAAAGGCGTCTTTTCCTTTATTTTGTCTAAATACTCTCATAAAGGCAATATTGATTTCAACTTGACTCATTATTTTTGTAACCTTTGCAATTACTCCAGGTATATCAAGCTGTCTAATAATTAACGTTGGGTACTCTCCTGTAAATTCAACATCTAATCCACTAATTTTTGTAATTTTTATATTTCCTCCTCCAATAGAGGACCCTACAACCTCTGACTCATTTCCAAATTCGTCGATCATAATAAATTTTACTGTATTAGGATGAACCTCTCCTAAGTCCCCTTCTACAAACTGATACTCTAAACCTTTTTTCTCTGCTAGTTCCATGGATTCTCTCAAATTCTTATCTTCTGGTTCCATTCCTAAAATACCTGCAACTAATGCCTTATCCGTTCCATGTCCTCGATATGTTTTTGCAAATGACCCATGAAGGATAAAGATAACTTTCTTTACTTCTGCACCGCATATTCTTCTTGCAACCTTTCCTAATCTAGCTGCTCCTGCTGTATGAGAACTAGACGGTCCAATCATTCTAGGACCTATCACATCAAAGACGCTATAATTTTTCATAGTTTTCCTCCTCTGTAATTATATTGAAACTTTTTTCACATGTTCTAATGTATTTGTTCTTTAAATAAAATCATTATTATTAAAGGGTCTATCCCTTATTATAAGGTTTTATCATAGTAAATGTCCATATACAATTTTATATTTGAAATTTTTAAATATTTTTCAAAGTTTGTTAATAAAATTTGATTTGTAATTTTAAAAAATATATAATAAATAAAACTACTAAGGTACCTATTTTTACGAGGAGGAACAATGATGAAAAAAAAATTATTTATTCCTGGACCTGTTAATGTTTCAGAAGATGTCCTCAAAAAAATGTCAATCCCTATGATAGGACATCGAAGTAAAGATGCATCTATTTTACAAAAAAATATTTCTCAAAAAATGATGCAACTTATGTATACAAAAAACCAAATCATGTTGTCTACATCTTCCGGAAGTGGTCTTATGGAAGGTGCTGTAAGATCTTGTACCCAAAAAAGGGCTGCCGTATTTTCTATAGGCGCTTTTGGAGATAGATGGTATAAAATGGCTACTTCTAATGGTGTCCCTGCAGATAAATTTTCTTCTGAATGGGGAAGTCCTACCACTGCTAAAATGGTAGATACAGCCTTATCTACAGGAAAATATGATTTGATTACCATTACTCATAACGAAACATCTACAGGAGTCATGAATCCTGTAGATGAAATTGCAGCAGTAGTAAAAAAATATCCTGAAGTTGTTTTTTGCTTAGATACAGTTAGTTCATTAGGAGGAACAAAAATTGAAGTAGATCAATTAGGCGTTGATTTATGTATTACATCTACCCAAAAATGCTTAGGGCTTCCTCCAGGAATGAGTATTTGTTCTATTTCTGAAAAAGCCATAGCAGCTGCTAAAAAAGTGGAAAATAGAGGGCTTTATTTTGACTTACTTGCTATGTATGAATGTATCATAAAAAAGGATCATCAATATCCATCTACTCCTTCTTTATCTCATATGTTTGCTCTTGACTATCAATTAGACAAAATTTTAGAAGAAGGATTAGAAAATAGATTTATGCGTCACAAAGAAATGGCTAAATATGTACGTAACTGGGCAAGGGAGAATTTTGATTTATTTGCGAATGAAAAATATGCTTCAAATACATTGACAACTGTTAAAAATTCAAAATTTATATCTGTTGCTGATTTAACTGAAAAACTAGAGGAATATGGTTATAGTATTTCTAATGGATATGGTAATTTAAAAGAAAAGACATTTAGAATCGCCCATATGGCAGAAACTACTTTAGATGAGGTAAAAGAATTGTTAGATACAATAGATGAAATTTTGAATATATAAAAAAATCGTGACAAAAGTCACGATTTTTCTATTTTATAGCAGCAATAGCTTCTATTTCAACCTTTACATCCTTTGGTAATCTTGCTACTTCCACACATGATCTTGCTGGCTTATCATTTGGAAAATATTCTGCATAAACTTCATTGATTTTAGAAAACTCATTCATATCCTTTATAAATACAGTAAGTTTTACAGCGTTCTCCATAGATGTACCTGCCTTTTCTAAAATAGCGGCAACATTATCTAAAGATTGTCTAGCTTGTACTTGTACATCCTCTCCTGCAATTTCTCCAGTAGCAGGATTTACTGGTATCTGTCCTGAAGTAAATACTAAATTTCCAACCTTTACAGCTTGAGAATAAGGTCCAATTGCTGCTGGAGCCTTTTCTGTATGAATAATACTTTTTTCCATGACTACCCCTCCTAAATATTTATTTATCATATACCCTGATTTCATCAAGGTAATTATAGATGGTATATCTAGATACACATAAAACCTTTGCAACATAATCTATTGCACCTTTTATTAAGAAAGCCCCTTGCTCATCTAATCTTTTTACAATATTTACTTTTTCTTCTTTATTCATATAAGCTACCGGCTTGCCTAATTCATAAATTGTACTCGTCACTATATTGGTTAGTACATCATTTACATTATTTGTAGGATAATGATTATTTTTCACTCTATCAGGGTCTTCAACTTGCATAATTTCAGTAATGGCATTTTGTGCAACAATCAATGTAGACATATCAAAATTAATGCATAATAATCCAACAACTTCTCCATTTTCATCTTTTATAGGCATGGTACTAGACTTTAATACTCTTCCATCTGTTGTCTTTCCTGTATAATTAATAACAGCCTCTTTTACATTTCCCTTATGTACAGCCTTTAGTCCTGCTTCTGTCATAGGGCTCCCTACACTTCTTCCTGTCACATGACCATTTTCTATAGCGATAATAGAACTTTTTCCATTACAGAAATCATGTAATACCATTTCACAATTTTTCCCAAATGTTTGTGCAATCCCTCTTACAAGAGGTACAATGGCCTTTACTATTGGATTGATTGATTTTTCCATGGTACCCTTCCTCCCTTATATTATCGAACAACAATATTCACTAGTTTTTTAGGTACCACAATCACCTTAATAATTTGCTTTCCTTCTATAAGTGTTTCAATTTTTGCATTTGCTAAAGCTTCTTTTTCTAATTCTTCTTTTGTTAATGAAGCTCCAACTTCTATTTTTTCTTTTACTTTTCCGTTAATCTGAATAACAATTTGAACTTCATCCTTTACGATAGCATCTTTTTCATAAATTGGCCACTCATGAGCATGAACACTTGTCTCATATCCCATACTATACCA
This sequence comes from Marinisporobacter sp., assembly GCA_025210395.1. Lineage (GTDB taxonomy): Bacteria > Bacillota > Clostridia > Peptostreptococcales > Thermotaleaceae > Crassaminicella. Next base: position 21,514 of record JAOARV010000040.1, read on the forward strand.
TAATTCTTCTGTTATATGAGGTGCAAAAGGTGCTAAAAGAATAATCAATGTTTCTAATCCTTCCTTTAATAAACCTTTATTGCATTTTTCTCCTAGTTCTTTATATTTATAGATTTCATTTACAAGCTCCATAATGGCACTAATAGCTGTATTAAAGTTAAATCTACCTTCAACATCTTCAGTTACTCTTTTAATGGTTGTATGAATCATATATCTAAGCTGTTTATCTTCTTTCGTATATGATTTATTCTCTTTTGCATCACTAACAAATTCTTTTAATTCATCTACTACTCTCCATACTCTATTTAAGAATCTAAAGCAGCCCTCTACTCCTGTATCGCTCCATTCAAGATCTCTTTCTGGTGGTGCTGCAAAAAGAATAAATAGTCTTGCTGTATCTGCTCCGTATTTTTCTATAATTTCTTTAGGGCTTACAACATTCCCTTTTGATTTAGACATCTTCGCTCCATCTTTTAAAACCATCCCTTGCGTAAGGAGATTTTTAAAAGGCTCTGAAACAGGAGAATATCCTAAATCATGTAATACCTTTGTAAAAAATCTAGCATAAAGAAGATGTAGTATTGCATGCTCTACTCCACCAATATATTGGTCTACATCCATCCAATATTTTGCCTTTTCATATCCAAATACCTTTTCACTATTTAAAGGATCTGTATATCTTAAGAAGTACCATGAAGAATCTACAAATGTATCCATTGTATCTGTTTCTCTTGTAGCAATTTTACCACATTTTGGACACTTTGTATGCATAAATTCCTTACTCGTGCTTAGAGGGGATTCTCCTTTTCCTGAGAAAGTTACATCTGTTGGTAACATAACGGGTAAATCCTTCTCTTCAACTGGAACAGATCCGCAATCTTCACAATTGATAATTGGTATAGGTGTTCCCCAATATCTTTGTCTTGAAATTAACCAATCTCTTAATCTGAAGTTGATTGTTTTTTTACCAAGACCTTCTTTTTCAAGATAATCAGATACTTTTACTAAAGCATCTTTACTATCTATTCCATCAAATGAACCTGAGTTAATCATAACCCCTTCATTTGTATAAGCTTTTTCTAAATGATGAACATCTACACTATCATCCTTTGGCTTGATCACAGGAATGATTTCAATTTCATATTTTTTAGCAAACTCAAAGTCTCTTTCATCGTGAGCAGGAACAGCCATAATAGCACCTGTACCATAATCCATTAAAACATAGTTTGCAATATAGATAGGAATTTTCTTTCCTGTTAAAGGATTGATTGCATATTTTCCTATGAACATACCTTCCTTTTCCACATTTGTTGCTGTTCTTTCTACCTCTGAAAGGTATTGTAGCTTTTCTACAAAAGCTTTAACAGACTCTTCTTCCTTTGTTCCTTTTGTAAGCTCTTTTACATAAGGATGCTCCGGCGCAAGTACCATATAAGTAACACCATAAATAGTGTCTGGTCTAGTTGTAAATACATTTAATGCTTTATCAGAATCATCTATTTTAAATTCAACTTCTGCCCCTACGCTTTTTCCAATCCAGTTTTTTTGCATGATTTTTACTTTTTCTGGCCACCCTTTAAGGGTCTCTATATCTTGCAATAAGGTATCTGCATAATCTGTAATTTTAAAATACCATTGCTCTAAATCTTTTTTTCCTACTACACTATCACAACGCTCACAATGTCCCCCCACTACTTGTTCATTCGCAAGTACTGTTTCACAAGATGGGCACCAGTTTACAGGATATTTTTTCTTGTAAACAAGTCCTTTTTTATAAAACTCTAAGAAAATCCATTGTGTCCATTTATAATAATCTTGATGACAAGTAGCAACTTCTCGATCCCAGTCATAGCTAATTCCTAATTCCTTTAATTGTTCACGCATTTCTTCAATATTTTCCCAAGTCCATTTATTTGGATGAATACCATGCTTAATAGCTGCATTCTCAGCTGGTAGTCCAAAAGAATCCCATCCCATTGGATGAAGTACATTAAATCCTTTCATTTTCTTAAATCTTGCTATCACATCTCCAATAGAATAATTTCTTACATGTCCCATATGAAGCTTTCCTGATGGATATGGAAACATCTCCAATACATAATATTTTTCCTTTTCATCTTCAACCGTTTCGAACATTTTATTTTCTTCCCAATGATCTTGCCACTTTTTTTCAATTACATTAAAATCATATTTTGGCATAACCTTTCCTCCTATGTATTTCATTTTCACATCAACTTTTACAATAAAAAAAGCACCTTGAAAAATGCTCATCCCTTGTAGGGACGAGGAATTCCCCGCGGTACCACCCTAATTGACATTAATTGTCCACTCATTGGTTTTTAAAGGTAACCATCCTATACTCCTTGAGACAAGTTCAACAGTTTACTTTATCGATTCTCACCAAACATCGACTCTCTGAAAAAATTCTACTATCTACTACTTCTCTATCATCCTATTCATTTTTTAGAATATTTCTTAGAATTTTATAACCATTATAATTGCTTTTTTATAGATTGTCAACATTTACATGTACCGCATCTTTCCATACTCTTTCTATACTATAAAAATTTCTTTCTTCTTCAATAAATAGATGCACCACTACATTGATGAAATCTAATAAAACCCATCTACCATTAGCATAACCTTCTTTGTGATCTAATATAATCCCACTTTCTTTCATTTTATCTTCAATTTCATCGGCCATAGCCTTTACCTGACGGGTTGAGGTTCCATGAGCTACAACAAAATAATCTGTAAAACTTGAAACATTTTTAATATCCAAGATCTCAATTCCTTGTCCTTTTTTATCATCTATGCTTCTTGCAATCTCTAAAGCAATTTTTCTAGATGTTTCAATCATATGCACCCTCCTACTTCTTATGTTAAAAAATTATTGCTCGTATAAAGTAAACAAGTCAAAAACATTTGATCCATTACCTTAATAAAATACAACAACATTTATAATTATATAGATTATTAGAAATAATAGCAACATAAATCCTCCTCATTTTATGTCAGATCATTACTATGTATATATTCTTTTTAGAAAATATCACAAAAAAATAGCTATAGATTTTCTATAGCTATTTTTTCATATTATTTATATCCTTTTCTATTTCTTTAACATTTATTATGGTAGACCCTTTTAAAACCTCTACAGTAACCTACTCCTTTTTATTTTCTTCATTTTTTACATTGACACTATCTCCGCTAAAAATTTGCTTAACGATTATCTTCGTTTGATCCATATTAGGAACATAGTACCATAGTCCATTGATCTTTTTAGGCTCTCCTGGAATAGTAACCATATTAATATCTTCTATTTTTAACCCCTTTGCCTGTAATGCATAAGATCCCATGGTAGTAATAGGCATATTTGTATCTACATAAGTATTAAAGGTTCTTACAAGCTTAGGAATCTTTGTAATGATTGCAGGAGATAATATTTTATCCGCTAATGCCTTTAAAAAATCATGTTGGGCATCTATTCTTCCTAAATCTTGATTGATATATCCTTTTCTAAATCTTAAAAACTGCATAGCTTTGTCACTATCTAATACTTGTTTTCCTTTTTTAAGATTAATTTTTAGAGGCGGATCTGCTTTAGGATCATAATACTTCATATTCATTGGTACATCAATTTCTACTCCACCCACATCATCTACAACTTTTCCTACAGCTGCATAATTGATTTCTACATAGTAATGTACAGGAACCCCTAATAAATCCTTTACAGCCTTCATAGAAAGCTCCATTCCACCATATGCATGGGCATGGTTAATTTTGTCTTTACTTCTACGACCTCTTATTACAACTCTTGTATCCCTAGGAATAGAGATAATATCAACGTTCTTTGTATTTGGATCAAATGTAGCTAACATCATGGTATCCGTTCTAGCACGTTTTGCACTTTCAATATCTTTTGCATCTACACCAACTACTAAAACATTTACTCTCTCTTCTTTTTTAGGTATTTCATCTTCACTAATTACTCCTTCACCATTATAACCTTGCCCTTTCACATTCACACTACTCGTAAGAATATAAGCACCTGTGCACATACCTACCGTAAAACAAATAAATGCGATGATTAGTACTTTAAAGAATTTTTTCATTTTCTCACTCCTGACTCAATTCATCTCTTTTGTAATAGGAGATCATTTCTTGCAAAAATAGTAGTTGGATGCAACAATCCGTTATTTGAAACTACATATTTTATGGTATTGTTAAAAGCCATTAAAGTAGCTTGATCTAAATCTGATAAAGCTACTTTCCTTAATGTTTCTACTCCATTAAAATTTCTATTTGGCTCAATATAGTCTGCTAAATATATAATTTTTTCAAGAAGTGTCATCTTTGCTTTTCCTGTTGTATGAAAACGAATAGCATTAAGAATTTCATCATCTTCAATACACAATTCTCTTTTAGCAATTTCAGCACCAATAGCTCCATGTAATAATTCAGGTTGAATTTTAGTTACACCATCAACTAGTATATCAAACTGCTTAGCATAATTCAATAATTCTTTCCCACTTAAATTTTTTGCACAATCATGCACGAGTCCTGCTATACTTGCTTTTGTAACAGATTCATTATGTATTTTAGCTAATTGTTCAGCTGTTTTTTGTACCCCTAAAGAATGTACATATCTTTTCCTTTTCAATTTACTTTTCAAAATCTTTTTGATTTCATCTGATTGTAACAATTTTTACACCTCTTTATACAGGTTGTTTTTATATATATAATATTCTACAGGCTCAGGCAATAAATATTTTATAGATTGCCCTTCTCTAATTCTATTTCGTATATCCGTTGAAGATATAGCTAAAGCTGGTAAATCAATTTTTCCAATTGAAGCATTATATGTTTCTTTCAACTCATTAATTTTAGCATCTACTTGTGACCTTTCAAGTCCTGGCCTTGTAGCAGCAATAAACTTACAAAGCTTTGTAAGTCTTTCTACATTTTTCCATGTATCTAATTCACAGATTGCATCTGCTCCTGTAATAAAGTAAAGGTCTGTATCTTCCCTGTATACTTTTTTTAATTTTTCTATTGTATGAATGGTATATGAAACTTCTTCACTCTCTAATTCAATTTTAGATACTTCAAAATAAGGATTCGTTATGGTTGCTAAAATAGTCATAAAATACCTATGCTTACTATCTGTCACTCTTAAATTAGATTTATGTGGCGGTGTTCCTGCAGGTATAAAAATTACTTTTTCAAGGTTGTATTCGCATCTTATTTGCTCTGCTATAACAAGGTGTCCATAATGTATTGGGTCAAAGGTCCCCCCCATAATTCCGATCCTTGTATGCTCTTTATTTGGTTTATTCATTCTATCTAAAGAATCCGTTATCGACATAGCATACTCCTCCAAAATGTCCTATATGATATTTTTATGTAAAACCTTCGTAACTCTATTATATATGATTATCAAATTTTGACAATAACAAGTGAAATTTTTATCTATCTCTATAGAGATAGATAAAAAAAATCGAGCATACACTCGATTTTTATTTAGGTATTTGAATTTCAGGATTTTTAGTAGATGGTCTATAGATCACAAACTTATTGCCAATAGCTTGAACAAAATACCCCTTTGTTCTTTTAGCTACTTTATTGGCAGTTTCTTTTGTATTAAGAAGACTATTTTCAAGAACATTTACTTTTACTATTTCCCTCGCTTCAAGGGCATCATCCATTTGCTTTATAAAATTTTCTGTAATTCCACTTTTCCCAATTTGAGCTATAGGCTTCATCCCATTGGCTAACCCCTTTAAATAACTTCTTTGCTTTCCTGTTAATGTATCCATTGTTTTATCTAAACCTCACCTTCTATTCTAATGATAGAATTCAAACTCAAAATCAAATATTTTTACTGTATCTCCATCTTCAATTCCTAGCTCTTTTAATTTATCAACAATGCCTTTTTTAATTAGGAAATTTTGAAAATATCTTAGAGAATCCATATCCTCAAAATTTGTTGAATAAAATAACTTTTCAATGCGTTTTCCTTCTAATATATAATACTCATCTTCTTTTCTAACAAGAATGTCATCTTCTTTATTGTCTTCTACTGTATAATACTTATATTTTTCTTCCTCTTGCACTAATGGCTCTTCTTCTATTTTATCTAATTTTTCAATAACGTAGCGTAGTAATTCTTTTAAGCCTTTGCCTGTAGCTGCTGAAACAGAAAATACCTCATAGCCTCTTTCCTTCATTTCTAATTCAAAGCTTTTAAAATCATCCTCTGACTGAACAAGGTCTATCTTATTAGCTACAACCACTTGAGGCTTTTTGGAAAGCTTTTCTGTATATTGTTTTAATTCATGATTGATTTTTTCAAAATCATCTATTGGATCTCTTCCTTCAATCCCTGAAACATCTACAACATGTACTAACAGTTTTGTTCTCTCTACGTGTCTTAAAAATTCTAATCCTAAACCAATTCCTGCATGGGCTCCTTCTATAAGTCCTGGAATATCTGCTAACACAAAACTTTCTTTATCTATTTCAACTACACCAAGGTTAGGTTTTATGGTTGTAAAATGATAATTAGCAATTTTGGGTTTTGCACTGGTAACTGTAGCTAATATAGTAGATTTTCCAACATTAGGAAATCCTACTAGCCCTACATCTGCTAATAGTTTAAGCTCTAAAATAACAGATCTTTCTTCTGATGTATTTCCACTTTCAGCAAAGTTAGGTGCTTGTCTTGTAGATGTAGTAAAATGTGTATTTCCTTTACCACCTTTACCACCCTTTGCTATAACTTCTTTCTGTCCATGAGTAGTTAAGTCTGCAAGAATAAGATTTGTTTTTTCATCTCTTACAATGGTTCCTGGTGGAACCTTTAAAACTAAATCTTTTCCATCTTTACCAAACTGCTTCTTAGCTCTTCCATTTTCTCCATTTTCAGCAACATATTTTTTTTGATAGCGAAAATCCATTAATGTCCTTAAGCCCTCATCTACTTCAAAGATGATGCTTCCACCTTTTCCACCATCTCCTCCATCTGGACCTCCAGCAGGAACATATTTTTCTCTACGAAAGGAGACACATCCATCTCCACCTTTTCCACTCTTTACTAATATCTTAGCCTTATCTACGAACATATTATCACCCTTATGGATTTATTCATTCTTAATTATTTTATTGTTTCCAAACATACATTTATTTATGTAATATAAAACCCATGCTTTACGGCATGGGTTCTTAATTATTCTGCTGCAACTGCTTCTCTTGGATATACGCTAACTTGTTTTTTGTCTTTACCTTTTCTTTCAAACTTCACAACACCATCAACTGTAGCAAAAAGAGTATCATCTCCACCTCTTCCTACATTGTTTCCAGGATGGATTTTTGTTCCTCTTTGACGTACAAGGATGCTTCCACAGCTAACGAATTGTCCATCAGCACGTTTTACACCTAATCTTTTCGCTTCACTATCTCTACCGTTCTTGGAGCTACCTACTCCTTTTTTACTAGCGAATAACTGAAGGTTTATATTAAATAACATGTATTACACCTCCTCATCATAAAACTCTATAAACTCATTATACATTCCTTGGGTTCCTTTGATTCCTATAATCATCGTATCCAGGATTAAATTTGCTTTTTCTCTTATGGACAATGAAAGATTTTTAGGTAGCTCACAATAAAGCCAACCCTCTTCCATTTCATATATAACATCCATATGAAGTAATTCATGTAAAGCAAGTACTGTTGTCTGTGCGAGTATACTTATACTTGCGCAAACAATATCTTCTCCATGTGGAGAAGCATTTGCATGTCCCTTTACTGAATAAGATGTTATATTTTTAAGCTCATCTCGATAAATATGAATTTCTATCATTTATTTAACGACCTTATCCATTGATTTTTTCAATTTTGATCTTTGTATAAGGTTGACGATGTCCTTGTTTCTTTCTGTAGTCCTTTTTAGCTTTGTATTTGAATACAATCACTTTTGGCGCTTTGCCATTTTCTACTACAGTGGCAGAAACTTTCGCGCCACCTACAACTGGTGTTCCTACAGAAAGGTTACCATCTTTTGATACAGCTAATACTTGATCAAATTCAACAGCTTCTCCTTCATTTGCTTCTAATTTTTCAACAAATAAAGTATCTCCTTCTTGAACTCTATATTGCTTTCCACCTGTTTCAATAATTGCGTACATGATTACACCTCCTCGAACCAAACTCGCCAAATACTAGGTAACATAAGTTTTAAAACCCGATTTGTGCGGCTACTTACAGATACATATGTTATCATACTAAACTTTAAAAGTCAACCTTTTATTCTTCTAATATTTTTTTTATGAGCTTTTTTTCTTCTTTACTTAAATTTTCACCATTGATATATTTTTTAAACATATCTGGTCTATTTTCTTTTGTAATCTTTAGAGCTTGTAATTTTCTCCACTCTTCAATTTTTTTATGATTTCCTGATAATAAGATTTCTGGCACCTTCATATTTTCATATTCACTTGGACGAGTATATTGTGGATACTCTAAAAGACCATTATAAAAGGATTCTTCCATAAAAGATTCTTCTTGCCCTAACACCCCTGGAATCAACCTTGAAATTGCATCTACTACTACCATAGCAGGTAATTCTCCTCCAGTAAGCACATAATCACCTATAGAAATTTCATCTGTAACCCAATAATCTATTACTCTTTGGTCTATCCCTTCATAATGTCCGCATAAAAAAATTAATCTTTCCTCTTTTGAAAGTTTCTTAGCCATTTTTTGTGTAAATGTTTTTCCTTTAGGTGACATATGAATTACTCTACAATCCTTTGCTCCTATTCCTTCTAACGCGCTATGTATGGGTTGAGGCTGCATGACCATCCCTGCCCCTCCGCCATATGGATAATCATCAACTTTTTTATGTTTACTACTGCTATAATCTCGAATATTGGTTACATCAATATGCAGAATTCCCTTTTCTCTAGCTTTTCCAATAATACTTTCTCCTAAAGGAATTTCAAACATATTTGGAAAAAGGGTTAGAATATCTATTTTCATTCTATCAGTCCTTCAATGGGCGTTACAATCATTTGACCCTTTTCTATACTAATTTCTTTGATAAATGCACCTACAGCGGGGATCAATATTGTTATTTTAGGGTTTTTAGCATCCTCTATTTCATATAAGTCTTGTCCTGTATTTTGAATAACATTTTTAACCGTTCCAATAAATTTTTCTTCATCTGTAAAAACTTTTAATCCAATTAAATCAACGATTAAATAAGTATCTTCTGGAAGAACACGAGCATTTTCTCTATCTATAGTAAGATATTTATTTTTTAATCTTTCCGCTTCATTTCTATCATTGATTCCTTTTAATTTTAGTAACACGAGATTATTTTTATATCGAACTTTTTCTATATAAATTTTTTCTTCTCGATTATCATCCATATAAACCCATTCTAATTCTTCAAATCGTTCTTTATAATCTGTCAAAGGATAAACTCTTACTTCTCCACGAATCCCTTGTACATTTACAATTTGTCCTACCTTTAGTAATGTTGGCATCTTAACACCTACCCTTATGAGCGGTTCTTTTATTATTATGTATTATAAAAGGATTAGGTATCCCTAATCCTTTTATAAACTATTGAATAATCTCTACAACCACTCTTTTGTTTTCTTTTGTTGCAGCAGCCTTTGCAACAGTTCTAATAGCTTTTGCTATTCTACCCTGTTTACCAATAACTTTACCCATATCATCTGGGGCAACTTTTAGCTCTACAATTAGTGATTGTCTTCCTTCGATCTCAGTAACAAAAACTTCATCTGGGTTATCCACTAAAGCTTTAGCTATTGTTTTTACTAATTCACCCATTTTTCACACCCCCCGAAAGCACAACTAAGCTTTCTTTGACTGCTCGAACTTTTCTATAACACCATACTTTTTAAATAAATCTCTTACAGTATCAGTTGGTTGAGCACCATTGTTTAGCCATTTTACAGCTTTTTCATCATCAATTTTCACCTCAACTGGCTCAACAACAGGATTATAATATCCTAATTCTTCGATAAATCTACCATCTCTAGGTGAACGAGAATCTGCAACTACAAGTCTATAGAAAGGCTTCTTTTTAGCTCCCATTCTTTTTAATCTAATTTTTACTGCCACTTTCTTCACCTCCTTTAAAATTGAATTTTTATTTATCTTCCAAAGAATGGAAATTTCATTTTCCCACCCTTTTTCATACCTTTTTCCATATCCGCAAATTGCTTCATCATCTTTTTGGTTTGTGCAAATTGCTTTAATAAACTATTTACTTTACTAACAGGCATTCCACTACCTTTAGCAATTCTTTTCCTCCTACTTCCATTAATAATAGAAGGATTTCTTCTTTCTTCTTTTGTCATAGACTGAATCATTGCTTCTATATGAATTAATTCTTTATCATCTATTTCCATATTTTTCAATTGCTTGCTGTTCATACCTGGAATCATTTCAAGTAGTTGACTCATAGGTCCCATACTTTTCATTTGCTGTAATTGATCTAAAAAGTCTTCAAAAGAAAATTCCTGACTTCTTATTTTCTTTTCTAATTCCTTTGCCTTTTTAGCATCAAAATTAATTTGAGCCTTTTCTATTAAGCTTAAAACATCGCCCATTCCTAGTATTCTAGAAGCCATTCTATCTGGATAAAAAGGTTCTAAATCTGTTAATTTTTCTCCCATACCAACAAATTTAATAGGCTTTTTCGTTACTGCTCTAACAGAAAGAGCAGCTCCACCTCTTGTATCACCATCTAGCTTTGTTAGTACAACACCATCGATCCCCAATTTTTCATTAAAGTTTTCTGCAACATTAACAGCATCTTGTCCTGTCATGGCATCTACTACTAATAATATTTCTTGAGGATTTACTTCTTTTTTAATATCTTGTAACTCTTCCATTAAATTTTCATCAATGTGGAGTCTACCTGCTGTATCAATAATAACTACATCATTTCCATGCTCTTTTGCATGTTCTATTCCTGCTTTTGCAATATGGACAGGACTTACTTTATCCCCCATAGTAAAGACTGGAATATCTAACTGCCCTCCTACAACTTGTAACTGTTTTATGGCTGCAGGTCGGTAAATATCTCCAGCAACGAGCAAAGGTCTTTTACCCATTTTCTTTAAATTTCCACCTAATTTACCACTTGTAGTCGTCTTACCAGCCCCCTGCAATCCTGCTAACATATATACAGTAGGCGGTTTAGAAGAAAAAGTTAATTTTGTCTGAGTTGTTCCCATTAAAGCTGTTAATTCTTCATTAACAATTTTAATAACTTGCTGACCAGGTGTCAAGCTTTCCATAACCTCTACGCCAACAGATCTTTCTTTTACTTTGTTGATAAAATCTTTTACTACTTTAAAGTTAACATCTGCTTCAAGCAATGCAAGCTTTACTTCTCTCATAGCTTCTTTTACATCTTTTTCAGTAAGCTTTCCCTTACTTTTTAATTTCTTCAGAGCACCTTGAAGCTTATCAGCTAATCCTTCAAAAACCACTTTGCCACCTCCTCAGGGGCTATTTTTCTAATAGATCATAAGAAATTCTTTTAATTTTTTTTAGTTCTTCTAAGAAATAGTTCATATCCTTAGTTCCATGCTCATTATTTTCTATATCTTCAACAATATTCAAAATTTCTTCAATTTGCTTCTTTGTAATCATAAACTTATGAAGTAGCTTTAACTTCTCTTCATATTCAAACAACAACTTTTCTGATCGTTTTATGGTATCATATACAGCTTGTCTACTAACCTTTAGCTGTTCTGATATTTCCCCTAATGATAAATCATCATTATAATACAATCCTAATACTTGTTGTTGTTTTTTTGTAAGCAATTGTCCATAAAAATCATACAAAAGACTCATCTTTAGTATCTTCTCAAACATTATAACACTTCCTATCAAAAGTGTAAAGGTTTTTTGCTTTACAGATGTATTTTAACTTACATTTCTTACTCTGTCAACCTATTTTTTAATTTTCTTCTCCAAATAATGCATTCACAAAATCCTGAGGTACAAATTTTTGTAAATCATCCATCCCTTCTCCTACACCAATAAGCTTTACTGGAATATCAAGTTCTGAACTAATACCAAGAACTACACCACCTTTAGCAGTTCCATCTAATTTTGTAAGTACTACTCCAGTTATATCTGTCACTTCTTTAAAAATCTTAGCTTGTTGAATGGCATTCTGCCCAGTTGTAGCATCTAATACTAAAAGTACTTCTTTAGAAGCTTCTGGATATTCCCTGTCCACAACTTTTGCAACTTTCCCTAATTCATTCATTAAATTCTTTTTATTATGAAGTCTTCCTGCTGTATCGCAAATAAGTACATCCATTTTTCTAGCTTTTGCAGATTGTATAGCATCATAAATTACAGCTGCTGGATCTGCTCCTTCTTGGTGCTTAATTACATCTACCCCTACTCTATTTGCCCAAATTTCTAATTGATCAATAGCTGCTGCTCTAAAGGTATCTCCGGCTGCTAATAATACTTTTTTTCCTTGTGATTTAAGCTGATGTGCAATTTTTCCTATAGAAGTAGTCTTTCCTACTCCATTTACACCTACCATTAAAACAATAGTTGGAGAGGATTCTACATTTAAAGCATGGGTCTTCTCCATCTCTAATAGCTCTCCTAAGATCTCTTTTAATAATTCTTTTAAATCTTGTGCTTCTGTAATCTTTCTTTCTTTTGCCATACTTCTTAATCTGTCGATAATCTCCATAGTCGTATGAACACCTGCATCTGATGTAATGAGGATTTCTTCAAGTTCTTCAAATAATTCCTCATCAACTTTTTTATAGGTTTTTAACACCTCATCTACTTTTCCTGCTATACCTTCTCTTGTTTTTGTAAGTCCTTTTTTTAATTTTGCAAAAAAGCTTAGCTTTTTTTCTCTCTTTTGTTCTTCAATTTGATTTTCTTCTTCCTTCTCCGTTGCATCCTCTGCTTGCTCTACTATTTTTTCCTGAATAGACTCCTCTATTTTTTCTAATACTTCTTCTTTTATTTCATTTTCAATAGGTTTTATCTCTTCTATGGGCTTTTCTATTGTATTCTCACTATTTTGAACATCTTCCTGTTCTTTTTTTGCACTTTCCTGGTTGTCTTTTTTAAACTTTGATATAAATTTTTTGAACATATTCAATTCCTCCCAATTTAGCTAATTTTATCAGTAAGTTTTACAGATACTAATTTAGAAACTCCGTGTTCTTGCATGGTTACACCATATAAAGCATCTACAGATTCCATCGTTCCCTTTCTATGAGTTACTACAATAAACTGTGTTTCTCTTGAAAACTCTTTTAAGAACTCTGCGTATCTATATACATTCGCATCATCTAAAGCTGCCTCTATTTCATCTAAAATACAAAAAGGAGTAGGCTTTACTTTTAAAATAGCAAACAATAGTGCTATGGCTGTCAAGGCTCTTTCGCCTCCAGAAAGCAAGGATAAATTTTGCAACTTTTTCCCTGGGGGCTGTGCGATAATTTCTATTTTAGATGAAAGGATATCCTCCTCATCGTCTAATTTCAGTTGTGCCTTTCCTCCACCAAATAACTTTTTAAATACTTCATCAAAATTTACTTTAATCCTTTCGAAGCTTTCTGCAAATTGTTTTCTCATTGTATTTTCCATCTCTTTAATCACTTTTTTAAGAGAATCAATGGCAGCTATTAAATCTTCTTTTTGTGCTGTTAAAAATTCATATCTTTCCATTACTTCCTCATACTCTTTAATAGCCTCTAAATTTACACTTCCAAGATCTCTGATCTTCTTTTTTAATAGCTTGATCTTTCTAGATGCTTCTGGCAAATTCATATTTTCCTTTTTATAAGACAAAGCTTCTACATAAGTAATTTCATAGGTTTCCCATAATTTATTAAAATAAGATTCTTGCTGCATTTCAAGCCTTGTAAGCTTTACTTCAATTTTATGGAGACTATCTTGTAATTCCCCTACCATTTCATTGATTTTTTTTAGGCTTTCTTCTACTTCTTCAAAATTTTTATAGACTTGTTTCCTTTTTGATTTTTCTTGCCCTAAATTAAATTCACATTGCTTTTTTAATACATCTGCATCTTTCATTTCAATTTTTAGTCCATTTAATTGCTTCAGTAAACTTTCCTTACTTCTTATAAGTTCATGAATTTCTGTTTGCTTATTGTTTTTCAAACCATCTAGTTCTTTTATTTTTAATGTTGCCATTTTTATATCTTGCTCAATATGCTTCCTTTTTTGCTCTAGAGAAGCAATTTCTATTTTTATATTTGTTACTTCACCACTTAATTTTTCTTTTTTTATTTTTTCCTCATCATAAGAGCTTTTACTACTTGATACTTGATCTTGTATCTCTTTTTCTTCATTTTCAAGCCTTTCAACTTCAACTCTTTTTATTTTTATATTTTTATCCGTATCTATCTGCTCCATAGTTAATTGTTCTATTTCTAAATCAATACGGCATATATTTTCTTGATAGGTTTTGATTTCCTTTTGAAGTTGATTTTTCTTATTTTCCATATTAATAAAAGCAATTTCTTTTTCTTTTAATAATCCATCTTGTTCATTTAGCTTTTTTTTAAGATTTATAAGCTTTGATTCCATATGATGGCTAATCTTTAGTTTTTCTTCGTATTCTACAGTCAAAGCTTTAATATGGTTATCTAATTCTTCTATTTCTCTTTTTCTACTTAATATATTTAATGTTTTTGAACGATAACTTCCACCCGTTATAGCACCACTAGGATTGATAATGTCTCCATCTAAAGATACCAGCTTGTATTTGTTTCCAATTTTTTTAGAAAGAAGTATTCCATTTTCTATCTGATCTACAAATACAACTCTTCTTAATAGGGAACCTATTACATTTTTATATTCTTCTGAACAACCAATCGAGTCTATGGCAAATCCTAAAAAACCTTTTTCATTTTTAAGTTCCTCTCTTTGAGGAAAGTTCTTCTTAAATCGATCCATAGGTAAAAAGGTCACTCTTCCTAGCTTATTTTTCTTTAAATAATAAATCATTCCATTGGCATCTTCAGTTTTTTCACAAACAATATTTTGCATAGCACCACCTAATGCAACTTCAACAGCAACTTCAAAGCCTTTTGGAACGTCAATAAGCTCGGCTACTACACCATAAATCCCTTTCCCTATCTGAGGATTATTTTTTGCATGAATAAGGGTATTTTTTACACTCTTATGAAAGCCTTCATATTCCTTTTCCATTTCTTCTAATAAATTCTTTCTTGTTTGCTTTTCCTGAATATTTCGCCTCAATTGTTCCTCTTTTTCTTTATTTTCTCTCATGCAATTGGTTGATTTTTCAATTTCTAAATCTATAAAAGTTCTTTCTTTTTTAAGATTTTCAAATTGATTCGTCATGTCTTTTAGCTGCTCTTGTACAATTTTTTCCTCTTTTTCAAGTGATTCTGCATCATTTTCTAGATTCTTTTTATCTTCTTCAATTTGCTTTTGCCGTTTTATAATATTGTTTTGAAATGTTATCAAACTATGCATATCACTTTTTATTGTAGCCGCTGTGTTTAATAAATCAATCACATTTTCTTTAGATTTTTCCATATCTTCTTCTTTTTTTTCTAATACATTCTTTACTTGGTTAAAATCATTTAATTTATTTTGTAAATGATTTTTTGTATCCTGTAAAAACCCACTTGCATTTTTTAAATTTTCTTCCTTTTCATCTAATTGGATCAGGAGATTTTTTTTACTTTCATCTATTTCTTTGATTTCATCCTTTAGTCTTTTCTTATTTTCAGTAATATTTAATACTTTCTCATTACAAAGACCTAATTCTCCTTCTTTTTTCTCCATTAGATGTATAGTTTCAAATATATTATTTTGTAATTGTTGAATAGATTTGTCTATTGCTTCTATATTTCTTTTAGTTTCTCCATAATTCCCTTCAATTTCTTCTTTATCCTCAGAATAATGCTCTAATTGATTTCGTATAATATTTTCTTGTTCTTTCAATGCTTCTATATCATATTTTAAGGTTTCTAATTCACGAATAAATAGATTGATTTCTAAATCCTTCAATTCTCCTTGAACTTCTAAAAAAGTTTTTGCTTTTTTACTTTGTTCTTTTAGGGGCTCTATCCTGGATTTAAGCTCTCTTATAATATCATCTACTCTAGTTAAATTTTGATTTGTATTTTCTAATTTTTTTTCTGAATCTTCTTTTCTACTTCTATATTTAACAATTCCAGCAGCTTCTTCAAACAAAAGTCTTCTATTTCCTGACTTATTATTTAAAATCTCATCTATTTTACCTTGTCCAATAATAGAATATCCATCTACCCCTACACCTGTATCCATAAATATTTCTTTTATATCTTTTAATCTGCATAATGATTTATTAATGTAATATTCACTTTCTCCTGAACGATAAACTCTTCTTGTCACTGTGACTTCTGAATAATCTACTGGAAGCTTATTTGATTCATTATCAAGAGTCAAGGATACTTCTGCCATCCCAACAGGTTTTCTCTTCGTAGTTCCAGCAAATATAACATCATCCATTCTGCTTCCCCTTAAGGTTTTCGCACTCTGTTCTCCTAAAACCCATCTTATGGCATCTGAAATATTGCTCTTCCCACTTCCATTAGGACCTACAATTCCTGTAACTCCTTTTTCAAACTCGATTCCAATCTTATCTGCAAAAGATTTAAATCCATGTATATCAACTTTTTTCAGGTACAAACTATAACACCTCTTCTTTATTCATCACATCTAAATATTTTACCATATATACTCTCCCTTTTACATCCTATAAACCTATTCACAATGCAATTTAAAACTTATCTTCTGATTAGATAAATTTTAAATTGCATTATTGGCATATTCTTTCATATTCAATACAAATGTTTCTCCTCCTGATTGAATAATTTTTATGGACGTATCCTTTAAATCATTATTTCTGATGGTTTTTATTTTTTTTATGCTATATTTATTTTTAATAAAATTTATATTCTCTTTTTTATGTCCAACTAAGCTAGAAACATATCGATCATTTACTTGTATTTCTATGGATGAATGAGTTTTTATATCTTTTTTCAAAAAAGCATCATCAAGCATTTCTTTAAATATTTTTGCTTCAACTAGTTGTCGAAAGGACGGATGAAATGGACCTGCAATCACTTCTTTTCCTAGTAAAATATTTTCTGTAGGCTGAAGCCCTATTCTTATTACAAGTATTTCTGCCTTTAAAAACTTCAAAAGTAAACCTTTAGAAATAACTACTGCATCATCTATAGATAAGGATTTATAATTTCCTTGTAAGTACATTTTCTCTAAATATGTATCTTTTACTACTAAAGTAGGATAGATTCTTACAAAGTTTGGTGATAAATCAATCAGTTTTTGAGCTGTAAGATTTGCAATCTCTATTGTGTCCCCTGGCAAACCAATCATCATTTGAAGACCAATTTGAATAGGATACTTTTTCATTATTTTCACTGCGTTTACTACATCTTCAGCCGTATGTCCTCGTCCACTCTTAATAAGAACTTCATAATTCATAGATTGAACCCCTAATTCTATAATAGATACACCATAATCTACTAGCATTTTCATGATAGATTCATCTATATAATCAGGTCTTGTAGATAATCGAATATCTTTGATCATTCCTCTTTTTTTCCATTTGTAGGCAATCCTCAAGAGTTCCTCTTGTTTTATTTTTTCAATACCTGTAAAGCTCCCTCCAAAAAAAGCAATTTCTACATATTTCTCATCTAAATTTCCTATAGTCCCTAAGTATTCCTCTATCTGATCATCTACTTCTTTAGCTGTAATTTCCTTTGTACGTCCTGTAATTTTTTTCTGATTGCAAAAAACACAATCAAAAGGACACCCTTTATGTGGAACAAATATTGGAATAATATAGTGCTTTTTTGCCAACTAGACCACCTTCTTTAATGCTTCTTTTGCTGCATTTTGTTCTGCTTCTTTTTTACTTTTCCCAGATCCTTTTCCTGCCACTTGATCCCCTATGGTTACATGAACATAAAAAACTTTATTATGATCTGGTCCTGTTTCATTTACTACCTCATAATTAATCTTGTCCCCATTTACACTTTGAACAATTTCTTGTAAATAAGTCTTATAATCTTTAAAGATCTTTCCTTCTATAGCATCTTCAATGGTCTTTCTTAAAGTATTTAGTATGAACCTTTTTACTTTAGAAAGCCCTCCATCTAAGTAAATTGCACCAATAATAGCTTCAAAGGTATCTGCAAGTATTGATACTCTCTCTCTTCCACCTGTTACTTCTTCTCCCTTTCCTAAAAGAAGATATTGTCCTGTTTCTAAATTTTTAGAACAATTAGCAAGAGACCCTTCACAAACAATACTTGCCCTTATTTTTGTAAGCTCTCCCTCCTGTAGGGTTTCTAGATGATTGTATAAATGATCACTAATGACAATACTCAGTACTGAATCTCCCAAGAACTCTAATCTTTCATTATACTTTATATTTCTTTTTTTATTCTCATTTGCATAAGAACTATGTGTTAAAGCTTCATTTAATAAATCAACATTTTTAAAAGCATAATCTAATTTTTCTGTGAGCTCTTTTAAGACTTTTTTCCTGTCCATATTTTTACTATGCATATAAGTCCTCCTTTATATTCTAAAACAGTCTTTTACATCATTATTTATTGTACACTTTTTTTCACCATTTTAAAAGCTATAGAATAATAATGGGAAGTCTATATAGACTTCCCATTTGTTTATTCATATTTTTTTAATACGATTGTTGCATTATGTCCTCCAAATCCTAATGAGTTAGATAAAGCATATTTTACTTCTCTTTTTATTCCTTCATTTGGTGTATAATCTAAATCACATTCAGGATCAGGTGTTGTATAATTAATGGTTGGTGGAATAAAGTCCTCTGTTAAAGCTAAAAGACAAGCAATAGCTTCTACCCCACCTGCACCTCCAAGAAGATGTCCTGTCATTGATTTTGTTGAACTTACTGATAGCTTATACGCATGTTCACCAAATACAGTTTTAATTGCCATAGATTCATTTTTATCATTTAATGGTGTAGATGTACCATGAGCATTGATGTAATCAATCTCCTCTGGTTGGATTCCTGCATCATCAATGGCATTTTGCATAGCACGAGCTCCACCTTCTCCTTTTTCAGCAGGTGCTGTAATGTGATAAGCATCTGCACTCATTCCATATCCTACCATTTCTCCGTAAATATGAGCGCCACGAGCTAATGCATGCTCTAATTCTTCTAAAATAATCATACCAGCACCTTCACCCATAACAAAGCCATCTCTATCTTTATCAAACGGTCTACTAGCTGTTTTAGGATCATCATTTCTTGTAGATAATGCTTTCATTGTGCAAAATCCTGCTACAGCTAAAGGAGTAATAGATGCTTCTGTTCCACCTGTAATCATCATATCCGCATCGCCTCTTTGGATGATTTTAAAAGCATCACCAATAGCATTTGTTGAAGATGCACATGCTGTTACAGTAGTACTATTGGGTCCCTTTGCTCCAAATCTTATAGATACTTGACCTGCAGCAATATTTGTAATCATCATTGGAATAAAGAATGGGCTAACTCTTCTCGGCCCTTTATCTAAAAGTTTTTTATATTGTTCTTCTAAAGTCTGAATTCCACCAATTCCTGACCCAAGTACAACGCCAAATCTATTTTGATTGATGCTTTCTAAATCTATTTTAGCATCTTCTACTGCCATTTTAGAAGCAGCAACAGCAAACTGAGTATATGGATCCATTCTTTTTGCTTCTTTTTTATCTATATAGTCTGTTGGTTCAAAATCTTTTACTTCTCCAGCTATTTGAGCAGTAAAATCTGTTGTATCAAATTTAGTTATTTTATCAATCCCACATTTTCCTAGCTTTAATGCATTAAAGAAATTTTCTTTTCCACTTCCTATGGGAGTAACTGCTCCAATTCCTGTAACAACAACTCTTCTTTTCAAGTAAATAACCTCCCCAAATTACTTATTTTCTTCAATATATTTGGCAATATCTCCTATATTTTTGAATTTTTCAGCATCCTCATCAGGAATTTCTATATCAAATTCATCCTCCAGTGCCATCATAATTTCAACTGCATCTAAAGAATCTGCCTCCAAATCACCTATCAAAGAAGTTTCTGCCTTAATATGATCTGTATCGTCTAAACCTAATTGATCTGCAATGATCTTAACAATTTTTTCAAACATTTTCCTGTCACCTCCTCTCAACCTTTATTACATAGCCATTCCGCCGTCTATATTTAGTACCTGTCCTGTAACGTAACTTGCTTCTTCTGAACATAAGAAAGCTACCGCATTTGCTACATCTTCAACTTTACCTAATTTTTTCATTGGAATATTTTTCATAATTTCTTCTTTTACTTTATCAGATAAAACCTCTGTCATATCTGTTTCGATAAATCCTGGTGCTACAGCATTTACATTAATTCCTCTTATACCTAATTCTTTTGCAATAGATTTTGTAAAACCAATTACCCCTGCCTTTGACGCTGCATAATTAGCTTGACCTGCATTACCTGTTACGCCTACAACAGATGCCACATTTACAATTTTTCCACTTCTTTGCTTCATCATTTTTCTTGTAACTGCCTTTGTGCAATTATATGTACCTTTAAGATTAATAGCTATTACTCGGTCCCAATCTTCTTCTTTCATTTTCATGAGTAATGTATCTTTTGTAATACCAGCATTATTTACTAATATATCAATAGTCTCAAATTTTTCTTCAACTTCTTTTATAAAATTTTGAACCTCTTCACTATTAGAAACATCTGCTTTTAAAGCAATGGCGTCTTTTCCCATATCTTTTATCATCTTTACAACTTCTTCTGCTTTTTCTGCGTTACTTGTATAATTTACAACAATATTTGCTCCTAAATCTGCTAATTTTAAAGCGATGGCCTTACCAATTCCTCTTGATCCACCTGTTACAATAGCCGTTTTCCCTGTTAAATTCATCTTTTTTCACCCTTCCACTATTCTTAAAAATTAGATAATAGCTTTTCTAATGTCTCCATATTTTCTACATTGTATATAGAAATTTCTTTCTTTAATTTTCTATTAATCTTCTTAATAAAACCGCTCAAAGATTTTCCGGGTCCAATTTCTATAAATGTATCTACACCATCTTCTAGCATTTTTATAACACTGTCTTCCCATAAAACAGAATTACTCACTTGTTTTACAAGTAAATCTTTTACTTCTGATCTTTCTTTGTAATAACCAGCATGAACATTTGCTAAAACAGGTATTTTAAAATCATTTATTTTAACATTTTCAAGTTCAAGTAAAAGTTTTTCTCCTGCAGGTACTAGCATAGAACAATGAAAAGGCGCACTTACTGGAAGTACCACTGCCTTTTTAGCTCCCATTTCTTTTGCAATTTCACAAGCCTTTTCAACAGCACCCACTTCTCCTGATATAACAATTTGTCCTGGAGTATTGAAATTAGCAGCCTCTACAATACCGAACTCTTTTGCTTTTTCTAATGTTTTTTCTAAATCTTCTCTTTCCATGCCTAAAATTGCTGCCATGGTTCCAACTCCAAGAGGCACTGCTTCTTGCATATATTTACCTCTCTTTTTTACTAATGAAACAGCATCTTTAAAATCCATTACTCCAGCTATTACAAGGGATGCATATTCTCCTAAACTAAGCCCTGCACTCATATTAGGCTTAATTCCTTTTTCCTCAAGGACCTTTGCTATGGCTATACATGTTGTAAGAATAGCAGGCTGTGTATTTTCTGTTTTCTTTAATTCTTCCTCAGGTCCTTCAAAGCACATTTTCTTCATATCATAACCTATAGCTTCACTAGCTTGTTCAAATATATCATTAGCTACTTCAAAATTTTCTACAAACTCTTTTCCCATTCCTACATATTGGGCACCTTGACCTGGAAAAACAAAAGTAATCTTTGACATTTTCTTCACTCCTTATTTACAAATACCATTCATTGATTCATAAGTTTTTGTCATGTGATTCATCATTTCTTCAATAATCTCTTTGCAGCTTTTAATATCTTTGATCAGTCCAGCAATTTGTCCAGACATAATAGAACCATTTTCTATATCTCCATTCACTGCAGCAATTCTTAGTTTGCCAGCTCCTAATTTTTCAATTTTTTCTATAGAAGCACCTGTCTTTTCTAATCTTTCAAATTCCTTTGATAATTTATTTTTTATAATTCTTACAGGATGTCCTGTATTTCTTCCTGTTACAACTGTATCTCGATCCTTCGCCTTTAATATTTTCTCTTTATATTTTTCATGAACTGTACATTCTGTTGAACATACAAATCTTGTTCCAATTTGAACACCTTCTGCTCCAAGACAAAAAGCTGCCAACATTCCCCTTCCATCTGCAATTCCACCAGCAGCAACTACTGGAATATTTACAGCATCTACTACCTGTGGTACTAAAGCTATTGTTGTCAACTCTCCTATATGTCCTCCAGCCTCTGTCCCTTCAACAATGACAGCATCTGCTCCAGCTTTCTCTATTCTTTTTGCAAGGGCTACTGAAGGCACTACTGGAATTACTTTTGTGCCTATCTTTTTTAATTCCTTCATATATTTCCCTGGATTTCCAGCTCCTGTAGTGATTACAGGTACTTTTTCCGAAATAACTAATTCCATAATCTCATCTACATATGGAGATAACAGCATAACATTAATACCGTAGGGTTGATCTGTTAATTTCTTGATCTTTTCTATTTCTTTTTTTATTATTTCAGCCGGAGCATTTCCTCCAGCAATAATCCCAAGCCCTCCTGCATTAGAAACGGCAGCAGCAAGCTCTGCTGTAGAAATCCATGCCATAGCTCCTTGTATAATTGGGTATTTTATCTTTAAAAGTTCACATAATTTCCAGTTCATCCTATTATCACCCCTCAAACCTACTTATTCCATCTGACGACATTTGCTCCCCAAGTAAGACCTCCACCAAAGCCTACCATTACTACTAAATCTCCTTTTTTAATTTTACCACCTCTTGCAGCTTCATCTAATGCAATAGGCACAGATGCAGCAGAAGTATTTGCTACTTTATTTAAGTTCACATGAACTTTCTCCATATCTAATTTTAATTTCTTAGCAGCAGAATTTATAATTCTTATATTGGCTTGATGTGGTACAAGATAATCAATATCTTCAATAGAGTTTCCTGATTTTTCAAGAACCTCTTTTGCAGCTTTTCCCATAATTCTCACTGCAAATTTAAAGACTTCACTTCCGTCCATTTTTACATAATGTAATCTTTCTTTCACCGTTTCTACAGTTGCTGGCATTCTTGATCCACCGGCTGGCATATATAAGAATTTTCCACCTTCTCCATCTGCACCCATAGTTGCGGAAAGAATCCCCATACCTTCTTCTGTAGGTCCTAATACAACTGCTCCTGCTCCATCTCCAAATAAGATACATGTCCCTCGGTCTGTCCAATCTATCACCTTAGATAAAGTTTCTGCACCGATTACTAATACCTTCTCATACATACCAGTAGCAATAAATTGCTGCCCTACTGTCATACCATATAAAAATCCTGAACAAGCTGCTTCTAAATCAAAGGCAGCAGCATTTTTAGCACCAATATTTTTTTGAACAATACATGCCGTTGCAGGCAAAGCCATATCTGGTGTAAGGGTAGCCACAATAATTAAATCAATTTCTTCTGGTGATATATTTGCATCTTCTAAAGCTCTTAAAGCCGCTTTTGTAGATAGATCCGAAGTAGCAGTATTTTCATCTGCAACATACCTTTGTTCAATTCCAGTTCTTTTTATAATCCATTCATGATTTGTATCTACCATATTTTCAAGATCATGATTTGTAAGTGCTTTTTCTGGTAGACAGCTTCCTGTTCCCAGTATTCCTACCGATCTAAGTTTATTGTTCATTATTTTCATCTCCTATTCTAGCTATTTCCTGATTGATCTTCTGAAGTACTTCTCCCTCTGCAAAGGCTTTTGCTTGTTTAATACCATTTTTTATAGCCTTTCCATTAGAGCTTCCATGAGCTTTCACTACAGCACCATTCACCCCTAAAAGAGGTGCTCCTCCATATTCTGTATAATCCATACTTCTCTTAAATTCCTTTAAAGATCCTTCTAAAATCATTGCTCCTATCTTATTTATGAAATTCTTTGTAAATACTTCTCTTAACATAGACATCAGGGTCATAGCAACGCCCTCTGTAAGCTTTAAAATTACGTTTCCTACAAATCCATCACATACAATCACATCTACAATCCCCTTTGGAAGATCTCTTACTTCTGCATTTCCATGAAAATTCAAATCTGTTTTTTGAAATAATTCAAAGGACTCTTTTATAAGCTGCGTTCCTTTTCCTTCTTCTATTCCGATATTTGCTAATCCCACAGAAGGTTTTTTCTTTCCAAACACCTTTTGTACATATATAGAACCCATTAGTCCAAACTCTAGTAAATTTCTTGGTTTGCATTCAGCATTTGCTCCTGCATCTACTAATAAAGAAATTCCTTTTGTTGTAGGATACGTAGCAGCAATAGCAGGTCTATCAATCCCTTTAATTCTTCCTAGTCTAAATAGACTTCCAGCAAGTAGTGCGCCAGTATTCCCTGCTGAAATAAAAGCCTCTACCTTTTTTTCCTTTAGTAAATCAAGACCTACTACCATAGAAGAATCTTTCTTTTTCCTTATAGCTTGTACTGGCTTATCCTCGTTAGTTATAACTTCTGATGTATATACTTTATGAAGCTTAGTATGGTCAAATTGATATTTTTCCAATTCTTTTTCTATTAAAGCTTTATCTCCTGTTATAAAAATCTCTATGTCTTCTATTCCATTAATAGCCTCAATACAACCTCTTATAATCTCTTTCGGTGCATGATCTCCACCCATTCCATCCACTGCTATTCTCATAATACACCTCTCTTATTCTTCCTCTATGGATACAAGAATAAACTTTCCTCTGAATACTTGTTCTTGCTTTACGTAAATTTTCACATGAACAAAATATTTATTCCCCCTAATTTTTGCTACTTCTGCTTTCGCTACTAGCTTTTCTCCTGCTTTAACAGGTGTTTTATATTTCATATTTGCAACACCTGTTAAAGCAACTCTTGCATTGATGACAGCCATGGCTAAAGATTCTGCCATCGAGAAGATATGATGCCCTCTCACCACACTTGTTTTTTTAAATGCTAATTCTTGCGTTGTTTCAAGTATAGAAATGGCATTTTCATTTAAATTCAAATCAATCAATTCTCCAATTATTTCTGTTTCTCCTAAGCTCGTTACCTTTGAATAGTTTTTTTGGGCAACCTTTTTAATTCTCTGCCTTAGTTCTGGAATTCCTAATTCTAATCTATCTAAACGTATCGTTTGTATACTGACACGAAAATGTTCACTTAATTCTTCATCTGTCACAAAGGGTTCATTTTTTATTTTTTCTAAAAGTTCTATTTGTCTCATTTTTTTCGGTATTTTTTTCTTAGGCATTTAATTCCCCTCTTTTAGTACTTGAATTTAGTACCTGATACTAATGTTTAGTATATATTATTTTCTTCCATAAATCAACTATCTTATTTCTATTTTTCTCTAAATAAAAAAATAGTAATGATGTAATCATCATTACTATTTTTTATTACTTAACTTCCATTACCTCTTTGTCATGATAAAAACCGCATTTTTTACATACTCTATGTTGTAATTTTGGTTCATGACACTGTGGACATTCAACAATATTAGGGCTTGTCATTTTTATATTTGACGCTCTTCTTTTATCTCTTCTTGCTTTAGATGTTTTACGCTTAGGTACTGCCATACTTTCCACCTCCTTAACATTATTGTAGCAAATCTTTTAATTTAGCAAGTCTAGGGTCAATATCATCCTTCTCACAAGCACAAGGCTCTTCATTAAGGTTCTTCCCACAGACTGGACATAATCCTTTACAATCTTCATGACAAACTATTTTCATAGGAAGCGCCAAAGTCAAAGCATTCTCTATTATTTCAGAAATATTGATTTTATCATTTTTTATGATAAAGTAATCATCTACTTCACCCTCTGAGTCACTCTCTTCTACTAGCTTTTCATGAACTTCACCCATGATCTTTTGATGAAACTTATTTAAGCATCTATAGCAATTAAATTCCCCTGCGCTTTCAACAGAACCTTCCATATATAATTCTCCATTTACATTATAGATCTTTCCCTTAAAAGTAACAGGATCTAACAACGGTATATGCTCTCCAAAATAGCTTAGATCTTCAATTTTTTCTTTGACCTCTAAATCTAATTCTTTTTTAAGTCCGTTTTTTAATTCAGCTAAATTAATTTCCATCAGTTTCACCTCATCATATTAACAGAATTAATTATACAAATGGAGCAACTATTTGTCAAGTTAAAATACTTGATAGCTTGTTTAATTTCTAATAAGATAATGAAAAAGGTAGGATTCCCTACCTTTTCACATTACTTTAATAATGCTTGTGTATCTTTTGCAATCATCAATTCTTCGTTTGTAGGAATAACAAGAATTTTTACTTTTGAGTCATCTGTACTAACGATTGCATCTTTTCCTCTTACATTGTTTTTCTCAACATCTAACTTAGCTCCCATAAATTCTAATCCCTTACAGATTTCTTCTCTATTAGAAATAGAATTTTCTCCTAAGCCTGCTGTGAATATAATAACATCTGCGCCACCCATTTCTGCTGCATAAGAACCAATATATTTTTTAACACGATGGTTGAAAGCTTCAATAGCAAGGGTTGCTCTTTCATTTCCTTCTTTTGCAGCATCTTCAATGTCTCTAAAGTCACTACTTACTCCAGAAATACCTAATACACCAGATTTTTTATTCATTAAATTATTCATACCTGCTAGATCTAAATTTTCTTTTTCCATAACAAAAGTAACGATTGCAGGGTCAATGTCTCCGCATCTAGTTCCCATTACAAGACCTTCAAGTGGAGTGAATCCCATACTTGTATCTATACACTTTCCATCTTTAATAGCTGCAAGACTTGCTCCATTTCCTAAATGACATGTAATAATTTTTAAATCCTCTAATTTTTCGCCAACAAATTCTGCTGCTCTTTGAGAAACATATCTATGACTTGTTCCATGGAATCCATACTTACGAACACCATATTTTTCATAAAGCTCATATGGTAGTGGATATATGTATGATGCTTTAGGCATTGTTTGATGGAACGCTGTATCAAATACTGCTACCATTGGTGTATCTATCATTAATTCCTTACAAGCTGCAATTCCCATAAGGTTTGCAGGGTTATGCAATGGTGCTAATTCAATACATTCTTCTAATGCTTCGATTACTTCATCATTAATAACTACAGAATCACTGAATTTTTCTCCTGCATGTACAACTCTATGTCCTACTGCAGAAATTTCTTTCATGTCTTTAATTGCTCCATGATTTCCATCTACAAGAGCATCTAAAACTAGTCCTATAGCTACTTTATGATCAGGCATAGTTTTTTCTATCACTACTTTGTCCATTCCTGGAATTTCATGCTTAAGAACAGAACCTTCTATCCCTATTCTTTCAACTAATCCCTTTGCAATTACACTTTCATCACTCATATTGATTAATTGGTATTTTAGTGATGAACTCCCACAGTTAACAACTAATACATTCATTTACATGTCCTCCTTAGTATATTTAGTCAAAAAGCTTTCCATTGAAAGATTTTCAAGGTTAACTTTTTGAAAGTTGATAAATTTAGACTTTTCTAAAGTTTCTAAAATATTTTTTTAAATATTGACACAATTCCTTCTTTTCCAATTCTATTATAATGTACTACAATTTTTTTTCAAGTGTAAAAATAAATATTTATATTATTTTTTGATATTATTAGCTAAATTTAGTAATATTATAATTAAACCTAATCATTTTATCAGGAGGATACAACTATGAAAGTTCTTGGTTTGATAACAGAATATAATCCGTTTCATAATGGTCATAAATATCATCTTAAAGAATCTATAAAAAAAACAAATGCTTCCCACACTATAGCCGTAATGAGTGGAAATTTTTTACAAAGAGGAGAACCTAGCTTAACAAATAAATGGATAAGAGCTGAAATAGCCATAAAAGAAGGCGTAGATCTGATCATAGAACTTCCAACTATTTATGCTTGCAATAGTGCAGAATTCTTTGCATATGGCGGCATCTCCCTATTAAATCATTTAGGGATTGTTGATACCATTAGCTTTGGCAGTGAAATCGGTCACATCTCTCCTTTAAAAAAAATTGCAGAAATTTTAGTAAAAGAACCAAAAGAATATCAAAGCTATTTAAAAGAATTTTTATCAGAAGGAATTTCTTTTCCAAGGGCTCGTGAAAAAGCATTAGGGAAGTATTGTTCTGATGAATCCTTAGAAAAAGTCCTTCATTCTCCTAATAATATTCTTGGGATTGAATATATGAAAGCTCTAATCAAATGTAATAGTAAAATCACCCCTTATACCCTTACTAGAATCAAGGCCCCTTACGATTCAACGGATATTTTGAGTAATATTTGTAGTGCTACAGCTATAAGGTCCTATCTAGCTCAAGATGATTATAACATAGATACACTAAAAAAAGTGATTCCTAAAAATAGCTTTAGCGTCTTTCAAAAAAGTATAAAAAATGGCGTTGCACCTATTTACTACAATAGTTTTGAGAAAATACTTCTTTATAAACTTCGAACCCTATCAAAGGCTGAACTAAGAAAAGTTTTGGATGTAAATGAAGGTCTTGAAAATAGAATAAAAGAAATGGCTGTTAAAGCCACAGATTTGCAAAGTCTCCTGCAAAGTTTAAAAACGAAAAGATATACCTTTACAAGGCTTCAAAGAATTTTTGCTCATATTTTATTAGGTATTACGAAAGAACATATTCTTATGTTTAATAGACATGGCGGTTCACAATATGCTCGCCTTCTTGCTTTTTCAACAAGAGGAACTGAACTATTAAAAAGATTAAAAAAATCATCTAAAATCCCAATTTTAACAAATATTAACAAGCAAATACTAAATGATCCTATCTCTAAAGAAATGCTTTATTTTGATATTTTAGCGACGGATATTTATAATTTAGCTTATCCTAATAATAACGCTAGAAAAGGTGGTTCTGACTATTACCATCAACCCTATTTCCTTAGATGATCTCCCTTTAGTACTTAATCTAATTTAAGTACTATTTTTTTTATATTGCTAATATATATGAATATATTTCTTTTTTCAGGAGGCATAACATGTTTTTATTTATTTTTGTATTTGTTTCATTTTTAACACTTTTTGTTTTGAAAAAAACATCTATTTTGTCTAAAGTAACCCATCTCTTAACCATCTTTATTACTTGTTTTTTGGTTGTTTATATCATAAAATATCCAGAAGCATCTTTTCATGCTGCAAAGCTTGGAGTTGATACATGGTTTAATATTGTTTTTCCTGCACTTCTTCCATTTTTTATCGGAGCTGAATTATTAATCGGATTAGGTGTAGTTAACTTTATTGGTATATTACTCGAACCCATTATAAAGCCAATTTTTAATGTTCCTGGAGAAGCTTCTTTTATATTTGCTATGAGCGTTACTTCTGGATACCCCATAGGAGTCAAATTAATTACTCAGCTTAGAAGCAAAGGAGCTTTTTCAAAGGTGGAAGCACAAAGGCTTCTGTCCTTTTGTAGCACCTCAGGCCCACTATTTATGATTGGCGCTGTTGCCATTGGTATGTTTCACAATCCTCAATTAGGAACAAATATCGCCCTAGCTCATTACTTAGGTGTGATTATGGTAGGCATTGTTTTTAGATTTTACAAGTTTAATAAATATCAAAGCTTTCATAAAACAAAAAGTAGCTACATCAAAAGAGCCTTTAAAGAATTATTTTATTCCCTTCAAAATAATGAAACAACTTTTGGATCATTATTAGGAACAGCTGTAAAAAATTCTATAGAGACCCTCCTTGTTGTTGGAGGTTTTATTATTCTTTTTTCAGTAATTATTCGACTCTTAACTATAATAGGGTTTATCAAAACCATATCCTATTATCTTCAGCATCTTTTATTCTTTTTCAAACTTGACAAAGGCATTTATGAAGCTCTTGTAAGCGGTATCTTTGAAATGACAATGGGGTGTAAACTCTTATCTGAAATAGATGGCATCTCTTTTATAAAGCAAGCTGTATTGACTACCATGATCATTTCTTGGAGTGGCTTTTCCATTCATGCTCAAGCAGCTAGTTTAATTAGTAAAACAGATCTTAGTACTGGTACTTACATTATTTCAAAATTTTTACACGCCCTATTTTCTGGCATATTTATTTTCATTACAGTTCCTATGACCCATACTATTTTTAAACATATAACGACTCCTGTTTTTTCAACCTATTCTCAAGAAAGTCTATATCTTACTTGGACTTCAAAAATTTTATTTTCATCAGAACTATTCATCAGTATGACCCTATTAGTTGTGACTCTTTCAATGGTTCTTCATATCCTCTTTAAGCTTGCATATACATTTTTTCATTTTTATAAAAAATGAAGGGTTTTATCCCTTCATTCCTTTCAACTCATCTCTATTTTCTTTTATAGTCTCTACAACTTTTCCAAGGTTTTTTTCTACACCACTCAATAATTCATCAATATATTGTCTTGCTCCAATACGAATTTCTTTTGCATTTATTTGCGCCTGAGATACAATTTCTTCTGCCCTTTTATGTGCCATTTTAGTAATTTCATCTTTTTCTACCATTTCTTCAATATGTACCTTGGCATCTTCCATAACAGAATCTGCTTCCTTTTGAGCTTCTATTAGTATTCTTTGTCTTTCTTCTTTAATCCATTGTGCTTGTTTTACTTCATCTGGTAATTGAATCCTTATCTCTTTAATTATATCTAGAATTTCCTCTTTATCCACAAAGGTCTTTCCAGCAAATGGTATAGAAGAGCTACTTTCAACAATATCTTCTAATTCATCCAACAGACGCAACGCATTCATTGATATCCTCCCCTTTTACCTTATTTAAATTTCTTATGTAATGCTTTTTTAACTACCTCTGGAACTAATCCATCTATGCATCCATCAAATTTCCATACCTCTTTTACAATACTTGAGCTAAGATATGAATATTCGCCACTCGTCATCATAAACATTGTTTCAACTTCATGATTAAGCTTTTTATTCATCAGAGCCATTTGCAGCTCGTATTCAAAATCTGATACAGCTCTTAATCCTTTTACTATAAAATCAATATTTTTTTGTTTTACATAATCAACTAATAATCCTGAAAAACAATCTATTTCTACATTAGGTATATCCTTTGTAGCTTCTTTTAATAAATCTATTTTTTCTTCCAGAGTAAAAAGTGGATTTTTCCCCGGATTATAAAGAACTGCTACAATCACCTTGTCCACCATCTTTGAAGTTCTTTTGATAATATCTAAATGTCCATTTGTAACTGGGTCAAAGCTTCCAGGACATACGGCTGTTTTCATTGTTATGCCTCCTCCGAATAAATAGTTATTAAGGTATTTCCATATTTTTTTTCTTTTATTTTTTTAAACTTTCCAACATATTCTGGTAATGAATCCTTTAGATCATGCTCAACGAGAATAATCCCTTCTCTTTTTAATATTCCTTCTGTTTCTATAGCTTGAATAGATGGTATAATCAATCCTTTTAAATAAGGTGGATCCATAAAAACAATATCCACTTCATGCTTTCCTAAAGCTAATTCTTTTATTGCTCTTTGTGCATCACAAAAAAGAACAGTGCTTTTCTTTTCAAAATTAGTATATTGTATGTTTTCTTTTATCACATTGATGCTATTTTTATTATGATCTATAAAATATGCCTTTTCTGCCCCTCTGCTTAAAGCCTCAATACCAAGACTTCCAGTTCCTGAAAAAAGATCTAAAACTATACTATCTATTATATATGGGTTGATCATGCTAAAAATAGATTCTTTCACTCTATCTGTAGTCGGTCTCGTTTTTAGACCTTTTGGAGATTTTAGTCTCATACCCTTTGATATCCCTGCAATTACTCTCACGCATCATTCTCTCCTTTCAATAAGTATATTTTAGCATATAAGTAAATGACAAACAAACATCTTATGAAAATAAAAAAACTATGTATAATATTCATTATTATTAGCCATATTATATGTAAGCACATAAAATAAATTTCCCCTTTGAGTTCTTCCTTCATTTCTCCTCTCCCAATACTGGTGATTTTCACCAGTATTTTTTATGTTCTGTTTATATAAATAATAAAGAAGAGATAAATTTATCTCTTCTTTATTATTTATATTTATTTTTATTTACCAGACATTTGTTGTTCAGCCATTTCAACTAATCTCTTAGTCATGTATCCTCCTACATAACCATTTTGTCTAGCTGTTAAATTACCTTTATCCATTCCTTGGTAGTTGTTAAGTCCTAATTCATTAGCAATTTCATATTTCATTTGATTTAATGCTGCTCTTGCTTCAGGAACCACCTTTGTATTGTTGTTTGCCACTATTTTCACCTCCTTTTTCCTTTGTACTATTAATTTAACCAATCTGAAGCAAATTATATCTAGTATATTTTAGCTACCTTGTAACAGAATGGAAATCTTCATTTTATCATAAACTAATTTGTTCTATGCTCTTATCAAACTGATCCATAATTCTATTTTTCAACATTAAATTTTTTTCTAATGCTAAGGTTTTGTCTTCATTCATAAGGACTTTTGCCTCATTTTGGACTTGTTTTAATATTTTCATATGCTTAAACAAATTGGCTATTTTAAGTTCTGGCAAACCATGCTGCCTTGTACCAAAAAATTCACCTGGTCCTCTTAGTTCTAAATCCTTTTCAGCAATAATAAACCCATTATTGGTTTCTTCCATAATTTTCATTCTTTCTTTTGATAAAGGATTCTTACCATAGTTGACTAAAACACAGTAGGATTGATACTCGCCTCTTCCAACTCTTCCCCGTAATTGATGTAATTGGGCAAGCCCAAATCTCTCACTATTTTCTATAATCATAATAGATGCATTAGGTACATTTACCCCTACTTCTATCACTGTAGTAGATACGAGAGCTTGTATTTTTCCTTCTTTAAATTGATTCATTATTTCATCCTTTTCATATCCCTTCATTTTTCCATGTAATAACCCTATAGTAAAATCTTTTAAATAAGTTACTTTCAATTCTTCATATAATTCTTGAGCAGATTTCGCTTCAATATTTTCTGATTCTTCCACTAATGGTGCTACAATATATACTTGCCTTCCTAATTCAATTTCTCTCTTAGCAAAATTATAAATTTTACTTCTTTTCTTTTCATCTACACAATAAGTTTTTATCTTTTTTCTTCCAGGTGGCAATTCATCTATAATAGAAACATCTAAGTCTCCATAAAGAATTAAAGCAAGGGTTCTAGGAATAGGTGTAGCTGTCATAACAAGTACATCAGGATTAACCCCTTTACTTGATAATGTGCGTCTTTGTCTGACCCCAAATCGATGTTGCTCATCTGTAATCACAAGCCCTAGCTTATGAAAATAAACACTTTCTTGAATTAACGCATGGGTCCCTATGACAATATGGATTTCTCCATTTTCTAATGATCTTAATATTTCTTCTTTTTTCTTTTTTTTGATGCTCCCAGATAATAATTCTACCTTTACACCTAATGGCTCTAATAGTTCCTTTGCTGCATAAAGATGCTGCTCTGCTAATATTTCTGTAGGTGCCATCAAAACACCCTGATATCCATTTAAATAAGCCTTATATAGAGCAATAAGTGCAATAATTGTTTTTCCTGATCCTACATCTCCTTGTACTAGACGATTCATCACTTTCTTACTTTCCATGTTTTCTTCTATTTCTTTTAATACCTTGGATTGGGCATTTGTTAATTGAAAGGGTAATGAATGGATCAATTCATTTACTTTAGGTGTTTTGTTAAAAACAACTCCTTCTTTATTATGATTAAATTTATTCTTAATTAACCATAAACCTGTCTGCAAAATTAATAATTCTTCAAATACTAATCTAAATTTTGCTATCTTTAGAGATTTCACTGAACTTGGATAATGAATATTATGTAGCGCATATTGTATATGGCACAATCTATTTCTTTTTATCGTATCATAAGGAAGATACTCCTCTATTGTTTTCTCATACAATTCAAGTACATGATTACTTAAATTTTGTATATCCTTTTGTATTAGTCCATGAGTAAGACTATAAATAGGAACAATTCCATTGATCATAGTCTCTTCTTTTCCCTCTATAACTTCATAGTTAGGATGTAATATTTGTATCTGACCAAATCCACGTTTTACTTTTCCATGCAAATAAATCCGCTCTCCTTTTTTTAATACCTTCTTTATAAAAGGAGAATTATAAAATACTGCATAAGTCATTGCAGTACGATCTTTTACAGGAACTTTATAAATTTTCAATCCTTTTCGAATAGATTTTTCCTCTACATTTCCACATACATAACCCTTTATAGTAATTTGTTCATCATTTTTAACATCTATAATATTTTTCATCTTACTTCTGTCTTCATATTCTCTTGGAAAAGCATATAATACATCTTCTATACTAATAATCCCTATTTTTTCTAGATATTTGGCCCTTTTAGGGCCTATGCCTTTCATGAATTGGACAGATTTTTTCAAATCATTCATTGAATCTACCTCCTAAGAAGAATAGGAAATGACTATAGTCATTTCCTATTCGATAGAGAATATGTAATGATAAAGAGGCTGTCCTCCATAATAAACTTCAACATCCATCTCTTCATATATTTCTTCAATTCTTTCAGCAAGTTCTTCAGCTTGCTCTTTTGTACGATCTTCGCCGTAAAAAATGGTTAAAATCTCATCCTCATCTGTAATCATTCCTTCTAGTAGCTTATATGCTTCATCTTCAACGTGACTGCCTACTACAGTAATTTTTCCATCTGCAATTCCTAATATATCCCCTTCTTTAATAGAAATGTCATTAAATTGTGTATCTCTTACAGAATAAGTAATCTGCCCTGTTTTCACATGGCTTGAAGCTTCTGTCATAGCTTCTATATTTTCTTCTTTATTTAAATCCTCATTGTAAGCTAATATAGCTGCAATTCCTTGAGGTACTGTTTTAGTCTGAATAACCGTAATACTTTTATCACTTAGCTCCTTTGCCTGATTTGCAGCTAATATAATATTACTATTGTTTGGGAAAACAAAAATATGCTTTGCATGAACCCCTTCTATAGCCTTTTTAATATCTTCTGTACTAGGGTTCATAGTTTGCCCACCTGTAATAATTTCATCTACATTCAAATCCTTAAAGATTTCTGTTAACCCTTCTCCCATGGTAACTGCAATCATTCCAAATTCTTTCATTTCTAAAGACTTCTTTTCACTCATCTTTTCAATACTCTTGTTTTCATGTTGCTGCCTCATATTATCGATCTTTATACGAGTAACTTCTCCAAGTCTTAAGCCTTCTTCTAAAATCACACCTGGATGATTTGTATGAATATGTACTTTAACTAAACTTTCATCTCCTACTACTAACATACAATCTCCGTAACTACCAATTTTTTCTTTAAATCGCTCAATATTCACACAACTTCCTTTAATAATAAATTCTGTACAATAGCCAAAGAGAATATCTTGTCCATCTTCTTCTACCTTTTCAAAATCAATAGGAGTTGATCCTTCAATCATTACTTCCTTACCTGTTATAGCTTCATAAAATCCATTAAAAATTAAATTTAAACCTTTTCCTCCCGCATCAACAACGCCAGCTTCTTTTAATACCTTTAACATTTCAGGAGTCTTATTTAAAACTTGTTCTCCATGTTCTATCAATTCATACAAAAAATCATCCATATACATTTCTTTACTTGATAATTCTATGGCTTTTTCAGCCATTTCTCTAGCAACAGTTAAGATAGTCCCTTCTATTGGCTTCATAACCGCCTTATATGCTGTATCAGAAGCATTTTTAAAAGCATTTGCCAAATCTACGATGGTCAATGTTTCTTTTCCTTTACAAGCTTTAGCAAACCCTCTAAATAATTGGGATAAAATTACTCCTGAGTTTCCTCTTGCCCCCATTAAAGATCCATTGGCAATAGCCCCTACAATATGATCAATCGTATTTATGTTTTCCTCTTTCACTTCCTTAGCAGCGCTATTCATAGTTAGAGACATATTCGTTCCTGTATCGCCATCTGGTACAGGAAAAACATTTAATGCATCTACTATATTTTTATTTTCTTCAAGAACATTTGCTCCTTGAACAAACATTTTTTTCAGTAACAATCCATCTATAACTTTGATTTTCAAAACAGTACCTCCTCTAATTACTTTTCAACTCTAACTCCTTGTATATTAATATTTACCTGTTTTACTTTTAAACCTGTACTGATTTCAATATTATATTTTACTTTATCAATAATATTTTGTGCAACAGTAGAAATTCTTGTTCCAAATTCTACAACAATATAAAGGTCTATAATTACCTCATTTTCTTTAGAAGATACTTTCACACCTTTATTCTGATTTTCACGCTTTAATAGCTCTGTGATCCCACTAGTCTTTGATTTTTTGGACATTCCTACCAATCCATAACATTCCATAGCAGCTGCTCCTGCAATAGATGCTATAACTTCATGATCTATAATAATATTCCCTAATTTGTTTTTTAATAGTGCGCCCATTTTTATCCTCCTTTTGATACACCCTTTTGATATATTTTTTTAACTATACTATATTCTATATGAATTTATACAATGATTCAACTTATATAACCTTTTATCAATTTATTTAATGGTTTTTTACATAATACTTGCCAAAAAGGTTGAATATATGGTAAAATATTAATGTTTGCAATTAGTTGTATTGTCACTCGAAGGAGGTGTTATATATGTCAAAAGCATGCGACGTATGTGGAAAAGGAAGAATTTCTGGTAATACTGTAAGTCACTCTAACCGTCATAATAAAAGAGTTTGGGGTGCAAACATCAAAAAAGTTAAAGCTGTCGTAAATGGTTCTCCTAAAAGAATCAGTGTATGTACTAGATGTCTACGTTCTAACAAAGTAGAAAGAGCTATATAGCTTTTTAAAGCCTGCCTCCATAGGTAGGCTTTATTTATTATTTATCTTTATTAATAACTACAAAATAATTTATACCCTATATAAATCATCATAACCCCCACTAAAACAATCCATATACTAACAGGTAAAACTTTAATAGCAATAATTATTACACCAATGGCTAAAAGAATCATTCCCATACAAGCTTTATTGAATCTTCTCCAAATAGGACAACATCTTCTCCTTCTCAAAACCATTCCTCCTTTCAAATGATTTTGAACAATAACAATATAAAAATAACGCATAATCCCCCAAAAATACAATACCATGTCCATAAGGGCACACACTCTATAAGAATGATTGCTCCTCCTAGTGCTAATAAAATTCCCAATATTTTTTTAATACATGACCTTTTTCTCAAAACATCACCTCATCACCCTTATAAAGAACTCTAATTATTACATCTTATTCATTTCTCGTAAAATTTGATACAAAAAAACCCATTCAAAATGGGTTTTAAACATTGATTTTATATGATTTGTTTTAAACATTGGTTTTATATGATTTGTTTTAATCTCTAGCCTTTATAACTAATACCTTTCCTTTTTTAATGATTATTTTCGCCTTTTTATCCATTAATCTATTGCTTATGCCTATAGATGAACCCATTAATACAGTTGCATTCTTTAATGGATATTCAAAGCCTTTTAGTGTAATTCCTTCAACCTTTTCACTTAAAGGAATAATAGATACGGTATCTCCTATTTGTCCTTCTATTTCTAATTCCCCACCTGTAATCATTATTTCATTATGTTCATCAATAATTTTCCCTTTGATCCCTTTCTCTTCTAAAGGCTTCAATAAAGTGATATTAGCAATTGTATGATCCATCCTGCTCCCAATAGCTCCTAAAAATATAATTTCATTAGCACCTTTTTTAAGGGCATATTCTATAGCTAACTCCATATCTGTATAATCTTTCTTTCTAGGAAATTTACAAAACACAATATCTTTCTTTTCAAAATAGATTTTTGTTTCTTCATCAATTGAATCTAAATCGCCAACAATCATATGAGGCACTATATCCATCTTTAATAAATGCCTAGCCCCTCCATCTGCACATATGATATAATCGCATTTTTGTATTAAAGGATTTATTTCTTCATAATACTTAATATTTCCATTGGCTATAATTGCACATTTCATGAAAGGATTCCACCTAAAGAGTTGTTTTTTCTCTAAACAATTTTATAGTTTTATCTATATTGTCTGCATTAAAAATAGCAGAACCAGCCACCAATATATTCGCTCCAGCTTTTACTACATCATAAGCATTATCAAGTTTTACGCCTCCATCAACCTCAATGTCTATATTTAACCCTTTATCCTCAATCATTTTTCTTAAAGCTTTAATCTTGTCTAACACAGAGGGGATAAATTTTTGTCCCCCGAATCCAGGATTTACAGACATTAATAATACCATATCAATATCTTCTAATATATGTTCTATTGTATGAAGGGATGTAGCAGGATTTAATGATACAGCAGCTCTTACTCCATGACTTTTAATATTTTGTATTGTTCTATGAAGATGGGGACATGCTTCTACATGTACAGTGATTATATCTGCTCCATGTTTTGCGAATTCAGGGATATATTGATCAGGATTTTCGATCATTAGATGTACATCAAAAGGAAGCTTCGTCTTCCCCTTAATGCTATTAAGGATTAAAGGTCCTATTGAAATATTTGGAACAAAATGTCCGTCCATTACATCTATATGCAGTAAATCTGCACCTGCATTTTCTACCTTTTTTATATCTTCTAATAAATTTCCAAAGTCTGCTGATAATATAGATGGTGCTATTTTTACCATGATTAGTACCTCCTCTTTTGATTTATCTCTTTCAATAATTGCAGATAACTTTCATATCTAGATTGACTAATATTATTTTCTCCTAAAGCTTTTTTTACAGCACATTCAGGCTCATTCACATGCTTACAACCTGTAAATTTACATTCTCCAATAAACGGGGTAAATTCTCTAAATAAATATTGCAAGTCATTTTCTTCAATAAAATCTAAATTCAAAGAACTAAACCCTGGCGTATCTAGTACCCACCCTCCAAAATCTAATTCTAGTAGTTCTACATGTCTCGTTGTATGCTTTCCTCTTTTATTCTTTTCACTAATTTCTCCCGTTTTCAAAGAAAGATTTGGCTGTGTTGCATTTAAAAGGGATGATTTCCCTACTCCTGATGGTCCTGCAAAAACTGTTATTTTATCTTTTAATATTTCTTTAAAATGATCAATCCCTATTCCTAATTTTACACTTGTGCCTAGAACTTTATAACCTGTATCCCTATACATGTCTTTTAGCTTAATAAAATGTTCTTCATCTAAATCTACTTTATTAAAACAAATCACCACATCAATTTCTTCATTTTCTGCCATAGCTAAAAATCTATCTAAAAGCATAAGATGAGGGTCTGGTCTTTTTACTGCAAAAACAATAATAGCTTGATTGACATTAGCAACAGGAGGACGGATAAACTCCATATCTCTATAAATGATTTCTTCCACCATTCCTTGCTTCGAAGCTTGATTGATTGAAATTTTTACCCGATCTCCCACCAAAGGCGTTACTTTTTCTTTTCTAAATTTACCTCTAGCACGACATTCATATATTTCATCCTGTGTTTTGACGTAATAAAATCCTCCAATTCCTTTCGTAATAATCCCACTAATCATCAGCTATCTTCCCCGTTTCAAAATCTATTTGTCTTCTTGTTATCAGCTCATTATCAAAATAAATTTCTATAGTAGCCTTATCTCTACCTTTAATAGTTATTTTTTTGCCACTATCCGATTTGTGTTGTGCTTCACTATATACATCTGTTGATATCCCATTTTGTATTTTTATAATCTTTAATTCAAAATCTTCTTGTTTTGCTTCGTTATAAAACAATGGAAAAGATACAGTTTTCATTTGTAATTCATCTTCTTCAGAAGGCTGCGTTACTTCTTCAGGCCCTTTACTTACAGCTAGATTAATAGTTCTATTCTCTTCTACTTCACTTCCAGCCTTATAGCTTTGGTAAATAACTACATCTTTCTCTATTTTTTCATCAAATTTTTCTTCAATTTTTCCTAATTTTAATCCTGAAGTCTTAAGAGTACTTTTAGCATTATCAATATTTTCCCCTACTAGATTTGGCATCAAAATGGTTTTTATTTCCGGGCCTTGGCTAACAACAAAATTTACATCTGTATTTTTACCTACCTTTTCATTAGCCGCTGGATTTTGACTTATAATAATCCCTACAGGAAGGGAATTATATTCATATTCTACAATACCTTCTTTAAGTCCAGCATTATCTAGCATATAACTGATCTCATCAATATTTTTATTTTTAAAGCTTGGTACTTCTACTAATTCTGGTCCTTTACTCGTTGTTAACTTTACTGTATATCCAGCTTTACGAAGTTCGCCAGCAGCTGGCTCTTGCTTAATGACATATCCTACTTCATATTCATCACTATTCTTCTCTCCTGCTTTTTCCACTTTAAAACCAAGGGTTTCTAAATTCTTTTTTGCTTCCTCAAAGGATATGCCTACTAACTTTGGAACATGTTTTTCTGGTATAATCAGCTTATCTTTTAAATAGAACATGCCTCCCGTAAAAAGAAGGGCTAAAATAAACGCTGTTACGATAGCACTAAAAACAATCCTCCGATTACTTTTTTTTCTTTTTGAAATTTCATAATCATCTTCCATATCTAATTCCTCATCTTTTATAGCAGGAATGACCTGTGTTGGACTATCATCATCTTCTTCAAATTTTACAAAGCTTTCTGCTGGTCGTGTTAAAGTTTGCTCTAAATCTTCACACATATCTTTTGCACTACTATATCTTTTTGTCTGATCCTTTTGAGTAGCCTTTATAATAATATCCTCTAATGCTTGAGGGATTTGTACATTAATTAAAGAAGGAGGAATCATATCTTCTTTAATATGCTTTAACGCAATAGAGATTGGACTTTCCCCTTCAA
The DNA here is from genome assembly GCA_025210395.1 of Marinisporobacter sp. Lineage (GTDB taxonomy): Bacteria > Bacillota > Clostridia > Peptostreptococcales > Thermotaleaceae > Crassaminicella. The sequence goes on from JAOARV010000040.1 coordinate 62,758, forward strand.
AGGGAAGTTTTCCTGTTGCCATTTCATAAAGAACAATTCCAAGGGAGTATAAATCAGATTTTTCATCAATATATCCACCTCTAGCTTGTTCTGGAGAAAAATAATGTACAGAGCCAATTACATTTCCCGTATTTGTAACAGTTGAAGATGTCACAGCTCTGGCAATTCCAAAGTCTGCAACTTTCACTCTTCCATCCTCTGTGATCAATATATTATGAGGTTTTATATCTCTATGAACAATATGATTATTATGGGCATGCTCCAATGCTAATGCAATTTGTTTTGCAATTTTAATCATTTCATCTAATCCAAGACCAAGATATCCTCTTTCTTTGATGTATTGCTTTAATGTTTTTCCCTGTACTAATTCCATGACGATGTAATAGATATCATTTTCATCTCCTACATCATAAATATTTACAATATTTGGATGAGACAAACTTGCAGCAGCTTGGGATTCCTTTCTAAAAGAGCTAATAAATTCTTCATCACTTGTAAATTCAGGCCTTAGTATTTTCACTGCAACAAATCGGTTTAAAAGTTTACATTTGGCCTTATATACTAAAGCCATACCTCCACCACCAATTTTTTCAATAATTTCATATCGATTACCTAAGATTTTTCCTATCATTTCTTCACCTCGATTCCTTCACACTTATCTATTTTTTATTGCCACAACTGTAATATTGTCATATCCGCCTCTTTCATTGGCTAATGCTACTAAATGCTCACATGCCTTTTGCATATCACGAGCTTCTATTAATGCCTCTTTCATTTCTTCCAATTCTATCAAATTTGATAATCCATCTGTACACAATAAAATGACATCGTCTTCCTTTAAGCCTAAGGTATATACATCTATCATAATATCTTCTTCAGTCCCTAAGGCACGTGTAATCATATTTCTTTGAGGATGAATCTTTGCTTCATTTTTTGTAATACTTCCATTTTTTAAAAGTTCTGCTACGAGAGAATGATCCTCTGTAATTTGTGATAATTTATTTTCACGCATTAAATAAGCTCTACTATCTCCAACATGAGCAATATACACCTTTGATAATAAGAGAACTACTGTTAGCGTTGTCCCCATACCTTGACACTTTATTTCATTTTTAGACTTTTCAAATATAGTATGATTTGCTTCTAAAGTTGCTTTTTTTAAAACTTTACAGACTGTTTTTTCATCTTTATCAAGAAACTCACTTTTATGATTCTCCATAAAATCTTTTATAGAATGTATGGCTACATTACTAGCAACTTCTCCTGCATTGTGTCCTCCCATACCATCTGCAACAACAAATAAATTTAAACCTTCGTTTGCTATATAATAAGCATCCTCATTGATTTCTCTAACTCTTCCAATATGGGAATATGCTCCAATTTTCATCTAATCACCTCACCAATCAGCCCCATTGCTTTTGACAATTTTTTTATACAAACCCTATTATATCACATTCATTACCAATTGTTGACGGTCTTATTGATTGTTTCTTTTTAATTTACATATAAAAAAGCCATCGGTTCGATACATATTTGGATATAATTGTAAATATTTTTCTTTTGATTTTAACCCAAGAGGTAATACATGATTCACATCTAAGATTTCAAAGTTCTTATACTCTTTTATAAATTTTTTTATAATATCTATATTTTCTTCCTTTTCTATTGTACATGTACTATATACTAAAACGCCATCTTTTTTTACATATTTGCTAGCATTCTTCAATATTTCAAATTGTATTTTTGAAATTTCTTTGATATCTTGCGGTTTTTTATTATATTTTAATTCTGGCTTTCTTCTTATAATTCCTAGTCCTGAGCATGGTGCATCTACAAGTACCTTATCTGCTTTTCCTAAGAGAGATTCATCTACCTCTTTTGCATTAAAATCCTGTGTATCAATAATAGAAATTCCTAATCTTTTTGCATTCTCCTCAATTAATTTTAATTTATGAGGATAGATATCTCTTGCTAATACTTTCCCTTCATTTTTCATAAGCTGAGCAATATGGGTTGTTTTTCCTCCAGGAGCTGCACATGCATCTACAATAAATTCACCTGGCTTTGGATCAAGAATATGACCTACTAACATAGAGCTTTCATCTTGAATTTGAAAAAAACCTTTATGATAAATTTCCATATCTTCAATATTTCCTAAATTTTTGATATGTATAGCCTCTTTTACAAAAGTATCTGTAAAAATTTCCACATTTTCGCTCATCAATTCTTCAATCAATTGTTTTTTCGTAACCTTTAATGTATTTGTACGTATGGACAATTTAGGTGTCTCATTATTTGCTTTTAATAGTTCTACCGTAAAGTCTTGTCCAAATTCCTTTAGCCACTTTTCTACCATCCACTCAGGATGAGAATAAGCAATAGAAAGATGCTTGATCTTGTTTTCTTCCATAGTTGGCACCTTTATATCCTTTTTATTTCTCAAAAAGCTTCTTAATATACCATTTACAAAGCCAGAAGATCTATAATCAACTTTTTTTGTTAATTTCACACTTTCATTCACTGCTGCAAATTCTGGTATTTTATCAAGATATATAATTTGATATAATCCCATTCTAAGAATATTTAATACTTTTACATTCATTTTTTTTATTTTAATTTTTGAAAAAGTATCAATGATAAAATCTAAATATATTTTATTTTCTAATACGCCATACACAATTTCTGTTATAAATCTTCTATCTATACTCTCTATTTTTTTTCCCTTTAATGCTCTATTGATTGCAATATTTGAAAAGGCATTATTCTCTTCTATATCTACCAATATATCTAACGCACATCTTCTCGCATCGTTTTTCATAATTTCCTCCTATATAAATGAATGCACCCGATCTGGGTGCATTTAAAACATTTTATTCCTCTTTCCCTATAAAATACTCAATGGTTTTTTCAACATCTTTTAGATTTACCCTTGTATTTACACAAGGTCCTTCCGGTCTTTCATTCAATATTCCTATAACAGGTAATCTTTTCACATCCATAATCCCACTGCTTAAATCCCTTTCACAAGCTACTGCAATAATGGCCTTTGGCTTTATTTCTTTAATAATCTTCCTTGCAAGAGTTCCTCCTGTAGCAACAAATAAATTGGTATGATATTTCTCCTTTAATGTAATTAATTGATCTATATCACATAATCCACATCTTTTACAATTGTTAATATTATTTGTTATTTTATGAGGACAACTACTTTTCTGAAGACAATGGGGAAGGAGTATAAGAATTTCCTCAGGCTTTACATGAATATGCGAGGATACAATTAAGCGATTATTTAATTCTGAAAAAGCACCTCTTATCTTGTTTTTATCTAACTTTAACAATCTCGTTAGCTGAATCATATTCATATAAATATATTTTAAAGAAAACCCAAGCCATCGCCTCGATAATGATGAGATATTTTTATCTTTTAATAGTTTTATAACAATGATCAGATTCATAAAAACAAAACAGCTTATAAAGCTAGCCCCTATTAATATTATATTCAAAACCATCTTATATAATACAATATTACCTGATTGAACTAAATACAAGGCTACCAATGCAATTAAAACAAATAAAAAAACTAAAAGAAAAAGAGTCCTAATAAAAACAGCATTATTTTTTTTTACAGGATTGACAAACATATTATTCACCTAAAATTACATTATTTTCTATTTCATGACCTCTTAAATAAGCATCTACTCGCATACGTTTGCTATTCGGAAATTGTATTTCTTCTAAAAGTAATATCCCGTCTCCTGTACACACAAAAATACCTTCCTTATTCACCTTTATGATTTTCCCTGGTAGATCTTCACATTTTTCATTGATCACTTGAGCTTTCCATATCTTAAATTTCTTTCCTTCATAAGTAGTCACAGCTGTTGGCCAAGGATTTAGACCACGTATTAAATTATAAATAGATTGTGCTGTGTTCTGCCAATTTATTTTACCCGTATTTCTATCCATCATAGAAGCATAAGAACTTTTTTCATCATCTTGCTTTTCTCTTGGTGCTTTATTTTCTTCAATCAATTTTAGCGTCTTTCCTAGTAATTTAGCACCTTCTAAAGATAATTCATCATGAAGCTCTCCTGCAATTTTTTCTTCTATAGGAACTTCCGCCTTTAAGATCATATCTCCTGTATCTAAGCCTTCTTCCATATACATAGTTGTAACGCCAGATACTTTTTCTCCATTTATAATGGCCCAATTAATAGGAGCTGCTCCTCTATATTTAGGGAGTAATGATGCATGAACATTAATACATCCAAGGGGTGGAATATCTAATATGCTCTTTGGTAAAATCTGTCCAAATGCAACAACTACAATACAATCAGGCTCTAATGCTTCTATTTTTTTTACCATATCTTCTTCTCTAATTTTTTCAGGCTGCAAAACATCTATATTATACTCCATTGCCTTAACCTTTACTGGGGGAGGTGTTAATTTTTTTCCTCTTCCTTTAGGTCGATCTGGTTGTGTTACAACAGCTAATACTTCGTGTCCATTTTCTATAATTTCTGTTAAGCAAGGAACTGCAAAGTCTGGCGTTCCCATAAATATGATCTTCATATGTACCTCCTACTTAATCACTTTATCTGTAAATAATATTCCTTCTAGATGATCTATTTCATGACAAAATGCTCTTGCTAAAAGATCGTTTCCTTCTATTTCTATCTCTTTTCCATCTCTATTTAGTCCTCTTACTCTCACCCATTTAGGTCTTTTAACATCTCCTGTGACTCCCGGAACACTTAAACAACCTTCTGTGTCTACGTATTCTCCTTTTGTTTCTAAAATTTCTGGATTAATCATCTCAATCAATCCTTCTCCTGTATCTATTACAATAATCCTTTTTAAAATTCCTACTTGTGGTGCTGCAAGCCCTACACCATCTGCATGATACATTGTTTCTACCATATCATCTATAAGGGTCTTTATTCTTTCATCAAATTTCTCAACAACCCTAGATTTTTTTCTTAACACTGGATCTTCATCTTTCACAACATTTCTAATAGCCATATTCGTCCTCCTCTTTTAAAGCATACTATAAGGGTCTATATCAATGCTTATATTTATATTTTGGGGATAATTATTCTTTAACCTCATATCATTTATTATACCTTTAATTATATTTTGGTCAACAGGTTTACTTTTGATAATTATTTGCCACCTATATTTTTCTTTTATTTTTCCTAAAGGTGCTGGGTGAGGTCCAAAGAGTACATCTTCTCTATTTATATTATATTTAAGCAATTTTTCTTCCAATATATTTGCAAAATTATTTATTGTTTTTACTACATCTTTTTCCTTATTTCCTACAAATAATATATTAATTAGTCTTGAATAAGGGGGATACATAAATGCTTTCCTTAGCATGATTTCATGATTAAAAAAAGAAATATAATCATGAGATTTTGCTGTAGTGATAGAGAAATGTTCTGGTTCATAAGTTTGTACAACTACTTTTCCTGTATTATTTCCTCTACCTGCTCTTCCTGCAACTTGCGTTAAAAGCTGAAAAGTTTTTTCAGATGCTCTAAAATCTGGTAAATTCAAACTCGTATCCGCAGCAATAACACCTACTAAAGTTACATTAGGAAAGTCTAATCCCTTGGCAATCATTTGGGTTCCAATTAAAATATCAATATCCCCTTTTCTAAATTTACTTAGAATCTGATCCATTACACCTTTTTTGGATGTAGTATCTAAATCGAGCCTTGCCACCCTTGCTTTAGGAAAAAATTTTTTTGTTAAATTCTCAATCTTTTCTGTTCCTACTCCAAAATATTTTATATACTTACTTTTACATTCGGGACAAACATTAGGCGGATTTTTTGTATAGTCACAATAATGACAAGATGCTTTATTTGAAGATGCATGATAGGTTAAGGAAATCTCACAATGAGGACATTTTACTACATATCCACATTTTCTACATGAAATAAATGTAGAATACCCTCTCCTATTCAAAAATAAAATACTTTGCTCACCCTTATTTAACTTGTCCATAATTCCTTTATACAAGCTCTGGCTAAAGACACTCTTATTTCCTTTATCTAGTTCTTCTCTCATATCTACAATCTCTACCTTTGGCAAAGGATTATTATTAAACCTATTTAATAGCTCAATTTTAGTATATTCTCCCTCAAGGGCATAAGTATAGCTTTCAATAGATGGCGTAGCTGAACCTAAGACTAATACTGCATTATTTTTTTTGCATCTAAATTTCGCCACATCAATAGTATGATATTTAGGATTAGATTCTGATTTGTATGTATATTCATGCTCTTCATCTATAATAACCATCCCTAGATGATTAAAGGGTGAAAAAACAGCGGATCTAGCACCAATCGCTATTTTAACTTCTCCTCTATTGATGCGATTCCACTCATCATACCTCTCTCCTAGGGAAAGTTTACTATGTAGTACTGCTACAATGTTCCCAAATCTTCCTTTAAATCGCTCAATCATCTGAGAAGTTAAAGAGATTTCTGGAACAAGTACAATAGCCTCTTGCCCCCTCTTTAACACCTGGTCTATTAACTGCATATAAATTTCTGTTTTCCCACTACCTGTAACTCCATGAATCAAAAAAGGATGATACTCACAGCTTTCAATAGTTGGCATAATTTTTTCTAAAGCTTCTGATTGCTCTTTTGTGAGTGTAAAAGGTTTTGTAGAGGATATATGCATATTCCTATAAGGATCTCGTTTTTTTTCTACTGTAATAACTTCTATACAGCCTTTATCTAAAAGAGCTTTCATGGTGTTCGTTGATATATTCATAGCTTTTTTAAGCTCTATCCATGTTACTTCTTTATATTTTGATAAATAAACTAAAACTTCTCTTTGCTTTTTAGCTCGTGGGCTTATTTTTTCTAGTAATTTTGTAAATTCTTCCCTATCAGATAGTTTTATAATTTTTTCAAAAACTGTATTCACATTGCTTTTTAAATCAGTCTTTATCATAATTATTTTTTTCTGTTCTAGATTTTTTAATAAGCGATAGATCTCCATATTCGGAAAAGCTTTTTTTAAGAAAGCATTTGTTACTTTTTTTCGCGTAAGAAGGAAACTTATAATTGCTATTTCTCTTTGAGAAAGACCATATTCCTGAAGCTTCTTTTCTTCAAAATCTTCTCTTAAAATAATTGTCTTTTTGGCTTTTAAGGATGCACCTGTTGGCATAACACATTGAATGGCATCAATAAATCTACACATATATTTTTCTTTCATCCATCTGCATAAATTGATCAGTTCCTTTGAAAGAATCGTATCTTCATGGATTATATCTTTTACATATTTTATCTTTCTATAATCAAAATCAATTTTTTCTATTGTATCTACTACATATCCTTCTATAAGCTTATTTCCTTTTCCAAAGGGAATAAGCACTCTAGAACCTATCTGGATTTTTTCTCTTAAATTTTTGGGAACACCATAAGTATATTCTCGATCTGTTTGATTACTTTTATTATTTATAATGATTTTTATAAACTTTACCTTCTCCATAGAAAATTCCCCCATGGTTTTATTATATCAAAAATCACATGCTCATCTTCAATAAGAAAGGAGCAGGTTCCCCTACTCCTTAAGTAAATTTTTCGCCTTATCTAGTATCTTTTCTGCAAGCTCTTTCTTCTCCATCTTCTTACATTGCTCTAACTGTCCATCTTGATCAATAATCGTTACAATATTGGTATCACTCTTAAAACCAGCACCTTCTTCTGTCAGGTCATTGGCTACAATAAAATCAAGATTTTTCTTTTGAATCTTCTTCTTTGCATTCTCAAGAAGATTCTGTGTTTCAGCTGCAAAACCAACAAGTACTTGATGATTCTTTTTTCGTTTTCCTAATTCCATTAGAATATCAGGATTTCTAGTAAGCTTTATAGAAAAATCACTATCTGATTTTTTTATTTTATTATCTGAGACATTGCTTGGACGATAATCAGCAACTGCAGCTGATTTAATAACAATATCTGCCCATTCAAAACGTTTCAGTACTTCCTTATACATTTCATTTGTAGTATTTACATCTACTTTTTTTACACCTGCTGACTGAGTAAGGTTTGTAGGACCTGATATCAATACTACTTCTGCTCCTCTAGCTACTGCCTTTTCTGCAACTGCATATCCCATTTTACCAGAAGAATGATTGGTAATATACCTTACAGGATCAATAGGCTCTTTTGTTGGCCCTGCTGTGACAAGAATTTTTTTCCCTTTTAAATCCTTCTGTTGGTTTAAAAGCTCTATCGCTCTATTTACAATTACTTCAGGTTCTGCAAGCTTTCCTTTTCCATAATCACCACAAGCAAGCCTTCCTTCTGCTGGTTCAACAAAATGCATCCCTAAATTTTTCAACTTTTGGATATTCTCTTGAACAATAGGATTCTCATACATATTTGTATTCATAGCTGGTGCAATAAGTATTGGTGCTTTTGTAGCCATTATGGTCGTACTTAACATATCATCTGCAATACCACTAGCAATTTTCCCAATAACATTTGCTGTTGTAGGCACAACTAAAAACAGGTCTGCCTTTTGAGCAAGAGCTATATGTTCTACCTCCCATGTTTTTGGTTCTTCAAACATATCTGTCACAACATAATTTTGTGATAAAGATTGAAATGTTAATGGATTGATAAACCTTTGTGCGGACTTTGTCATAATCACATTCACATCAAGTCCATGTTTTTTTAATCGACTTACAACATCAGCTGCCTTATATGCTGCAATTCCTCCAGTTACACCAACTACAACATTTTTATTCATCACTACACCTCATTACTCCTCTATTTCTTCACGTTTACATATAATAGCATCTTCAGAAATTTCATAAGTAGCAATCGTTACAGGTTTACTTGAATCAACCCTTATTAATTTTTCATCTCCGTCAATAATTTCTCTAGCTCTTTTTGAAGCAGCAATAACTAATGAATATCTACTATCTACTTTTTCCATTAATTTATTCATAGATGGATTTAACATGAGATCTCCTCCTTAAATTTTGAAATTATTTCTTCTATATTTTCACTTACTTTACAATTTTCTGCCCTTATAAGGGCTCTAATTTTTTTTACAGCTTCTTTAACTTCATCATTGATCACAAAATAATCATATTCTTTTACATAATTGATTTCATCTAGTGCACTCCCAAATCTTTTTTGGATAGCTTCTTCAGATTCAGTACCTCTCCCCACAATTCTTTTCTTTAATTCATTCATTGATGGGGGCAATATAAATATAAATATTCCTTTAGGATACTTTTCCTTCACTTGTAATGCTCCTTGAATATCGATCTCAAGAAGAACATTATTTCCTTCCTTTATTTCATCAATTACATATTTTTTAGGTGTCCCATAATAATTATCATAAACTTTTGCATACTCTAAAAATTCACCTTGTTCAATTTGTCTTTCAAAAACATCCTTTTCTAAAAAATGGTAATTCACGCCATTCCTTTCACCATTCCTTGGTTCTCTCGTAGTAGCAGATATAGAAAGTTTTATATCTTTTTCTATCTTTAATAATTCCTTACAGACAGTGCCTTTTCCAGTCCCTGATGGTCCTGAAATAACAAGTAATAAGCCTTCTTTTATCATTTGAATTCCCCTTCTATTGATCCTTTTTAATCATGATCTGTCGTATCTTTATGATCATCTTTATTTGATAATCTATGGGCAACAGTTTCTGGTTGTACTGCTGATAAGATAATATGGTCACTATCCGTAATAATTACAGCTCTTGTTCTCCTACCATATGTAGCATCAATTAACATACCTCTTTCTCTAGCTTCCTGAATAATTCTTTTAATAGGTGCTGATTCAGGACTTACAATGGCTACTAATCGATTTGCTGATACAATATTTCCAAAGCCTATATTAATCAACTTTATACTCATCTATAGTCCCCCTATTCTATATTTTGTACTTGTTCTCTTATTTTTTCCAGTTCGCTTTTTAGATCGACTACATAATTTGTAATTTCTAAATCATTTGCTTTTGACCCTATTGTATTAATTTCTCTATTCATTTCTTGTATTAAAAAGTCTAACTTTCGACCAACCGTATGACTTTCCTTTAATGTTTTCTTTAATTGGTCCACATGGCTATTTAGTCTTACAATTTCTTCTGTTATACTGCATTTATCAGCCAGCACTGCAATTTCCATACTTAATCGATTTTCATCAACCTCTACACTATCCTCTAACAATTCATGAATTCGATCCTTTAGCTTTTCCTTATACTCTAATACTACCTGAGGAGAACGATTTTGTATTTTTTCTACAATATTAGAAATATATTCACATCTATTATGAATATCCTCAGCCAATTTTACCCCTTCTGCCTCTCTCATTTCTACTAATAAGTCTAAAGCTTTTGCTGCTGCATTTTGTAAACAACTCCAAACAGCATCTTCATCCTCTTCCTTTGGTTCTACTTTTATTACATCAGAAAATTTGGATACTAATGAAACCGTAATATCATCTATGACATTAAATTCATCCCTAATCTTTCTTAAACAATCTATGTACTGTCTAGCCACTAAAGTATTTACAGAAATTTTCGTATCTATATCTCCTATATTTTCTACAGTAATATATACTTCTACCCTTCCTCTTTTTATATAATCTTTAACAAGATTTTTAAGTTTGTCTTCTAAATAGGTAAATCTCTTTGGCATTCTTATAACAATGTCATTGTATCTATGATTAACAGTTTTCACTTCAACAATAAATTGTCTCTCATTGTCCTTGCCTTCACCTCTTCCAAAGCCGGTCATGCTCTTAATCATATCTTTTCATCCTTCCATCTATTGGTTAAAACTGCCTTGCATGGAAAAGAACAATCCTTCTCTCATAAATCACAATTATATCATTTTTATTGATAAAAATTAAGACTTATCAAGAAATTTTCTTATTCTTTTATTATTTTATCGTCCTAAAGGGTATTCTATCATAAATAGGTTGCGCATCCTAATTATACAAAAATTTAAGATTACCTTCTATAATATTATTTATTTTTTGTAGTCTTATACATTTATATAACAACTTTTAAATTATTTGAAAGAATGATATACTTGAATGATGAAAAAATGAAAGTTTGGAGGAATGTATATGCCTTTTGATGGAATGGTGGTTTCAGCAATTGCCCATGAATTAATAGAAAAAATACAAAAAGGTAAAATCGAAAAAATATATCAACCAGAAGCAGATGAAATAAATATTTTGATAAGATGCTTTAAAGAAAAATACAAGCTACTACTTTCTGCCAGCAGTAAAAACCCAAGAGTTCATCTAACAAAAGTAGATAAAATCAATCCCCAGTCTCCTCCCATGTTCTGCATGCTCCTTAGGAAGCATCTACAGGGAGGAAGAATATTAGATATTCGTCAAAAAGAATTTGAAAGAATCATTATAATAGATATAGAAAGCTACGATGAATTAGGCTGTATGCGTATTAAACAGTTAATCATTGAAATCATGGGAAAGCATAGTAATATTATGTTATTAGACCCATCAGAAAATAAAATTATTGATAGTATTAAAAGAATCTCTGGCGATATTAACCGCTATCGAGAAGTTTTACCTGGTAAATCTTATGTAGCTCCCCCTAGTCAGGGAAAACTTAGTCCAATTGATATCACCTTTGAAGAATTCACAAAAGCTTTAAAACAGTCTTCCTCAGGAACACATATATATAAAGCCATTTATACATCTTTACAAGGCATCAGCCCTACAGCTTCTCGAGAAATTTGTTTTAGAGCAAATATCCACGATGATGAAGCAATCTCTAATTTATCAACGGAAGAATATAATTCTTTATGGCATGCATTAAAAGATTTTATTCCTTCATCCCAAAATACTTTTAGTCCAAATATGGTCCTCTCAAAGGAAGATCATCATGTGGTAGATTTTTACTCTCGTCCCTTAAAAATATATGAAAAAGTCTATCAATGTATTAATTTTGATTCTATCAGTTTAGTTCTTGAAGAGTACTATATCAAAAAAGATTTATTTCATCGATTAAAGCAAAAATCTAGTGATTTAAGAAAATTTGTTACCCATACAATTCATAAATTATATAATAAAAGTCAAAAACTACAAGAAGAATTCATCACAGCTTCTAATTTAGAAAACTATAAAATTTCTGGAGAGCTACTAACATCTAATTTACACCTTATAAAAAAAGGAGATGCTCAGATAGAAGTAGTCAATTACTATGATCCTAATGGAAATACGATAATGATTCCATTAAACATTAACTTAACTCCCTCACAAAATGCCCAGAAATATTTCAAGAAATACACAAAAGCTAAAAATGCACAAAGAGAAATTACACATCAATTAGAAGAAACAAAAAATGAAATACAATACTTTGAAAATCTACTACATACTATCGAAAACGCTTTTAGTTTAACAGATATTGAGGAAATCAGATTCGAACTTATAGAAGAAGGATATCTTAAGAAAAAGAAAAGCTTAACTTCTAATAAGAAAAATATTGCAAGCAAGCCCTTATCCTTTATTTCATCAGATGGCTTTGAAATTCTTGTAGGGAAGAACAATAAGCAAAATGATCAATTAACTTTAAAAATTGCTTCTAAGAAGGATTTATGGTTTCATACAAAAGATATTCCAGGTTCTCATGTGATTATTCTTAGTAAAAATAAAAAGATTCCAGAAAATACCATATTAGAAGCAGCTGAGCTTGCTGCATTTCATAGTAAGGGAAAGCTATCTAGTAATGTTCCTATAGACTACACCCTCGTTAAAAACGTAAAAAAACCAAGTGGCGCAAAACCGGGAATGGTCATCTATGAAAATAATAAAACCATCTATATAACGCCTAGAAACAATATTACAGATCTTCTAAAAAATAAATCCAAGTCAAAGTGACTTGGATTTTTATTGGTCTAATTTATTAATGGTTACTTTATTCATCTCATCTACTTCTTCAAATTGAACGCGAATGATTTCTTCATTAGAAGTAGGCACATTCTTTCCTACATAATCTGCTCGAATTGGAAGCTCTCTATGTCCTCTATCTATCAAAACAGCAAGTTGGATACTTTTAGGCCTACCCATATCCATAATGCCATCTAAGGCAGCTCTTACAGTCCTTCCTGTATATAATACATCATCTACAAGGACTACTATTTTTTCGTTAATATCAAAATTTATTTCTGTATCATTTAATATGGGGTTTTCATCTACTTTCGTTAAATCATCTCTATAAAGGGTAATATCTAAAACTCCAACATTCACCTTACTTTTTTCAATATTTTCTATTTTTTCAGCAATTCTGTTAGCAAAGGGAACACCTCTAGTTTTGATTCCTACCAAAACGATATTCTCAACACCCTTATTTTTTTCAATGATTTCATGGGCTATCCTAGTGGTTGCTCTCTGTATTGCTTTTTCATCCATAATATTTGCTTTAAATTTCATTCTTCCACCTCTTTCCCTAAATTTCAATTTTTCTCTTATTTCTTCTGGTCAAGTATCCTTATGATATCTCTGAAATATTCTGGCAAATCCGCCGTAAATTCCATGCACTCCTCCTTAATAGGATGAATAAAACCAATTACTCTTGCATGTAATAATTGTCCATTCAAACGAAATTTTTGCTTTTTAGGTCCATAAATAGGATCTCCTACTAAAGGATGTTTGATATATGCCATATGCACTCTAATTTGATGGGTTCTACCTGTTTCTAATTTAGCCTCAATAAGCGTATATTCTTTCCATCTTTTTAGTACAGTAAAATGCGTTGTTGCCTCTTTTCCATTTCTATCTACTACTGCCATTTTCAATCGATCTACGGGATGTCTTCCAATAGGGGCACAAATAGTTCCTGTTTCTTCTTTGATATTGCCATGAACCAAAGCAATATATCTTCTATTGATAGAATGTTCTTTTAACTGCTCAGCAAGCCCTTTATGAGCTTGATCACTCTTAGCCACCATTAAGAGTCCACTAGTATCTTTATCGATTCTATGAACAATTCCAGGTCTTATAACACCATTAATAGAAGATAAATTTTTACAATGATACATAAGTGCATTTACTAAGGTTTTATGATAATTCCCTGGTGCAGGGTGAACCACCATTCCTTGTGGTTTATTTACTACAAGCAAATCATCATCCTCATATACCATTTCAATAGGTATATTTTCTGGCTCAATCTTTAATACTTCTGGTTGTGGTATTTCAATGATGATTTCATCATTTTCTATTACCTTATATTTTTTTGTTTTCATCTCCTGATTATTAATCTTTACTTTTCCTTTTTCTATTAACTTTTGTATGTAACTTCTTGACATATCTTCCAACTGCTTTGATAAATATAAGTCTAGTCTTTTATCTTCATCTATTTCATCAACAACAAACTTCTGAATATCCAATCAACTTCTTCCTTTCTAATCACGAGCTCCATCTAAGAATATTAAATAATAAGAAAGCAATACAGCCCCTATAACAATACTAATATCTGCAATATTAAATACAGGCCAAATTCTAAAATCGAAATAGTCTACTACATATCCAAGTCTTACTCGATCTATTAAATTTCCAATAGCTCCTCCTACAATCAAACTCAAACTATAAGGTACGAGCTTATGTAAATTCTTTTGTTTCTTTAAAAATATGACAATTCCACCTATAACAAAAATTGTCATCACCACAAAAAATATTTTTTGCTGCTTCAATATACCAAAGGCAGCACCAAAATTTTGTACATAAGTAAGATGGAATATATTTTTTATAATAGGCATAGACTCATTTATTAAAAATTTACTTTGAATCATCCATTTTGAAATCTGGTCAATGATGATCAACAATAGGATCAATACATAATTCATGTTTATCCTCCCCCTAAAATGCGTGTCTCTCTGATTATAACATAATTTTAGAAATTTTATTACAAAAAGTGAAGCAAAGCTTCACTTTTTTCTTTTTTGTCTATTGGGAATATCATCTCTTTCTTCACCTTCAAGCTGCGCCTTATAAAAATCATTACTAATCTGATCCACAAATTCTACTGTCCCTGATACATTTTCATCATACATATTATTATCATACCAATCTAGTGCCATATTATGCTCATCCGTCTTATTAAATCTAGCAACGGCTTGGAATGTATCTTCCCCATCAAATCCATTAAAATCCTCATTTGTATCCATATGAGTTCTTCCAAAAGGATGCTTTAAAACTTTCTCTTCCACAGGTCTTGTATGAATTTCATCCTTAATCTCAAAGCGATCCTTCTCACAAGCTACACACTTTTGGGTAGCTGGCATTATTTCAAGTCTTTCTTCTGGTATGTCTTTTCCACAATCTACACAGCGTCCATATGTCCCTTCTTTTATTTTCTGCAAGGCTTCATCAATTTCTTGAAGAGCTAACTTCTCATTTTTCTTTAAATTGAAATTCATTTCCACTTGAAAGGTTTCTGTTCCTATATCTGCTGGATGATTATCATACATAGATAATTCGTCAAAATAATTTTGCATAGATTCATTTGGTTCATTTTCATCCATTCTATCTAAAGTTTCTGCTACTTCTTTTCGCTCCTTTAATAGCTTTTCTTTAAAATATTGTAATCTATCTTGATGCATATTTTTTCCTCCTTCATCTATTGTTTTCTATAATATTTATTAATTCAGCAATATACTTTCCTATTAAGGGAAGATCTACTGTTTTTTGTAACATATAAAAAAACATTGCAGCTAAAATAGTAAGTCCTATGGCCGTACCTAATCCTCTAGCTAATCCTCCTATAAAATTGATATATAACAATCGCTTAGGGTTATTCATAATATCAACATATTCACCAATCTTTGATCTTTCCAATTCTCTTGAAATTCTTTCTATATTTTTTTCAATGTGATTTATTCTTTTCTCATCCATTATATTTTCCCCTATTTTACAAATAATATTTTTTATATGGTTTATAGAATATTAATCGTATTTTCCCCTATTTATAATTCTTCTATCCAAAAAAAAAGGATAGAATGTCCATCATTCTACCCTTTTGATTGATTTATACTTTTTTTATTGATTACATATTTTCTAGCATGCTTAGTACGATTTCAACAGAATTATTTGCAGCTTCTATCACAAACTCATTAAAATTCACATGGGCTGATCCATCTGCTTTATCTGACATGGCTCTGATAATTACAAAAGGTACTTTATTTAAGTAAGCAGTATGTCCAATAGCTGCACTTTCCATTTCTGCACAGAAAGCTTCAAATTCCTTCCATAAAAAATCCTTCTTTTCAGGAGATGCAACAAAAACATCTCCAGATACAATTCTTCCTGTTATAGTCTTATATTTAACCGTTTCTTTTTCACTAGCATTCACTGCAATTTCAACTAATTTTTCATCTGCTTTAAATATGTATTCTTCCATTCTAGGAATTTGTCCTACAGCATATCCTCCAAATGCAGTAACATCAAAGTCATGTTCTATTACATCCTTACCAATAACAATATCTCCAACATTCAATTCATCCTGTATAGCACCTGCAACCCCTGTATTAATAATAGCATTTACATGGAAATTGCTAATCAAAACTTGTGTACAAACACCTGCATTCACTTTTCCTATGCCACTTCTTACCACAACTATATCTTTTCCCATTAACTTTCCTTTATAAAAGATCATTCCTGCAAACTGCTCTTCTCTTTCTAATTCCATCTTTTCTTTTAAAATCTGAATTTCTTCATCCATTGCTCCTATAATACCTATATGATTCATTTTATACCCTCCCTTTTCTTGCTTTATTATATAGATGTTTATGTATAAATTCAATATCTACTTTATTCTCAGGTAAATTTGCAAATAAAAATCCTCGTCTTAACCGAGAATTTTTATTTAAAGTTATTCAACTACTTTCACTTCAATTCCTTTTATTTCTTCTGCTTGCTTTACTTCTTTTACTTCTTCTGCTTCGCCTACAATTTCTTTGCAGCTCGTTACAACAGCTTCTAATTGAGATTCTAATAATGTCTTAAATCTTGTTTTAAAGATATGTAATTGTTTTTTGCCTTCTTCATATTCTTTTTGAATTTTTACTACTTCATTTCTACCCTCTTGAATAATTTTTTTAGCTTTTCCTTCAGCTTCTTGTATAATTAATTCTGCTTTCTTTTGTGCATTTTGAGCTACTTCTTCCGCTGTACTTTGGGCAAAAACGAGTGTATTATTTAAGGTCTTTTCTAAATTTTCATATTTTTCTATCTGTTCGTTTAACATAGTAATTTTATCTTTCAGCTCAATATTTTCCTTATATAAATTTTCATAGTCTATAATAATTTTATCTAAGAATTCATCAACTTCGCTTTCTTTATATCCTCTCAATCCTTTTTTAAATTCCTTATTTTGAATCTCAAGTGGTGTAATCATTGTATCCTCTCCTCTAGACTATTCTTTTTATTATCACCTTTACTCTATCCTTTTTTGTTTTATTTCCAATTTGATCTAGTATTATTCTTCCTTTCCCTTTAAAAGATATTAAGTCTCCTTCATTAAGGATATATGACGGCTGATTCACTGGCTTAAAATTCACTTTTACTCTGTCATTATTAATAAGCTTTGCTACCATACTTCTAGATTCTCCAAAGCCTGTACTTAAAATGCTATCTAATCTTAAAGTAGCTACAGTTCCATGGATCATCTTAAACTCCTTTTCAACCTTCATCAAATCATAAAAAAATATTTTTTCAATATTTACTTTGTATTTAGATACTTTCTCTAAATTCACCAAAATATAATCACAAAGTTCTTTATGGGCAATCAAATTCGTTTGCCCATCTCCAACTAATAAATCTCCTATTTTTTCTCTCCTTAATCCTAAACCTAAAACGCTACCTAAAAAATCTCTATGGGTTAATGTATCTTTCGTGAATTTCCCTGAAATTTTTATAGCCCCAATAGGATCATCTTCCTCCATAAGTTCCATATATTCTGGATAAATGATTATGACCCTTCTTTCAGCTTCTTCATATCCTCCTGCAATGATATAATTAATCTCTCTGATCTGATTAAGTAGAGGAATACATAAAGATATTTGATACGGATCATAAAAATCCGTAGTGCATATGGTATGATTTTTTAATACACTTTCTACTTTATTTAGGACTTTCATTACAATATATCTTTCTTCTGTATTTTTAATATGTTTTATTAAATTTTCCTTATTCATTAGAATATCACACTTCCTAATAAAGTAATCCAATAATTAGATTCCTCATAAAGCGCAAGAATATAACGGCTAAAATAGGAGAAAAATCAATCATTCCTCCTACTCTAAATCTAAAAAGAAGATTTCTAAAAGGAGCAAGTATAGGCTCTGTTAGCTGATATATAAGCTTTGGAATCGTTGAGTAAGGAGATGGATTAAACCAAGACATAAGAATCCTTGCAATAATTAAAAAATCTAATACTCTAAAAAAATAATCTACAGATTGTCGTATCATCCACATTTTTCCACCACCTCTTTTTACTTATTCCACGGGAATAATGCTGTATTTTTTAATTCTTCATTGATATTTCCTGAAATATCCACATTGCTAGGAGCTAAGATAAATATTCCCTTTGAAACCTTTTGGATATTTCCATCTAACGCATATACAGCCCCATTAGCAAAGTCAAATATTTTCTTTGCTAATTCTGGTTCTAGTTTTTCTAGATTCATAATAACAGGTTTTCTATTTTTAAGATTATCAACAATACTAGGTGCTTCTTCAAATTCAGTAGGTTCATAAACAACAACCTTCATTTGTGTTGTTGTATGTATATTTACAATTTTATTCTTCTTACTTTGTATGGGTGTGATGGGTTCATCATATTCAACAGATGTCTCAGCCGATTCGTCTTCATATTCTTCATATTCATCTAAACCCATAAAATATTTTACTTTATCTACAAATTTCCCTGACATCCTTCATCCTCCTTTATCTCTTTACTGGTTATAATTTCTTCTTCCAAATATGCCTGTACCCACACGTATTATATTAGCACCTTCTTCAATAGCTACTCTAAAGTCATTTGTCATTCCCATAGATAAATATTTCATCTCTATTCTTGGAAATTTTTTCGTCTTAATTTCTTCAAATATTTCCTTAAGCATTTTAAAATATTTTCGAACCTCTTCAGGATTCTCCGCATATGGCGCAATGGTCATTAGACCCTTTACCCTAATATGTTGTAATGATTGTATTTTTTCCAAGAAGTCAAAGACTTCGCTACTAGCTAACCCAAACTTTGTTTCCTCATTAGCAACATTTACCTGTACCAAGATATCTATGATTTTTTCATGCTTCTTTGCACGTTTATTGATTTCTTCTGCTAAGCTCCTTCGATCTACAGAATGAATTAATTTTACTTTATCAATAATGTATTTTACTTTATTGGTCTGAAGATGTCCAATCATATGAAAATTGACATTAGATACAACATCATATTTTTGTATAATCTCTTGAACTTTATTTTCCCCTATATTCTGAATCCCTACACCAATAGCTTTATTAATCCTTTCATAATCTACTGTTTTTGTAACAGCAATCAATTGAATTTCTTCAGAATTTCTTCCAATTTTACTACAAGTTTCATGAATTTCTTTTCTTACCTCTTCTATATTTTTCTCAATATAAGACATGATTTTTCCCTCCGTCTATTTTGTTAATATATCCTTTTTCCAGCTTCAACTTTTGAACCCTTTCGAACAATTTCATCATATAATTTTACAGTACTTATTCTTTCTCCATTCTGGTCATAAAAGACATTGCTTTGAATAATTGCATATTCATCGTCATATCCTTTAATTTTGACAGGCTTAAACCTTGCATATCTATTTACATCAAGCACATACACTCCTTTTTTTCCATCTACCTCTACAATACTATCCTTATATATTTTTAAACCTTCATAATTTACAGGAATAACTTCTAAGTCAATATTTCTCATACTATAGAAATTTTCTACATATTGATTTACTTGAAAAATCACCATATTATTTTTAGCATTTTCTATTATTTGATATACTTTCCCTTTTACTTCTCTTTGTGGAAATTTGAAAATCACCCTTCGCCCAACTTTATAACTTTCTAGTTTTTCCCTGTCTATCCAAGTAATCATATACCATACATTATTATCAACAATTTTAAATAGAGGTTGATTTTTAATGGCTTTCTCAACCCTTAAATCTGTTACTTCACTACCAATGCGTTTTAAATTTTCCAATTCGATTGTTGGCATATTTTTAGGTGTTAAAAGCGTCTCATATCCATCAATATTATAACTGATAATCCCTGATGCAGGGCTTTTTATCCAACAAATTGCACTATTTATCTTGTCTTCCAGGTTTTCTTGTTCTAATTCAAGCGTTTCTAAATTTTTTCCTGCAAAGCTTTTATCCCCTGTAATAATCCTTTTTTTCTCTAATTTGTTATTTAATTCTTTTTTCAATTGATCAATTTTTAAAAGTTCTCCTTTTTCTTTGTATACTTTTATATCATTTATTATTTTATTGATCCCTTCATCAATTTTATTTACATCACTTTGGAATAAACTATTTTCATTTTCTTTAATACTTTCAATCCTTTGGTTCACTACTTCTAATTTTTTTCTAGTTGAACGATCAATATCAGCCTTATATATTTCAGCTACCTTATAATCTTTTTCAACCTTTTCCCCTTCCTGAACAAAGTATTGTATATTCCCTTCAAATTTACTTTCAATCAATTTTTCATTTCTAATAATATAACAATTTAATTGATCTGTAATTTGGATATTTCCATATTCAGCAACACTTGTCTCATTAGAAAAAGAAATAAGCATAGGCATAAACTTTATAATGAGATAACATAATATAATACCAAAGAAGAAATGCCGCAGTTTACTTTTTCTTTTTCTTTTTCTCTTATTGTGCTTTTTTTTAGTCATACTTTTCTTTTTCGTCACGTCCTTCACCTACTAATTCCTTTTATGTTATAATTCTTCATGATTTTTTATTTTCCTTCATGTTATTTTTATTTATTTAAATTAGTTTCATAGTCCTATCACAAAAAACAAAAAAGCTATGAACATTCATAGCTTTTTTGTTATCTTCTGGTCTGAGTGCTGGGACTTGAACCCAGGGCCTCTAGAACCCCATTCTAGCGCGCTACCAAACTGCGCCACACCCAGATAATTCTATTTATTATTATACCCTAATATAAAATATTTTCAAGGGTAAAAACAGATAGGGACTTTCCCTATCTATTTTCACTATAAAATAATACAAATAAGCCCACCGCTTCCATCGTTAATAATCTTTTGAAGGGTTCTTTGCATTTTATTTCTTGCATCTTCTGGCATCATAAATAATTTATGCTCTAATTGCTCTTTTACCATATCATGAAGAGATTTTCCAAACATATTTGTCTCCCATATTTTTTTAGGATCTGATTCAAACTCATCTAGTAAATATTTTAACAGCTCCTCACTTTCCTTTTCTGTTCCTACAATTGGTGAAACTTCTGTTGTTATATCTGTTTTGATTAAATGAAGAGATGGAGCATTGGCTCTTAATTTCACTCCAAACCGATTTCCATGTTTAAAAATTTCTGGTTCTTTCAATTCTAGTTCTTCTAATTGTGGTGATACTAAACCATATCCTGTATCTTTTACATCTTTTAATGCTTTTTCTACTCTATCATATTCATTTTTTGCCCTTGAGAATTCTTTTATAAGACCTAACAATTGATGATCTCCCTCAATCTTATAGCCCGTTATTTCCTCTAAAACATTATAGAATAGTCCATCTTTTGTTTTCATTTTAATATGGGCAATCCCTTCTCCTAATGCAATATCACTCACATTGGCTTCAGCAATTATCTCCATATCTAAGAATTTTCCTACTTCATTTCTTATATCGCTTATTTTTTTTACTTCTTGGCTCCATTGCTTTACAGAATAAATAATCTTATCCTTAAGCCAATGGGTTGGTTCTAATCCTTCAACCCATCCAGGAAGGGTAATATTAATTTCCTTAATTGGAAATTCAAACAAAACATTTTCCAACACATCATTAATATCTTCCATATTCATTTTAGCACAATCTGTTGCTACAACTGGAACACTATATTTTTCTTCTAATTGTCTTTTTAATTCTATTGTATCCTCCTTTTGAGGATGTAAAGAATTTACAATTACCACAAAGGGTTTATTCATATCTTTTAACTCTTTGATCACTCTTTCCTCAGCTTCTATATAACTATTTCTATCAATATCTGTTACAGTACCATCTGTCGTAACTACTAAACCTATAGTTGAGTGATCTGTAATTACCTTCTTTGTTCCTATTTCTGCTGCTTCTACAAAAGGAATTTCCTTTTCATACCAAGGTGTTGTTACCATTCTAGGTTTTCCATCCTCTTCATGCCCCATAGCGCCCTTTACTAAATATCCTACACAATCTACAAGTCTTACTTTAAATTTTGCATTATCTTTTAAAGTTAATTCAATAGCTTCATTTGGAACAAATTTAGGCTCTGTAGTCATAATAGTTTTGCCCGCTCCACTTTGGGGCAATTCATCTTTAGCTCTCTCTTTTCTATAAGCATTCTCAATATTGGGTAAAACTAATAATTCCATAAATCTTTTGATAAAGGTAGATTTTCCTGTTCTCACAGGTCCTACAACGCCTACATAAATATCCCCCTGTGTCCGTTCTGCAATATCTTCATATATATGGAATTTTTCCATTTACACTCACCCCTTTAGTTAAAATATTTATTATAGATTTCTCAATCAAAACATTAATTTATGATGAATTTTTCATATTTCTTCACGAAAATGAGAAAATTTATCATAATTTGAATATAAAAATAAAAAATCTATAAAAAATCAAAAACTATCAAAAGTCATTTTTTCTTCATTATGATATGTATTAACAATATATATATATGATTCCTTCCACCCCATTATGCCTTTTATATAAATAAAAAAAGATAGCTAAATCAGCTACCTTTTTACCACTCCATTTTTTTATTTTGAGCTACCTCTTCAATTTCATGGGTTCTGCTTCTCATCATTAAATTTACTACAGCCTCTCTTACATCACTATCATTATAAAGTATATTATAAATTTCAGTTGTAATAGGCATTTCTATATTGTACGCTTTAGATAGTTGATAAGTAACCTTTGTAGTTACTACACCTTCTACTACCATTCCTATTGAGTTTACTGCATCTTCTAGTTTTTCGCCTTGTCCAATTTGAATACCACATCGTCTATTTCTACTATGCATACTAGTACATGTTACAATTAAATCTCCAATACCTGTTAGCCCTGCAAAGGTATTAAGATCTGCTCCCATTGCTTGACCAAGTCTTGATATTTCCGTAATTCCTCTCGTCATAAGAGCCGCTTTTGCATTATCTCCAAAGCCTAATCCGTCAGATATTCCTGCTCCTAGGGCAATAACATTTTTAAGGGCCCCTCCAAGTTCAACACCCACCATATCTGGATTTGTATATATTCTTAATTTAGGGGATATGAATACATCCTGTACATATTCTGCAACAGCTTTTTCCCTTGCTGCAACAACCAACGTAGTAGGCATATCTCTACATACTTCCTCAGCATGAGAAGGTCCTGATAAGGCAGCAAAAGAATTTTTAGGAAGCTCTTCTTTTACTACTTCTGATATTCTAAGAAGTGTAGTATTCTCTAGTCCTTTTGCAACATTTACAATAATCTGCTTTTCATTCACTACATCTTTAAAGTTTGTTATTACTTTTCTTACAGCTTGTGAAGAAACTGCCAATAATATAATATCTGAGTCTTTCACAGCCTCACAAATATCTTGAAATAATTCTATATTATTAGGCAAAATAACACCTGGTAAATATTTTATATTTTCTCTTGCTTTGTTCATTTGTAAAAACTGTTCTTCGTTTCTCATCCACAGTTTCACATCATGCCCCTTTTTAGAAAGAGCCACTGACAAGGCTGTTCCCCAGCTTCCAGCTCCAATTACACTAATGGTTGATTTCATTGTACCGCCCCCTATTCGTACGCAAACTTTATTTTTAGATTTAGTACAAAAAAACTTCGCTTATAGGTCTTCTCCCTTTTCTCTATGCATTATACTAATTGGCGTTCCTTCAAATCCAAAGGCTTCTCTTATTTTATTTTCAATATATCTTGTATAAGAAAAATGAGTCAATTCTTTGTCATTCACAAATATAACAAATTTAGGTGGTCTTACAGAGATTTGTGTCATATAGAAAATTTTAAGTCTTTTTCCTTTATCTGATGGTGGCTGATTTAATAATATAGCTTCTCCAATCACATCATTTAATCTACCTGTTGGTACTCTCATAGCATGCTGATTGGAAACAAATTTTATAGTCTCAAGAATCTTATGTACTCTTTGTTTTGTTATTGCTGAGACAAAAAGAATAGGGGCATAAGGCATAAAAGCTAATTCTTTTCTTATCTCTTTTGTATATTGATTCATGGTATTGGTTTCTTTTTCTATCAAATCCCATTTATTTACAACAATAACTGTAGCTTTCCCCTCTTCATGGGCATAACCTGCAATTTTTTTATCTTGCTCCGTTACCCCTTCTGTAGCATCAATCATCAGCATACATACATTTGATCTTTCTATTGCATTAAGAGATCTAACAACACTATATTTCTCAATATTTTCATCTACTTTGCTTTTTCTTCGTATTCCTGCTGTATCTATAAACACATACTCATCTTCCCCATGGGTAAAAGGTGTATCAATAGCATCTCTTGTAGTTCCTGCAATATTACTTACAATCACTCGTTCTTCCCCTAGGATTGTATTAATAATAGAAGATTTTCCTACATTGGGCTTACCAATAACGGCTACTGTAATGCAATCATCTTCATAATCTTCTTCATGCTTTTCTGGAAATTTTGCTATAACTTCGTCTAATAAATCTCCAAGTCCTAGAGCATTTGTCGTAGAAATAGGTAAGGGCTCTCCTAGTCCTAATTGATAAAAGTCATAAAAATCGTCTGGTAATTTATGTGTATCCACTTTATTTACTACTAAAAGGACAGGCTTACCTGTTTTTCTAAGTAAAGTTCCTATTTCCTCATCTGCAGCTACAAGACCTGTTCTTCCATCTACCATAAAAAGAATCACGTCCGCTGTTTGAATCGCTAGCTTTGCTTGATTTCTCATTTGAGATATAATAATATCCTTTGACTCTGGTTCTAATCCACCTGTGTCTATTAGCGTAAAATAATGATTTAACCACTCAACTTCTGTATAAATTCTATCTCTTGTAACACCTGGCTTATCTTCTACAATTGCTATTCTTTTTCCAGCAAGCTTATTAAAAAAAGCTGATTTTCCTACATTAGGTCTTCCAACTATTGCTACAACTGGCTTAGCCATAAAAACACCTCCAGTATCTATCTTTATTTTGTCATTTTATTAATAAAATCTTTTCCGTCTACTTCCGTAACAGTTACTTTTATATTTAATGCTTTTTCCAAATCCTCTACTGTTACATTGTCTAGAAAAATAGGTTCATCCCTTTTTAACATACAAGATGGAATGACTAATTCTTCTCCTAGTTCCTGACTCTTTAATTGTTCTATTAGATCAGTTCCTGTAATTAAACCTGCTACTGTAATGGTTTCTCCAAAAAAGTTATTTTTAATTTCAAAGACATTAATTTTTAGACCATTCACCTTTTCCTCAATTTTTTTACAAATTTTTCCCATAAGCGATTTCGCTGATTTCCCAGTAGCAATACTCACTTGTTTATTTTTCTTCTCTATTACAGACAAATTTTCTAAACATGAATCAACTTCATATTCAAACTTTGCCATAAGTCCTACACCATTTTCTATTTGGGGAAAGCCCTCATAATCATCATACATAGGAAGCTCTCTATTGGCAAGAACATAAAACTCATCTGACAAATGTACAAAACGAGTATCTATTTCTTTTAATAGCTTATTTTGCCATGCTGCTACTTGGTCAATAACTCCTGCTGATGACTCCTTATCAAAAATGGTCAGCGGATATAAGCCTTCTCTAAATTTAGTTATTCCTACAGGAACAATGGCTAAGCTTTGCATACTTGGATAAAGATTAGATAAATCTTTAATAGTTCTATCTAAATTCTTCCCATCATTTATGTCTTTACACAAAACAATCTGTCCATTCATAGAAATTCCTGCATCTGATAGTCTTTGTAATCTCTCATAAATATTTTTTGCATATTTATTACTTAACATTTTCACCCGTAGCTCTGGGTCTGTAGTATGTATAGAAATATTAATAGGGCTAATTCTATATTTTATAATTTTTTGTATATCTTCTTCCGACATATTCGTAAGCGTAATGAAATTTCCTTGAAGAAATGAAAGTCTTGAATCATCATCCTTAAAATATAAGGTTTTTCTCATTCCTTTAGGTAATTGATCTATAAAACAAAACATACATTTGTTTTTACAGCTTCTTGCTTGGTCAATGATTGGGTTTTCAAATTCAATCCCTAATTCTTCATCAAAGTCCTTATAACATGTATATTTTTTTACTATGCCATCTTTTTTTTCAATTTCAATTTCTAAATATTCATCTGCTGTCAAAAACATATATTCAATAATATCTTCAATAGCTTCTTTATTTATTTTTAGTAGTTTATCCCCCTCTTCTATTCCTAGCTTCTGGGCTTTACTTCCTGGATAAATTTTAGAAATAATATTTTTCAGTTCTTGTTCTTCCACAATCAACACCTACTTGAAATCTAGTTTTAGTACCTACTACTAATATTGTATCATAAAAATTACTTTTATATATCCTGACTCATAATATTATCATGTACTTTTATATATCGTCAAGAACATTTAGTGTCTTACAATAACATAAGCTCCATTTTCAAGATCATGAACCATTCCCATAGTAATTTTAGAAACTAATAATGCAAGTCTCTCCTTTTGCTCTTCCGTTTTTGCATAAAACACAGGTACTGTTGTTGTTGAAACCATACTTCTATCTGTAGTAATAATGGCAATAATATTTTCTTTAATTCCGAAATCCATTAAAGTTCTCCTTTCAACTGATTATTTTCTTTTGACCCTTTCTTCGATTCTAAAGGCTTTCTCTTTGCCGTTTCTAAAACTGGTGTTTTATTGACTGCTTCTACTAATAAATCTATATTGGCTTCCATAGGAATAATAGCCATAACAATATTTCCATTATGAGGATTTCTTCTAGCAATAGGAGTAAAGTCTGGTTCATCTACATCCTTACGAATTCCTAATTGAATAGTAGCATTATGTTGTATAGCTTGTCTTTGCCCCATATTGGCAAGAGTCGCTCTAGCATTTGCATCATGAGGAATAATCTCTATAGCAATACCCCTTTCTTCATAAATTTTCCTAGATTCCTTTAATCCTATATTCATAATTACAACATCATTTACCATCAATAAGGGTCCGTCAAAATGGATTTTACCAGGTGTTACCTGAGCAATTTCCATAATTAACTGCCTTGATAATAATTTCTTTAAGGCTACAGCTGTAATAGCCCCTACAAATACTCCAAAAAATATTTGTAGATAGATAGGAAATTTTATCATTTTTATAAAATAGATTGTAATACTTGCCATAAGGGAAGTAATAATAACCATATAGTTTCTTGCTTCAAAAGCCTTTGCAATATCTTCTATATAAGCAGTTCCTCTTGGTACTAACTCTGTTCCTTCTATATTGTCAAGACTTTGTCTTTCCATATTTCTAACATCTCTAAACTGTTGTGCCGCTAGTGCTAAAAAAGTTACTGCACTATATTCCTTTTGTACCAATGCAGGTACTGCTACAGCACCAAGGGATGCTGCAATGACGCCTAATGTTAAATGAGAAATCAATCCCTGTGGATAGCTAGGATATTGCCTTTGATCGATTCGAATCATATAAATTCTTGCCAATAGTCCCATTATTAAAGCTACAATTATCTGAATACCAAATTTATCCATAAATATCCTCCTAATTTTTCTATCTACTTGTATTATTATTTGTTTTTTGGGTGGTTTTATGAGAAATTTATTCATTATAGCATTAAAAAAAGCTGTTCTCTCAACAGAACAGCTTTCTTATGATTTTTACTATTTCATCCAATAATCTCCTGTTTGAATATAAACAACCTTCTCACATACATTTTTTGCATAATCTGCAATTCGTTCAATATGGGAACAAATAAATAAAAAGTTTGTAGACTGGCTAATTTTTTTAGGATCTTCCATCATATAGGTAAGAAGTTCTCTATATATTTGATTATATATTTCATCTACTGTTTCATCTAATGCCCAAGTCTCTTTTGCTAGTTGAACATCTTTTTTTACAAATGCATCTAAAGATTTTTTCACCATATCTGTAGCTAAATCCGCCATTCTCGGTATATCTATTAATGATTTCATATATTTTTGATCGGCCATCTTTATAGTGATTTCAGCAATATCTACAGCATGATCAGCTATTCTTTCAAGATCTGCAATCAATCTTAAAATAGAACAAATTTCTCTTAAATCAATAGCCATAGGCTGTTGAGTAGCAATTAACTTAATACATTTATCTTCAATTTCTTCTTCTAATTTATTTGTAGTAACATCTGCTTCAATCACTTTTTGAGCAAGAACGACATCTTGATCCTTTAATGATTTTATTGCACTGAGTGTGGCTTCTTCTGCCATACACCCTAATTTTAACAAATCATTATGAAGCTTTGCTAACTCATTGACTAATTGTAATCTAGGCATTTTAATTCCTCCCTCTCTTTAACCAAATCTTCCTGTAATGTAATCTTCGGTTCTTTTATCCCTAGGCTTAGAAAAAATATTATCTGTTGAATCCGTCTCTATGATCTCTCCATTTAGGAAAAAAGCTGTCTCATCTGAAACTCTTCCTGCTTGCTGCATATTGTGTGTTACAATAACAATAGTATAATCTTTTTTTAATTCATCTAATAAATTCTCTACTTTTAAGGTTGATATAGGGTCTAGTGCTGAAGTTGGCTCATCCATCAAGATTACATCAGGCTCAACAGCTAAACACCTTGCTATACATAATCTTTGCTGCTGCCCACCAGATAATCCTAAAGCAGGTTTATCTAATCGATCCTTTACTTCATCCCAAAGGGCTGCTCCTTTTAAACTTTTTTCCACAATTTCATCTAATCTTGATTTCTCTTTTATTCCATGTATTTTCGGTCCATAAGCAATATTTTCATATATTGTTTTCGGAAATGGATTAGGCTTTTGAAAAACCATTCCTACATTTTTTCTTAAATTAATTAAATCATATTGATCACTATAAATATCTAATCCATCTAAAATAATTTGTCCATTAATTTTTACAGAATCAATCAGGTCATTCATTCTATTTAATGTCCTTAAAAATGTTGATTTTCCGCATCCCGAAGGTCCAATAAGAGCTGTTACCTTATTTTCCTTAATCTCTATATTGATATCTGTTAATGCTTGAAATTCTCCATAAAAAAGATTTAAATTTTTCACCCTGATCTTAGGATTATTTGACATGTCTTTATCCCCTTTCTAAGATGCAGCCTTAGTATTCTTCATATATTTATTTGCAATCATATTGGCTAAAAAATTAATACATAAAACCAGTATAATAAGTACTGATGCTGTTGCAAAAGTTTTTTCCTTTGATAACCCTTCTGAAGCTAATAAGTATAAATGAACAGACATGGTTCTGGCAGGATCCATAACTGTTTTTGGTACTCCTAAAGAGCTTCCAGCTGTTAACATTACAGCAGCTGTTTCTCCTACAGCTCTACCTATTCCTAGTATAAGTCCTGTTAATATTCCCGATATACTACTTGGAAGAACTACCTTTACAATGGTTTCCCATTTTGTAGCCCCTAAAGCTAAACTACCTTCTCTGTATGATCTTGGAACAGTTTTAATAGATTCTTCTGTAGCTCTAATAAGGGTTGGAAGAATCATTAATGCAAGGGTTAATCCTCCTGACAAAATCGACCATCTTAACTTTAAAAATATTACAAAGAATACAAATCCAAATAATCCAAATATAATCGAAGGAATTCCTGCTAAAGTTTCCGTACCAAATCTTATTAATTTTACAAATTTATTTTCTTTAGTATACTCTGTTAGATAAATAGCTGCACAAACCCCTATAGGTGTGGCAATAGCAATCGATACCAATGTTAAATATATGGTTCCAACAATAATAGAAAAAATTCCACCCTTTCTTCCCATACTTTTTGGATCTTGTAAAAAAAAGTCTAGATTAATATGCTTTACTCCATTTATTAGAACATATCCAATAATGGATAATAAGGCTAAAATCGTTAATGTAGCTGCAATATATACCCATAAATAAGCGATTCTTTCTTTTATTTTTATATTTTTCTTTTCCATAGTTAATTTTTCTGTATGTGTATCTACAACCATAGTTCTACTTCGCCCCCAATCTTTTCATCGTTGTTGTTGCTGTAATATTTAACAGCATAATAAATACAAATAAAATAATTCCTGTAGCAAATAAAGCCTTTTGATGGATAGGTGTTGCATATCCCATTTCCATAGCAATAGTTCCTGTAAGCGTTGCTACAGAATCTAGCATACTCCCCGGAATTTTAGGCATATTTCCTGTGATAAGAATAACTGCCATTGTTTCTCCAACAGCCCTTCCCATTCCTAAGACGACAGATGTAATAATTCCAGATTTAGCAGCAGGAATAATTACCTTCGTAATGGTTTCAAAATGAGATGCACCCAAAGCAAGAGAACCTTGTTTATACTCTATAGGAACAGATCTTATAGCATTCTCAGAAATATTTACAATGGTTGGTAAAATCATAATAGCAAGAATCACAGCCCCTGCTAGAATACTATATCCAGATGTATAAGCGTCTTGATTCACCCTTTGTATAAGAGGTAATATATACATTCTTATGAATGGAACAAGAATAGATAATCCAAAGAATCCATATACAACAGAGGGGATTCCTGCTAATAATTCAACAGCTGGTTTAAACACTTTTACAATAGATTTTGGAGCAATTTCTGCCAAAAATACTGCACATGTTATACCCATAGGAATACCTATTATTAATGCTCCTAATGTTACTGATATAGATCCCATGATCATTGGAAAAGCACCATATTCTCCATTTGTAGGTGCCCATGTTTTTCCAAACAAAAAATTCATCACACCATACTCTTTAAGAATAGGTATTCCCTCTTTAAAGATAAATATCGTAATTACAAATACAGATACGGTTGCCATGGCTGCACAAATCAAAAGTATTCCCTCAATGATTTTTTCGTATTTTTTCATACTTAAAACGCCTCCCAATAATTAACTAATTATTCCTCCCAGACTTATAATAATATCCATTTTTTATATAAACTCATATTCCGGCTAACTAATATTTCCAAATAACATAATAAAATTTCAAAAAGGAATTTCATCATTTATCTCGAATAATAAATTAATAAAGTAAAACTCGAGGTGAGATAAATGACTTTTGATTTTAAAAATATAAAC
>JAOARV010000041.1 GCA_025210395.1 Marinisporobacter sp.
AATTTTATCATTTTGTGTAATATTCATTGTATAAGTCCTCCAGTATTATAGTTTTGTACTTCCGGCCAGAAGCAATTCTATTTTACTGTGAGGGCTTACTTTTTTCAAACTTGATTTTTATTCATTACAGGAATGCTCCTTATTTATTATTATTTATTTTACTATAAGCATCTTCGTCTACTATTAGCGTTACATTTGGATGCAATTGTAGCACTGAAGCTGGCAATTTAGGCGTAATTTGCCCTTTTACCATGCCAAACACAGCATCAGCTTTTTCTTTACCCGATGCTAATAACACAATCTTTCTTGACTGCATGATTGTCTTAATGCCCATGCTAATTGCACTTTTAGGAACATCCTCACTTCTCTCAAAGAATCTTGCATTGTCAAATATAGTTTGTTCATCAAGTTTAACAATATGAGTTTGAGCTTCGAATTTAACATCTGGTTCATTAAAACCTATATGCCCATTTCGTCCTATCCCCAATATTTGCAGATCAATTCCTCCATGTGCTTTTATCTTTTTCTCATAATATTGACACTCTTTTGATCTATCATTGATTGTTCCTGAAGGTATATTGCAATTCTCACGCTTAATATCGATATGGTTAAACAAATTATTTTTCATGAACATGGCATAGCTTTGTGAACAATCAGCTGATAAACCAATATACTCATCTAAATTAAACGTTATTGTTTCAGCAAACGATACTAACCCACAATTATAAAAATCCATTAACTTTCTGTAGAGTCCTATAGGTGTTGAACCTGTTGCTAAGCCTAAGACACTATCTGGTTTACTAAGAATTTTTCCCACTACAATATGTGCAGCTTTTTCACTCATTTCCTCATAATCTTTGACTACTAAAATATTCATATTTATCACCTCCATTGATCTTGTGTTGACATAAGAGAATTTTAACTAAATGAAAGGCCTAAATCGCTTTCGCTAAGTAGACCTCTTCATCAAAATATTTTGTTCAGTAAATCACGATGAGTTTTTTACGATTATTTTATTAAAGCTTTCATTTGCTCAGCAACAAGTTCTGCCTTTGTTCCTACAATAACTTGCATTGTATTGCTAGTTGGTCTAATAACCCCCTTTGCACCAATAGACTTTAGTACATCTTCACTGATAATTGCTGAATCTTTGATCTCTAATCTTAATCTTGTGATGCAACTATCTAGGTCAGTAATATTAGCTTTTCCACCTAATGCTTCTAGATATTTTTGTGCCAAATCCATAATTTCTTTTTCACCACTAGAATCTTCTGACGTCATCTCTATATCTTCTCTACCTGGCGTCTTAGCATCTGTCTTCTTAATAACAAACACGAAAATAAAATAATAAATCAATCCATAAACTAATCCTATTGGTATAATTAGCCATCCATTTGTGGCTAGCCCCATGTTTATGATATAATCAGTGAAACCTGCTGAAAATCCAAACCCATGAAGAATACCGAATGCATTGGCTACTACATATGCAAGCCCCATCAAGATCCCATGAATGACAAACAATATTGGTGCTGTAAACATAAATAGAAATTCAACTGGTTCAGTAATACCTGTTAGGAAAGATGTTAACGCAACACTAAACAGCATTCCGCCAACTGCCTTTTTTTGATCAGGTTTCGCCGTCTTATACATTGCCAATGCTGAAGCAGGCAATCCAAACATCATAACAAGATATGCACCAGCCATATACGCACCTGCAGTAGGATCTCCAGCAAAGAATCTCAATTGATCTCCAACAATTACTGTACCATCTGGTGCTGTAAATGTTCCAAAAACCATTCTTACTATACTATTTAACACGTGATGTAGACCAACAGGTATCAGCATTCTATTACCAACACCATAAATGAATAATCCCAACTTACCTGATTGAATCATCCACATACCAAATTTATCAATGCCAGCTTGAACAATTGGGAAAACATATCCTAAAGTAAATGCAACAGCAACACTTGTCACTCCAGTTACTATCGGAACAAATCTCCTTCCACCAAAGAATCCAAGCCATTCAGGTAGCTTAACTTGATTATATTTGTTATACATATTTCCTGCAATTATACCTGCAATAATACCCGACAAAACACCCATTTTAATATCGCCGTTTATTGTTTTTGCTCCAGCTTCCAGTATTAGATAACTTATTGCTCCAGCAAGACCTGCCGCTCCATGATTATCCTTAGCAAGGCCAATTGCAATACCAATACCGAAAAGTAATCCTAAATTTGAAAAAATTGCACCACCTGAAGCTTTAACAAAAGGAATATCGAGTAAATCAGCTGAACCAAATCTTAGTAATAATGCCGCAATAGGTAGCATAGCGATAGGCAACATCAATGCCTTGCCCAATTTCTGTAATGTTCCAAAAATTTTATTCATTTTTTTACCTCCTCATTTTTGCCTATATATTAATATAAAGCTTCTTATTGAAGTACAATATTTCAATTACTCATTCTTTACTGAACAAAATAAAACTATAACTAATCATTAGAATCTATATCATCCAACCAAATTGGACTACACCAACCCAAATGTCCATTGTTCAATTTAACCCTTACATAGTACCGATCTTCTTCGCTAGTTTTAAAATCTACCAATTCCTTCACAAAGAATTTTTTGCCACAAATGTCCTTAAATAATACTTCCTCATTCTTGATTAATTCTATACTCTTTATATCAACAGGAGCAACTGCTTCCATGTGAATCGTTCTAGCTTCTTTTGCTTTTGTAGATATTTCACCTATAGAACATCCTTCTACAGATAAGTTAATAAACATCCTTGGATGTGTAGTAGCAATAGTCCTTCTCATTTTCAATGAATCAAAAATATCTTGTCTACTGTTTCTTTTGGCGAAAACACCTGTAATACCACCATAACCAGGATTCCCGTCATGGCCATCACTTCCAGCAGTAACGCCCCATTTTTTCCTTTTTTTCAAAAACTCTTGAAAAGAGTTCCCTTTTACATTGGCTCTCGCCTTCAAAATCATTGGATGCTCTTGGTTTTCAAAACGTCCCCATTGACTTGAATATATTTCACACAATACTTCTTTGTCATCGGATTGCATCCAATTTTCAATATTGAATCCTTCATGTTTAATTTCCTGTTGATCTTTTCTAGGTCTTCCCTCACAATATCGATGAAAGTGTGGAATCGTTAAAACCTTATTCTTTTCATAATATCGCCATATTTTATGTACTTCATCTACACTTTCACCTGGATAGTCCATTTCACAAAAAGACTCTCCAAATAGGATAATTGTATCACCGCGTTTGCTATGTAATTCAATACCAGGAAACGTGGTAAATAATCCTTCCACATAATGTTCATCGGCTTTTTTTCCAATTTCATTCCAAGTATACTTATCTACATTTACACCTCGATCGTCATTAAACTGAAAGGTTTGCTCAGACATACAAACAAAATCAAGTTTAGACACTTCCTTTGCATAGGTATAACCATAATCAGGTAATGCTCCAGGATCATTGTCTCTTATGTTAGCTGTTAAATTGGAATGAAAATGCGTATCTCCCCAGTAGATATTATCCATCATATCATTACAAACAACAATTGAAGCTTCTACATGGCCATTCGGAAATTCTGCATAAATCTCATAGTAGCCCTCATTTTGCAGTACTCCCCAATACTTTCCATTTTCTTCTTGAACATATGATATCTCACCAGTCTTTAAATTTCTTACAATTACTTTAAAGGACTCATCACTGTTCATCTCAACTGGATTATTAAATCTATCTGTAAATAGCAAATGAATTCCAAATTTTTCATTACTCTTCACAACCGTCGGGGTATTAATAATAATTTTTCTAATCTTATCCGGGATAATCCTAATCCTTGGAAACACATCAAGTTTTTCATATGCCTTAATCCCTTCTACATCGATATATACCTCATTTGTTATGAATGTGCCTCCATGTTTATAAGCATGTTGAGAAATCCTTGACGGCTCACATTCCCCCTCTAACCATGGCCTATCAATCCCTCCAAACTTAAGAACAATCTCATCACCAACCTTTAGTCCTTTATCAAAATGTACTATAGCTACTCTGCTACTGTCATGCCAACGATTAATATGACTAAATTTAGAAGGAACTTTTTCGATTTTTACATCTACACAAATATTATCCTCACGACCATAAGCATAAATATAATTTTTTTGCCAATAATCATATGTCTGTAAATATTCTTCACTTCTTTGATGCTGATACGGTGGAACAACAATTTTCAATGAACTACCTGGTTTCATTTCCGCCTTTGCCTTAAAATTCAATTCCCATTCATATTCACTATTAACCGTCAAAACGTTATCCACTTTAACGCTAAAATCTCCAAATGACAATTGAGTATTGAATCTATCCACTAAACTATCTCCTTTCTTCCTATAGATTAATATTATATCTTGAATATAATGTTATTACATTTAGTTGTAAATGTCAATACATTTATCTCAGCTTTGTATTTACATTTATTGTCTTTTCTTCGCTTTATACAGCTTAAAAAATAAGATAAAACTTGTAATCTTAGAAGCCAAATCAGTTATAAATATCTCAATATTTATAACTATTCTTATGTACAGATAACTTCAAAATTATTTAAAAACAAATTCTTATGGGATTTTATTAATTTTTCCTTTAATTTGTGATATTCTAAAAGCAGTGTATAATACATTTCCTACATAAATTGTGGAAAATATCTCACTAACATTGCATAGAAAACGAATTTCAATCAAAATGTAAATAATTCTATAAGTTCCTTATAAAGATTTGAGGAATATAAAAAATTCCTTATCATAGACTTATGGCAGCAAATTAATAATTTCGCACACATCTATTAATAAGGAAATCCAAACGAATAAGATTATATGACAACCCTAGTGAGAATGTCTTTAATAAATTAAACTATTTTAGGAGAGAGGAACTTTGACTAAAAAATTAGCTAAATACAAAATTATTGAAAATGATATTTTAAAAAAGATTACACTGAATCAATATAAAAAAGATGATCTAATTCCAACAGAAGCCGAACTATCAGAAATGTATGATGTTAGTAGAATTACCGTTCGGAAAGCAACAGACAATTTAGTGGCTACTGGATACCTAAAACGGACTCCAGGATTAGGAACGGTTGTAAAACGCAACAAAAAAACAAATGTAGAACCTATCATCAAAGGTTTTCGGGAACAAATGCAAAATCTTGGTAAGTCCCCAAAATCAATAGTAAAAACGTTCGTTATTGAAAATGCAACAGAATTCATTGCAAAAAAGCTGGAAATCAATGAAGGTGATCAGGTTTATTACATTGAACGTATCAGAATGGCTGACGATGAGGTTTATATCTTTGAAAAATCCTATATTTCAGTCGATAAGTTTCCAGAGCTATCCATAAGCTATCTTCAGGAGTCAAAATATAATTTTTTCCAAAATGTGAAAAATATAAATATCATGTATCAACATCACGTCGTGAAAGCAATTTTAGCAGATGAAGAATTAAGTAATATTTTAAATATTAAACTCAATACACCTATCATCAGCGTTCAAAACTCCATATGCGCAAGTAATGACGTTATTATCGATTATTCAACAAATTTTTACAATCCTGAAGTGTATGACTTATGTTATATAAAAACACGTTAGTAGCCTTAATAACTACTAACTTTTTTATACTCTTCAATTATTCTAACAATTCTATTTGACCCATTAAGATTATGTGCCCTGTACCACCCATCAAAATCATCAACAGCTAACAAGCGAGATGTCCTTTTGAAAAAAGAAAAGAAGCTATCTCTCAGTGAGATAGCTTCTTTATTTTATTAAACTTTTATCTTCTTATCCTAATAAACTAAAGCCTTCAGCTTGAAGACATTTTTCATGTTCAATTAGCCCTTGTACAAGAATATCAACGTGCTCTGCAAATTCCACGCCTAACGCTTCTCTACTCGCTTCAAGCTCATCTCTATTAACAGCTTTAGCAAAAGCTTTATCCTTCATTTTTTTCTTTACCGACTTAGCCTTTAATCCATCAAAATGTGTTGGTCGCATTCTCGCAACAGCAACAATAAAACTAGACATTTGATCCACAGCACTAAGTGCTTTTCTTTTATGATCTACTCTCATCTCTTTACAATCTAAGCCATGAGACACTACTGCATCAATAAAATCTTTGTCAAAACCAGCAGGGGTTAACATTTCTGTCGCTTTTGCAGGATGTTCTTCAGGGTATTTTTCAAAATCTACGTCATGGAGAATACCAAGTACCGCCCACGCTTCTTCATCTTCCCCAAAATGTCTTGCATAAGCACGCATACCTGCTTCAACTGCCATACTATGTCTATAAAGTTGCTCTGACTTTACATGTTTCTTTAGTAATGCTACTGCTTCTCTTCTATTCATCTCTTTCCCTCAACTTTCTTTTACTTATAAATAATCGTCACCATTAAAGTTACAGGCATGGATTGCTCATTCTTATACTTATGGTTAACCTCTGGCTTAAACCGGTAAACATCCCCTTTTGCTAGCTTTCGTTCACGATCCTCAACAATAATTGTTAACTCACCCTCTTGAATAAAAATCACTTCTTCGCTGACACCAATATGTTGTGTGGCAGAATGCTCTGAACGAGGATGCACCACCATCTGAAATAGCTCAAATTTCTTGTTTACATCAAACGGGATAATCCCATATAACTCATGAGTATTGTTTACTGTTGCTGCTTTAAGGGTTTCTTTGTTGACAACCACATCTAGTTCCGTCACATCATCTAACAACGTTGAAAAAGATACTTTGAGACCATTACAAATCTTCCATAATGTCGTCACGGTCGGTGTTGATGAACCACTTTCAATTCGAGCAATCATACTCTTACTCACGCCAGAAAGCACTGCTAACTGGTCCATACTCAGCCTATACTGGGTACGTATACGCTTTATATTTTGACCTATGGTCTTGTCTAATTTTTTCATACAACCTCCTTTCGTCTCATATATTGTACAAAATTATAACGCATTTGCTCTTCTTTGTAAAGGGTTACCTTAATTTATCCACTGCAATCAAACCAACCTAATATTGTATATTAGTAGGAATACCCTTAATTTTTAATCATAATATTATTGTGTTTTATGTTAAGCGTATGTATAATATACTCAACAGAAATTGTTCACTATATGAAACAAATAGGATATATAGTTAAAATTATTAACCACTATTATTTTCGCTTTAACAACACTTCCCCTATTCATTCTTCTAAGTTCATTGTCATTCTCCTTTTCACGCTAAATTTATTGTTCTTGTTAAGCCAATGAACTTAGGGTTAATACTCCCTTAGGCTAACTCCCTAAAAAATACAGCATCAAGGTTACTGCAAGAAGGTCAGCAGCCCCTCCTGGACTAATATTTTTTTCAATAAAATCTTTATCCATATCCATCACTTTTTTTCTGCCCTCTGCTGTAAATATACCTCCTAAACTTAATGCCTGTTTTGCGTTTATTTTTACATAGTCAAGTGTACTTAAATCATGTCTTCCTAAAACGTTGCTATCTTCTGTGTACATCATCAAATGTAGTAAAACTTGAACTAACACATCATTTAAATTTCTATTTTTCATAAGACTAATCAGTATTGGTAATCCATACTCTCTTACTGTAGCAAATCCCGACTCCACTTCTCCTCTTATTCCCTTTACACCATACTTTTTATATAAATATTCTCCATAGGTGAACTCTTTTTTCTTTTTATTTTGGACTAATTCCTTTTGGGAAATACCCTTTGTTACGCTTATTACTCTAGAGCAAATTTCTAGAGAATCTATATTAGTCCTTGGACTTTCTATATATGCCATTCCTGCAACTGCAGCAATAATGCCTAAAGAAAAAATCAACCCTTTATGGGTGTTTACTCCACCTGTTGCTTTAAGCATTCTTTTTTCTCCTTCAATACCAATTGGGCGAATGTAGGCTAAAATATTATCATAATTTACTTCTTCATACTTCCCTGCTGCTAAAGCACATTGATAAAAAGTATGGCCTAATGCAGCACTACTTGACATAAAGGTATAAAAATCCATGTCCCCATGGGCTCCAGAATTATATCTATCTACAAGCCCCGGTTTAGGGGTTGCAGATACTTCAAACAGCAGGGCTTTTACAGCTATTTCACTTACACACTTACAAAATTCATTATATTTAATCAAAAAAATCATCCTTTATAACAATTTTCCATTAATACTTTGCAATGAGCCTGTTGATCCTTTCAATTATTTCCTCAAGGCTATGTCTATTGGTTTTAATACAAACCCTAGCATCGTCATTGCAAAGTATACACCTTCTAGCATCTTTATTGATCTTTTCTCTTCCAATGGAACTTCCATCTCTACTATACACATCAATATCAAATAATCTTCCAAGACAATGGTTTTCTTCAATATCAACACCAATGTATTTGGCTTCTAATGGATCCATTTTCACAACTATAAGTATACTACTTCCATCATATCCACCAAGAACTTGGGAAAACTCAGCGTAAGAATGAAATTTTATTTTTAATGATTGCATCAAACCTAAAAATAATTTTTGTCCTTCTTTAGTGTTTTTATTTTTTCCTGGATAATTTATTTTGCCACATACAACAGGTAAGTCATATTTTTCGATTAATTCTAGTATTGTATTATATCTCTTTTCTCTATCTACTAATATTTTTTCCATCAATGAGGAGAATCACTCCTTTTTATTCTTTCTATGATATCCTTAGCATTAGAAGATATCAAAAAATCATAAGTTGTTTTAGGTACTAGCCTTTTCAACTTATCCCAATCCCCAAGTTTTATAAGTCTTCTAACTTCTGAAGCACTTACAGCCCTACCTTCTTGCTGAAATCTTTGTAATACCTCTACTTTGATATCATATCGTGGTAAAACATGCAACAAAGCGTCATTATACTTCTTCGTTACATTGCAATAAGGCTCCGTACCTACATATCTCTGATCTATATGAAAAACAGGTGATATATACTTTCCAAATATTCCTGCATCCAGCTTCGCATAAGCCTTTAATCTCTCATCTTCTTGTCTTAAGAAATAAGATGGAAAAGTAGCAGATGAAATAATATAGTCCCCTCCTGCTACTATATGAACATTTTTCAAATCCTTTGTCCCCCTCTTTACAAGGTCTACCCTTACTTCAAAGGGAAAAAGAGATCGATTCTCCTCAACAATAAATACGACTACTTGAGTATTTTCTCTAGATGCTCTTTCAATTAAATACCTATGTCCTAAAGTAAAAGGATTACAGTTCATAACAAGGGCAGCCTTTTTGCCTTCTCCTAGCCCACTCTCTTTGTACATCCCTTTTACATATCTTTTTACATTAGCCATACCACCTTCTAGTAAAACAACTTCCTTCGTAGCATATACCTCATGATAATTTAGATCTTGGAAAATATAATAATTTTGAGGTTTTGTAAATATAAAAGTCTCATAGATCCCTTTATCAAAAATATCATTTGTTATATATGTTATAAGCTTTGAAGCAATCCCTTCTCCTTGCAGTCCTTTTTTTACAGCAAAACATTTTATAATCTTTCCAGCATAAGAGCAGGTTCCTACGATTTCATCCTTGTCTTTTGCTACAACAGTACAGTCTACATCTTTATCTAAAAAGAGGTTAAAAGCTGAAAGAAACCTCTCAACGTCTAACCTTTGACCCGTATTAAAATCTATTTTTTCAATTTTTAGATTATACATAAAATCAATCCTTTATCCTTCTCACTACATCAATAACTGTACCATCCCTATATTCAACAACAGCCACCAATTTATGGTCATTTTCTATTTTCTTAGGTATTCCTGTCATTTCTTCAGCCAGTTGTTTTAGCTCCTCTATTGTCATTATAGATAAATTAGTTTTCTTCAATCTTTCTATAAGATCCTGCCTTTTTGGATTTACTGCAATTCCTCTTTCAGTTACTAATACATCAATAGTTTCTCCAGGAGTCGTAACCGTTGTAACACGATCCACTACAATTGGCAGCCTTCCCTTTATAAGCTGGGTAACAACTATTACAAGTTTTGCTCCTGCTGCAGTATCACTATGACCTCCCGATCCACCCATTATGATACCATTTGATCCAGTTGTAACGTTCACATTAAAACCTGTATCTATTTCCGTTGCCCCCAATATCATCACATCAAGATTATTTACAACAGCACCCTTATTATGGGGATTTCCATACATTGAAGCCGACATACCTTGATGCTCTTTATTATTTGTATAGGATTCAATAGCCTTTAAATCAAAGCATTGAACGTCAAATAAACACTTAAAAAGCCCTTCTTTAAACATTTCTACAATATACCCTGTTATACCACCTGCTGCAAAGCTACCTTGAATATTTTTCTTTTTCATCAGTTCCTTCACATAGGATGCAACGGCTAGAGATGTTCCACCCGCTCCAGTCTGGAATGAAAATCCATCCTGCAGAAGACCCGATACTTCTATTACCTTGGAGGTCATTTTTGCAATTTTAAGTCCAACAGGGTCCTTTGTAATTTTTGTAGTACCAGAAACAATTCCTTTAGCATCTCCAATGCTGTCTACATTGACAATATAATCTATATATTCTTGACTTATTTCAATTGGACAAATAGGGTAGGCTACAAGATGATCTGTTATTGCCACTACCTTTTTTCCATACATTGCATCTGGGATTGCATAACCAAGTGATCCACAGGCAGTTTTTCCTGCTACACCATTTACATTTCCATAGGTGTCACAGGCAGGTGCTGCAATAAATGCTACATCTATTAAAAGATCTCCAGCCTCTATGGCCCTTGCCCTACCTCCATGGGTATGCATAATTGCAGGATATTTAAGTAGTCCCTTTGATACTGCTTCTGCTACAGGTCCCGACATGTAATTAGCATATATTCCAGTTACAACTCCATTTTCTATATGTTCAACAAGGGGTGAATGAACTGGAAATATTGAGCTAGCTGCTACTTTTATATCCTTTATCCCCCATTTGGCAATTTCATCTAAGACCATATTTAATACATAATCACCATTTCTCAAATGATGATGAAAGGAAATAGTCATCCCATCCTTAATATTACAAGCATCTACAGCTTCTTTAATAGATTTTAATATTTTACTTTTACCGGGCACTGCACTTTTTATATTCACCGATGTTTTCTGTACTTCTCCTAGGCTTTCAAATGCACCCTTAAATAATTTTGTTCTTCCATACCCTTCGATATATTTAGGAATTTCTCTTCCAAGAATATTTCTCATATAAGTCACCCCCTTATAACAACCCTGTAAGCTTTGCTTTACTTATTACATTTTGTGCCCTTGCGATGATAGGGGCATCAACCATTTTTCCATCTAGAGAGAATACACCTTTACCTTCTTGTTTTGCCTCTTTCATTGCAGCGATTACCCTCTGGGCGTATATCATATCCTCATGAGATGGTGCAAAAACTTCATGAATTGTATCAACCTGCCTTGGATTTATTGCAGCTTTTCCAGTCATTCCTAAAGATTTTGCAGTGCTTATATCATTTTTAAAGCCTTCCAGGTCATCTAAATCAGCAAATGGGGTATCTATTGAATCTACTTTACAAGCTTTACATGCTATAGCTACTTTGCTTCTTGCATAAGATATTTCCTTTCCTTCTCTAGTTCTTTTTATTCCAAGGTCAGCAGTTAAATCCTCTGCACCCAATAAAATCCCAATTACTCTATTGGAAGCTTTAATAATATTATATAGATTTTCAAGACCATAGGCAGTTTCAATCAATGGAAAAAGCTTTATACTTCCATTTTCAAAACCTTCTTCAGCTTCAATCTTTGCAAGTTTTTCACATGCTGTCTTTACATCCTCTTCTGTTGCCTTTGTAATCATCAATGCATCAGGTTTTACCCTTGCCAATTCATTAATATCTTTTAACCCAAATTCAGATGATAATGGGTTTATTCTGATCACAACCTCTGTACAAAAAAAATTTATATATTTTACTGCATTTCTAACCAATATTCTTGCTGAATCCTTTTCAGCTATACATACTGCGTCTTCAACATCAAGTATGACGCTGTCCGCACCAAATATTCCTGCATTTTGAAGCATCCCTGGATTATTTCCTGGTACAAAAAGCATAGTTCTTCTAAGTCTTTCCATAATATCACCCCTTACATACCTCTTTTGACTGCAGTTTCAATCCTTGATCTTATGGTATAATCTAAGGCTCCTCTATCCTTCGCAACCACATAAATATTTTTAATCCCTAAGGTTTCTAAGGTGCTTAAAATAACCTTTTCAATTTGCTCGCCAAACTGATCCATAACAATACTTTCAAGCTCTATTTCAATCCCATTATCTTCTTTAGGCTTAACCATTATATATATATCATTTGACTCCATGGTTCCTGCCTTTGCAGGTGTCTTTATATTCATTCTTATCACCTACCTACTATTCTTTAAATATTCTTTGTGCCCTATTTCATAAAAATTATTTCCCTTCGAATCAATAACTCCTATTTTCCTTCTCTTGCCTTTGTTAATGCAAGGACTCTATTCATTTCATTGTATACTATCATAAACCCTTCATCTACGCCCATTCCAGGTTTTGCAAGACATTGATCTGCCCCACAAGCAATAGCTATATTTGTACATATCTGTGCTGATCTATCGGTTTCATTACAAGTTCCTCCACAATATGCCCCTACACCATGCTTCTTACAATAAAGAATAGCTTCTACGATATTGTTTATTCCACCGAGATCTGGTGTCTTGATTTGAATCATATCTGCTGCACCTTCATCTACGAATAATTTTATATCCTCCCATGTATTACACCATTCATCTGCAACGAGTTCTACTGTAATACCCTTTTTCTTTAGCGCAATTCTTAATTCTTTAAGAGCCTGTATTTGTCCATCTCTATTTTCAACATCCATCGGTCCTTCTATTCTAAGTTTAAATGGTGCTGCAGTCTTTTCCAGTTCGCCTAAATATATTGCCATTCTTTCAATATCATTGTCAAAAGCTGTACCTATCGTTCCATATACGTCAATGTGAATAGCAGGTGTATACTCTTCACTTGCCCTTAATTTTCCTATCCTATCTCTAAGCCAACCAACATACTCCTTTAATATCTCACCATCTCTGCCAAGCTTCGTTTCCACATTATTAATTAAGGCATGGGGTAGAACATCTGCTCCCTTTATAATCATCTTATCAACATTATTGTATCTATCGTCACCACATTGTGTAAATAT
Organism: Marinisporobacter sp.; assembly: GCA_025210395.1. GTDB lineage: Bacteria > Bacillota > Clostridia > Peptostreptococcales > Thermotaleaceae > Crassaminicella. The sequence goes on from JAOARV010000041.1 coordinate 13,299, forward strand.
TGGGATTTTTTTGAATTGAGCTTTTGTATGGTATTCCTTTTTAATAACTTCTGCCATAGTGATTTTCTTTGCCTTTGCTACTGCATCAAGTATAGCCTGGGTAATGCCATATCTTAGAGCCGTATGAAGTTTTTTTCCATTAATTATTGTATTATCAACTTCCTCAGCAAAATCCTTAAAGCTATTAAGTTCTTTTCCCATTAACTTAGGTGCAATATACTCCTTAATAATTGGAATAAAATCCTTTGCTAGGAATAATGGGTCTCTGCCTCCTGCTCCTGAGTATTGAACTGCTACACAATCTCCATAGGCTATCTGTCCATCCTCAAGGACCAGCATTACAGAAATAGATTCTCCTGCCTGCCTTATGCTTGTAAAACCTTCTGTAATCGGGAACCCTAAATACGTAAAACCGTCATGCTCTGATCCTTTTTTTATAGCTCTCTGATCATCGAAGAAAAATCCCGTTTTTCCTTCAGAACATACTACATCAATAATTTTCATTATAAATACCTCCAATTAAACAAGTTTATCTTTCCGGTCTTCCTACAAGCACACCTTTACTAATTGCATAAATATCATCGATAACCATTTGAAAACTAACATTTCTTTTTTCATATTTTCCACGTTCTTCTAGCAGCTTTCTATTGTGATCCTTAATATCCTTACTCATTGGAATATTGCCAAATTCCAAATATCTAACAGCTCCACTATTATCCCTTGCTGGAAGCATCTTCCCAGTATTAAACTTACTTGGAGCAAAGGGAATATCAAGAACTCCCCCTTTAAATGCTTCTACTGTCCCAATTGCTAGATCACCTTTACCCATTTCAAATACTTTGTTCAATATGCATGTAGTCTCTGCCTTAATGGTTTCTATTTCTAATCTAAGTTTCTCTGACATTGGTAGTTTTTGACCCTTTAATAAATTGAGTATCTGCTTTGTTGCTTTAATCCCTTGAACATTTGCTTCCTTTGTAGGAATACCTATAGCTTCATGGGGAGTTTTTACAATTACCTTAGTTGCTCCCGAAAGTGCTGCCGTTGCTGCACCAGATGATATAACCCCAAAGGCCTTTGATTCATCCTCCGGGAACCCTCCCATCCATTGATGCAGTACAGTTGTTAAATCTACTTTATATCCATATTTTTTTAAATATTCTCCAGCTTGGGCTTCCATAGCTCTGATTGCAGCCACATCTTGAATCAGGTTACCGCATTGACCGTAGCCCAAAGTAATATTTTTCACTCCTTGTTCAGCAGCAAGAAGTCCTTCAATGATTGCAACTACATTTGACATACTTGGAGGTACAAGCGTTCCCGTAAGAGGTCCAAAGGGCTCTCTGTTTATTTGTACACCCATTTCTTCATAAAGGCCTGCCAATCTGTCACAATATTGCCAGTCAAGCAAAGTTTTTTCTAAACTTACACTTTTTGCATAAGGAATGTTATATGATATTCCTCCGCCTTCATTAGAGGTCCACCCGCTTGCATGGACAATTTCAGCTAATAATCTTGCATCAGGTGTACCATGTCTTGCTTGAAGTGGTCTATCTACAGCTTCTAGAACCTTTCTACAGTTTTCTATTCCATGATTTACTGCAGGAAATCCATTTAGCATGGAACGATTTGTTTTCATACTTTCTTCTATCCCTACTTCACATTCATTATATCTGTTCTGTCTTGTATAACTATCGATCGTAGATGGTAATAGGTCTGCTCCACCTTCATTTTGGAGGTATTGTAATAATTTTATATGTTCATTAATAAGTGCAACTCCAGCCCTTGGCTGTGCAAGAGTTATTCCTTCTTCTTTTGCTTTTTTAAGAGCTATACAGAAATTTTTATGTTCTGGTACTTTTTTCAAGTAATCAACTGCCCCTTGAAGGTCTATATCCTTTCCAGTAACCCATTGGTTTAAAACCTCTTCTCTTATTTTGAAAAAATCATCTTCGGTCCACTTTTTATTTTTAAGTTCCATAATAAACCTCCTTATCAATTTTTAAATTTATAGTTTCTCAAGATACTTTTTTAATATTCTTATTGCCTTATTTGGATACTTTGTTGAGAGCAAGCCCATTGCAGAAAGTATATATGCTTTATCTATTAAAATCTCAGGGTTTCTTGGTTTTAAAAATTTAGTATCTTCTTTATCGAGCAGCCCCCCAGTTAAAATATTTTGGGGATTCATACTATGAACTAAAACTCCTCCTGTACCGATTACGTATTTAATATTTTGAAGATCCTTTCCTTTCTGAAGATATATCACACCCATTGGAGTATATTCTCTTTCTATAGAGCCTACATGTCTATCCATGGAAATTTTCGTAGCTATATAGCCTAACGCTTCATCAAATCCAACTTCTTCAGGAGTTTTAGAAATAGTATTTATGTTTTTGCTGAGATATTGACATCTTTCTTTAATGTCATACTTGACACCTGTCATAATACTATTTATTAATTTTGTTCCTGCAGATTCCCAAAGAGCCAAGGCACTTACTCTCATTCCCATATCTCCTTCAACTGTCCTTTTTTCATAGGGTTCTTCAAGACCCATCATTGTTACATTAGACTTTGTAGGCTCTCCACTACCAATGGAATGAATATCTGTTGTAGCTCCACCAATATCTACTATTAATAACTCTCCTAAACCTTCCTCTTCGTCTGTTCCATCAGCCAAAACTTTAGCAGCCTTTAGAACCGCTGAAGGCGTAGGCATTAATATACCACCAATAAATCTCTCTATATTCTCCATTCCCTTTGCCTTGATGATTTCATTTATAAAAAACTGCCTGATAGCTTCTCTTGCAGGCTGTACATTCAAAACATTCATCTTTGGCATTACGTTTTCAGTAATTTTAAAAGGAATATTCTCTTTTTTGAAAATAGCTTCTATTGAATCTACTGCCTTTTTATTCCCAGCTACTACTACGGGTACATTTTTTATATAAGAAGCTATAAGTCTTGCATTGTGTATAATACAGTTTTTATTGCCACCATCGGTTCCTCCAGCCAATAAAATCATATCTGGTTTCTTAAGCTTAATTTCTTTAATTTCACTCAAGCTTAATTCATAACTATAGGTCCCTAATAATCGAGCTCCAGCCCCTAGTGCCGCTCGTTTTGCTGCTTCTGATGTAAGCTCTGAGACCAAACCAACCGCTATCATCTTTAATCCTCCTGCAGCACTACTACAAGCTATCTTATCAACAAACTGGATATCTGCTCCATTTAATTCTTTATTTAAATGATCATATGCATTGTTAAATCCAATCATCAAGTCAGTTTCTGCAGTAGTTAAAGACTTTGAAGTTGATATAATCCTTTCATTTTCAATATCAACTGCAGTAATCTTTGTATAGGTACTCCCAATATCTACTAACAATATGGCTTTCATTTTTCCACCTTCAAATTCTATACAATATTAAAATCCATTTTCAAATGATCAATTGGTATCTCTGGAGAGGTTCCTGGACCATATACTCGGTCAAAGCCCATGTCTTTAAATCTTTTTTCTACAGATTCAAAATCTTGTTTACCAACAACAATATTTCCACCAACGTATAATAAAATGTCTTTTAATCCTGCTTCTTCACATTTTTCCCTTAATCCTCTACAGTCAATTTCTCCATGTCCGTAAAGTGAAGAAACAATGATCGCCTCTGCATTTGTTTCAATTGCTGCATTGATGAAATCTTCCTGTGGACTTAAAACGCCAATATTTACTACATTAAAACCAGCTTCGCTAAATGCATGTTCCAAAATCTTATTTCCAACCGCATGACAATCTGCTCCGATAACTCCAATTACAATCGTTTTTTCCATTAATTTTCCTCCTTCAAAACCATAATACTATTCAATATCCATATTGGTCCATTACGTAAATTGGATTCATCCATTTTTATAGATTATAGCACATTTTTTTATTATTCGCACTACTTTTTTATACAATATTTTTTTATTTTTTTATAAAAATCAGCATGAGCCTTGCAGACCGAAATCCTGCATTTTTCAACTTTTAACCCAATTTATAGAAGTATACATTATACTTCATACATTATTGCGATTGTATATAATTATACACAACTTTGAGTATCCATTGATTGAAGCTTGTAAAAATACACAACCGTCTAATGGTCCAATTTATATATTTTCGATGTCCAATTTTAGAAATTCATCAAAGAATTTGTACGCTCTTGCACTTGAGCCGTATGAGCAGCAAGCCCTCACGTACGGTTCATAAACAACTACAAAAACAATTAAACAGCCTCAGTCCAATAGAATTCAGGACTTTGGCTGTTTAAAGTTATTTTTATTATTTTCCCTGTCTACTTAACAAGAGGGCAGTTCATTTTGAGAGAGCCTCTTTAATATTTTTCTTCCATTACTTCTATAATCTTCGTCATGACAACTTTAACAGAATTCTGGTCAAGGGTGTAATCAAATCTTATTATGTCTTTTTTATCACCTACAAGCTTTTTTATTTCGTCATCTCTTCCGGGAGATACTAGTATTACATCCGACGCTTCAATAAAATCTAAGAGATCTTTTTTATTTGTACTTGTTAGATTTTTAATATTGATTTCTTTAAGCCCAGCTGACTTTAATGCATAGTCAACCTGTAAGCAAAACTTGTTCGATAAGCTAATTAATCCATATTTTGTTTCTTTAGGATACTTAGCTATTTTTACGATGGTTTTTAGACTTGGATTTACAGCTACTCCAAATATCTCTTTTTCATTATCATCAATCAGATCCTTCACTTCGTTTACATGACTAAATGGTGTTATAATTATTCCATGTTTATCAATTATTTCTTTAACTTTTTCACTCATATTTATAACCTCTGAAATAGTCAAAGGAATTAAATTTAACTTAGTAATACTACTAAGTTCTTCAGCAAATACTCTTGCTTGCTCCGTATTGCATTCAATAAATAATACATTTGCATTTTTAATAATCGCTTCTTTTTCCTTTACTCGCTCCTGTACAAGCATAAGGAATTCTTCTGTATTCAAGCCTATTTCTAAAGCTTGATCTAATGCTAAGTCAATTATTTTTAATATTTTATCCTTTATAGTTTGATGTTTCCAAGTTTTCTCTTCTTCCGAAACAAAGGTTCCTCTGCCTTGATATGAAACCAGAACTCCTTCCTGTTCAAGCAAATTGTATGTATTGCTAATTGTATTTCGACTTATCTTTAGTTTTTGTGCCAATTCCCTTTCCGTTGGTAATTTTTCACCTATTTTTAAATTTTCATTTTTAATCTCATCCACTATTTGTTTTTTCACTTGCATATAAATTGGAACACGACTTTTTCGATCTATCTTTATATCCATTCAATCACCTCATAATTTCAATTGCTATATTTGATTCTTTCAATTTTTATTTTTATTATAATACAATTCTACATATTTATGTATTTCTCCACCCTTTACGATTTCCTTTTATTTTGTTAAGAGTGAATTTAGAAATTCTAAAACCTTGAAATACTGCCCAATGCCTAGTTTGACGGACATAGAATCGTGATAGTAGCAGCATTAGCTTTGAATTCATCATCATACTTAGTTGTTATTCCTTCTCATCTTTAACACCCTCTCATGATTTAATTATACAATTACAATTCTGTATCCGTCAAACCAAGCATGGTACACCCATTTCTTCGTGTGATTGACAAGACAAACTTCAACTATCTGTAGGTCGACGCCAAATATTCTACAAAATAAAAAGAATCCTTTTTGGAATTTAGGATTCCTAATAATTTACATATATTTAGTTTTAATGCTTTTTCAGCAGTCTGAAAGATAGTATTCTATTTTTTCTTCTACTTCTAAATTCTCTGATTGACTACCAGTCAAATCATTCCCACATTCTAAACAAACTTCTTCGTTTTCGACCAATTTTGAATCACAATTTGGACATTTTATATTTTCTCCCCCCACTATATTCAATATACACTCTATTCGTCCTACAAAGTACATTATATACCCATATGTACTTTATTTCCATAATATCCCTCAATCCCTAACTTCAATATAAAAGTAAAATGCATCGGTTCAAGAATTTCAATTCTATCTACCAACGCATTAAATATTTTATTCTCAAATTTTGCAAACATATCTTCCTATTCATTTATAACTTTTATGATTTCAGCCTTAATGTTTTAAAGTTTTAATTTTTTCTATGCTCAACCCTGTAGCTTTTGATATACTCTCTACGTCCATTCCCATTGCTGATAGTTTCTTTGCTATTTCAATTGCCTTTTCATCTTTAGCACTACTTATCATATTTGCTCTTTCATGAAGTGATTTCTCTCTTGCTTTATAAATTTCTATTGTCTTTTTATCGCTACTCAGATATTCTAATCTCTCTTCAGCTCTTTTTATATCCTTATCCAATTCCATCAACTCCTTTAATTTTTCTTCTGAAATATCTTTATTAAAGAAAGTCAACCATCTTTGAAGTCTATCTTCTTTTAAATTCTTTTCTTCTAACTTATTGAATTTAGATAACTCTACAAAATGGATTTCTACTAAATCTGTAAGCATATAGTCTTTTGATTCATCTTCCCAAAGATGAAATTTAGTATGAAATTTATCCAAATTTATATAATCAAAATCTAATGTATTTATAGTTATTACCTTCTTGAGATTTCTATAATCTTCACCCTTAGATATATTTTCATTAAACAACTTACCCCAATAGAATAACGTTCTTTTATCCATATTATGTTGATTTGTAAGTTGAACTTCTATATCAATTTGTGTTCCATCTTCTGTTTTTGCTCTTACATCTAATATTGCAGTCTTATCATTTATAAGTTCTCTAGTTAACTCTCTATTATCTATTATTTCTAAAGTAACAAGTCTTTCTCTATCTTTTTTATCTAAAACTGCATTTAAAAATGCAATCAAATTATCCTTTACTTCATTTTCCCAAAAAAGTTTTTTGAAAATATAGTCATTGAGAGGCTTTAGTCTTTCCCTTAACATCACCCTTTCTTACTTATATTATAACTTAAAATCTCATCATTTTTAACTATGTTCTGAAATATTCTTCTCTATTCTCATTCCACTTTTCAACGCAAAAACAAAATACATTGGCTCAAGAATCTCAATCCTATCAACCAACGCATTGAATATATCCTTATCAAATTTTTCTAATAATTCTTCCCTGCTATTAATAATGGTAGTGTAAAGTATTACACTACCGTTATTTTTAATATTACAGTATATTCTATAATTTTTAAAATTTTTCCTTATGTGTCATTCGATAATTTAACCATAATAAAAAGCATCTAACCTCAGTCAAATACTCTTTATAACACCCAAATATTCTATCTATTTGCAAACCACACACTATAATCATCGACCAACTGCTTCATTTCTTCATTATCTCCAAATACTTCAATCAAACATAATTCAAAGGCATACTTTTTTCTTCCTTTTCTTACATCTACAATAATTCCATGTAAATCATCTATCATTCCAATACCATGTACTTTTAATCTATCTCCTGTTTGTATTGGACGACCATCATCTGAATCTTCAACCATGGCTTCAAACGGAAATGTTAATTTCTCTTTGAAAATTTTTTCCCATTTTTCTAGTGCAATCATGTAATCATCTTCTTTAATATCCTTTAAGACTTCATATATTCGTCTATCCTGTTCCGAATGAATTTCCCATTTCATCTTCAACCACATCTTCCTATAAATTCTTTCCGCAACATTTTTTATATTTCTTTCCACTTCCACATGAACAAGAATCATTTCTTCCTATTTCTTTATCTTTCGTTATAGTTTTGGTATTCTCAACTTTATATCCTAAAAGTTTATATACATCATAAACATCTTCTCCTTTGTCAGGTTCTACCCCAATTACAACCTTCCAATTATGCTCATCACAAATTCTTAAAATTTCATTTGCTCTTTCTTGAGATTGAACTCTGACTACTGCTGGTTTCGAATCTGTACCTAATTTTGCCATAAGCTTGCCTCTCCTTTAATTATAAATTATATTTCCATGCTCACTTATAACTTCAAAAGGGATATATTTACTCTACAACCATTGAAATTACTATACTAAATTTATTTTCGATATAGCTTTACTACCGTCTCCACATGCCCTGTATGAGGAAACATATCCACCGGCTGTACTTCTACTGTTCTATATCCAAATTCATCAAGATATTTCAAATCCCTTGCTAAAGTAGATGGATTACAAGAAACATAAACCACTCTCTTTGGATTCATTTTTACAATAGTATCGAGTACTAATTCATCACACCCTTTTCTTGGAGGATCTACTACAACTACATCTGCTTGAATGCCTTTTTTATAAAGCTTTGGCACTACTTCTTCTGCTGCTCCTACGAAAAATTCTGCATTGTTGATGTCATTAATTCTTGCATTTTCCTTGGCATCCTTTATGGCCGCTTCTACGATTTCGATACCATATACCTTTTTTGCTCTCTGAGCTAAGAATAAAGATATAGTTCCTATGCCACAGTAAATATCATAAACCGTTTCTTCCCCTGTTAAATCTGCATATTCTAGCGCTTTTTCATATAAAACCTTTGTTTGAATAGGGTTTACTTGGAAAAAGGATAATGGAGAAATATTGAACTTTAAATTTCCAATATAATCTACGATTTTTTCTTCTCCATAAAGGGTAATACATTCTCTTCCTAATATAGCATTTGTCTTTTTCTTATTGATGTTTTGTACAATGCTTTTAATTTCTGGGATTTCTTTTAAAAGATTTTTGATCAATTCTTCTTTATGGGTAATTTCTTGTCCATTTGTAATAAGTACCACCATGATTTCTCCTGTATGAAAACCTACCTTTGTTAATACATGTCTAAAGAGTCCTTTTCCTATTTTTTCATCATAGGTGGATATTTTATATTTATTGATATATTCCCTTACAATCTTTGTAATTTGATCATTGATTTCATGCTGTATATGACAAGTTTCTATATTTACAATATGATGGGTCTTTCTTTTATAAAATCCGATAATCGCTTCATTATTTTCTGTCCCTATAGGAAACTGAGCTTTATTTCTATAATGATAAGGATTATTCATTCCTAAGGTATCATGGATCGTAACCTCTTGAAGTTTTCCTATTCTTTCAATATTTGCTCTTACCCTATTTGTTTTTAATCTTAGTTGTGCTGAATAGTCAATATGCTGGGTTTGACAGCCTCCACAAATATTTGCAACTTCACAAATAGGCTTCACACGATCACTCGATGGTTTTTCTAACTTTATAATCTTTCCTATCGCATAATTCTTTTTGATAAGGGTAATTTTCACCTTTACTTCATCTCCTGGTACCCCTCCATCAGCAAATACTGTAAAACCATCTATTTTGCCAATACCTTCTCCATTATGTCCTAAGTCTTCTATCTTTAATAAATGAATTTCATCTTTTTTTACAGTTTTCATCAACTTTACTCCTTAATTTTATTATTTTTATCAAAATTTTTCATATTTTGTCGTAATCTATTCCTTTTCCCTTTTATGTAAATCACTTATAATGGTATTATAAGCTATTTTTTAGACAGTTTTCAACATACAAAGGAGTGATTCCATGAGAAAGGCAATTTTTAATTTTTTCATCGTAGTTATTATTTGTATTACGGCTCTAGGCATGCCCTTAAATCTAGATCTATCCCTACCCGATTTATCATTTGATCTACCTACTCAAAAGAATACTTTCTCTTATAAGTCTTCTATTGATAGCCCTTTGAGTAATCCTACTCTTATAGATTTTCAGATTGAAACAGACACTCCCGAAAAATTATCTTCTGATTTATCCTCTTCTTTTCTTCTAGATATCATGAAAGAAAAAGAAAAGATTTCTACAGTAGATGCTTCTAAGCTCATTCAAAATACTTCTAATGAAGATGGTAAAATCATCTATACTTTACATCTATCTAAAGAAAACCTTCATCTTTCTGATGGAGATTATACCTTAAAGCTCTATTCTACAGCAGAAGTAATAAAGAATATAGCTCCACTAAAATTTGAAGTCACATATACCCATTTTTCTAAATATGTTCCTTCAACCAATACATTCCCTCCTGGCATGATGGGATTAACCTTATATTTTCCTGATAAAGATCAGGAATATCTTGTACCTATCACAAGATTTGTAAACTATACGCGTACCCCTTTAGGTGCAACTATCAAAAACCTTCAGAGTGGCTCAAGTGCTTTTGGCTTTGTTTCTCCTATTCCAAATAATATCAAGCTACGAGTTCAAAAAAATAGAGTCCTCGTATATTTACCAAAGGAATTAGGAAATTATAATACAGATCAAAAAATGGGGACTTTTGCCCTTGATAGCTTTGTAAATTCCCTTACTTCTATAAAAGGCATTGATGAAGTGAAATTTTTTGTCAATAGAAGAGAATCTAATCATTTCTTCTATGGTCATACTACAAAGGATATTTATCCAAAAGGAACTTTCCCAAAAGTTTATTTAGGTCGAGATCTAGATCAAAAAAGGATTCTATTGCTTCCAATCCATATGACTTCTTCTGAGAAGCCTATAATTGAATTTATGATGGATAGCTTAAAAAATGCAACAGTAAATAATCATTCACCCAAGAATCTAGTAGCTCCAATTCCTGAAAAGGTAGCCCTTATAGATTCTGTACAAAATAATAATCTTCTTACGTTAAATTTTAATAAAGCATTTTTATCTAGTTATCAGGACCGAATCGACCTACAAAGAATGATGGTTGATGCTATTGTTTATAGCTTTACGAGTATCGAAGGAATCGATCAAATAAAAATTCTTGTAGAAGGTAACCCTTTAAGTAACTTTGGAGGTGTAGATTTATCCTATCCGATCCAGCAACCGTCATTTATTAACCCAGAAACAGAATAATTAACTTATAGCTTTCTCAATCGTAAGTTATCCACAGATTCTAAGTTTTATAATTTCCTAGGGAATAAAAAATCTATAAAATACTTGAGTAAGGAATAATCTCCTTACTCTTTTTATGCAAAAAAAGAGGACACCCTCTAGGTGTCAAGAAAAATAGTTCTAGAATCAGTTAATCCCTATCATTCTAAGCCTTATTATTCATTATAATGCATAATTTATGATTTTATACTATAAATTACATTTATTCAACCGATTTATGTAAATTTTACTCTTTTTTATCTGAAAATTTATATTTACATCCCTTTTACAGTTCGTATTCCTTGTTGTTTTTCCAATCATTCATTTTAGCGCTATAACCATTAGATCATTTATTTTTGTATCTTTACAGTAAACGTTTTTACTCTTTTCAAACTATAATGACCATTATTTTTTACCACCGAAAATAGAAATTCATATTCCCTTCTTCTATCATCCTGTTAAATTTCTTTTTTATGTATATTTTTATGATTTCTCTACTTATAGGAATCACTAAAATAAAACCAAATAAATCTGTCAAAATACCTGGAGTAAGAAGCATAGCACCTCCAACTAAAACACATAATCCATTGATCAATTGCTCTCCTGGTAAATTCCCTTGTTGCATTTCATATTTTATACGAAAAAGAATTTCCTTTCCTTGGGATTTGGCTAAGTATGCTCCTAATACTCCTGTAAATAGTACGATTCCTACTGTATATAAACCCCCTATATATCTACTTAACTTCATCAATAAAGCCAGTTCTGTTAACGGTACCAGAGTAAATAAAAGAATCAGCTTCATAAGCATTTACTTCACCTCATCTACACAATCATTCAAAATCTTCCAGACTTTAGGATTTACTTTTTTAAAATTTATAGGCTTTAATGTTTTATTTACAAATGCATGAATGGTACTTCCTGTGGCTAAGACTACCTCATCCTCTTTCCTTACTACTTCATAGGAAAACTTCAGCCTTACGCCTTTTAATTTTTTTATACTTGTTCGAATGACTAACTCCTCATCATATTTTGCTGCTATTTTGTATGCACAATGACTTTCTATAACAGGTAGAATGATCCCTTCTTCTTCTAATTGAGCATAAGTATATCCTAACGATCTAAAAAATGAAGATCTTCCTACTTCAAACCATGTATAATAATTCCCATGATAAGCAACTCCCATTTGATCTGTCTCCTCATATCTTACACGAACATATCCATCATTCGTATGCATTTAGTTTGTCCTCCCTTTTGTTTTTCTATCGTTTTTTTGTCTCTTTACTATAGGTATTCATCTATATATTATGCCATAATCTATTTCTTTGTGGAATAAATTTTTGTAAATCACAAAGCCAAGCTTAAAAGCTTGGCTCTTCTTTATATGGACAATTGCTTTGCTAATTCGTATAAACTTTTATTAATTTCTTTTTTTATTGAAAGGGCCTCTGATATTTCTGTATCACAAATTTCATTTCCTTTCATACCAATAGCTCTTCCTTTTTTCCCTTTCATTAATAGCTCTACAGCATGTCCTCCCATTCGACTTGCTAAAATTCTATCAAATGCCGTTGGACTTCCTCCTCTTTGTATGTGCCCAAGGATGGTAAGTCTTACATCAATCCCCGCTTTTTTCTCAATTTCTTTTTTTATTTCATAGGAATTTCCCCCTACGCCCTCTGCTAGAATAATAATGCTATGTAATTTTCCTCTATTTCTTCCTTGAATTAGTCTTTTACACACTCCATCTATAGAGAATTTTTCTTCTGGAACAATAATACTCTCAGCACCTCCAGCAAGTCCTGCATAAAGGGCGATATCTCCACAATGTCTTCCCATTACTTCCACAATATTGGCTCTTCCATGGGAGGTAGAAGTATCTCGAATATGACTAATTGCATTTAATACGGTATTGATAGCTGTATCAAAACCAATAGTATAATCTGTATAGGCTAAGTCATTATCAATAGTTCCAGGCAAACCAACTGTAGGAATACCTGCTTGACTTAACTTTTCTGCTCCTCTTAAAGAACCATCTCCTCCAATAACAACAATTCCTTCTATACCAAAAATATTGATTACATTCAGTGCCTTCTCAAAGCCTTCTTTTGTTTTGAAGGCTTCACTTCGAGCAGTCCTAAGCATGGTTCCTCCCCTATGGATAATATCTGCCACAGAAGAAAGGTTCATATCTTCAATATCACCACTTATAAGTCCCTCATAGCCTCTTTTAACCCCCACTACCTTTAGTCCGTTATAAATTCCTGATCTTACTACTGCTCTTATGGCTGCATTCATACCTGGAGAATCTCCTCCACTTGTTAAAACACCAATTTTTTTCATGCTCGCCCTCCTTCTATTAGTATTTATTCAATTTCATAAAATATTCTCCCTATGTTTCATAGGGGAAAGTCCCTATTTGGGTACTTTCCCCTAACGTTTTTATTGAAAATTTACTAAAACTTCATGGGCCTCTTCCACTTCTCCATTAGGCACTAAAACTTCAAATACACCTTCCTCATCCCTACCAATAGATCTTAACTTTACTAAAAATCCTTCATTCATTAAAAGAGATTGAATTCTATTTGCATCTACTTTGTTGTGTACCATATACACCACTGTCCACATAATCGGTCCTCCCCCTGGAGTATATTCACTTTGATTTTATTTTATTCCAATTTTAATCAAATTGCAATATACCTTGTACTTTAACACTTATGTCTTCTATTATTTTTTTATATCTTTATTTCCAATAGATGAAAATCCACTATCTAATTAACATATTTTTACACATTCTTTTCCTAATATCCTTATCAATTTTTCAGTTAAATCATCATGTAATGTTACCCATAGCTCCTTGTTTGCTTTTAATTTTTTATTTTTTTCTTCTAAATATAAATATACAGGTACATTTCCTTTATGGGTTCTTAAGATGGGCTTAATTTTTTCAAATAAAAGGGCTCGATCTTCACCTCTACTAATTTTTAAATATAATTTCTTCATTTCTTCATCATTTTTCTTTACTAAGGGTAATATTTTTTGTGCTATAATTTGGGGCTCTTCCTCTTCTTTCATACTTATTTTTCCTTCTATAATGACAACACTATCTTCATGCAAAAAATTGATATATTTATCAAAAACTTGCGGAAAAACGATGACTTCCACACTACCAAATAAATCTTCTAACGTTACAAATGCCATCATATTGTTGTTTTTAGTAATCTTATTTTTTCTGTGAGCAATAAGCCCTCCTATTCGAATATAAGATCCATCCTTTATAGAAGAATTTTCATGATTTTCATTAATTTCAACAAGTTCTCCTGCATTGATGGTTGAAGCTTTTTTTACTTCCTCCTCATATTCTGATAAAGGATGTCCACTAATATAAAGTCCTACAACTTCCTTTTCCATCATCAAAAGGTTTTTCTGAGCAAATTCAGCTATATCAGGTAAATCATCTCTTTTCACATGATCTGGTATAACTGTATCAAATGCTTGAAATAGTGAAACCTGACCTTCTAAATTTCTTTTTCTATCCTGTGCAATTCCATCTATCGTTCTTTCATAAATAGCTAAAAGCTGCGCCCGATTGGCACCTAAATGATCAAAAGCACCTGCTTTAATCAGGCTCTCAATAGCCCTTTTATTGATTTCTTTCATATCCACTTTATCACAAAAATCTGTAAAACTTGAGAATTTTCCTTTTTCTTCTCTTGCCTTTACAATAGCATCAATTACACCTGATCCAACATTTTTCACTGCCAAAAGACCAAATCGGATCTTTCCATCCTGTACCATAAATTTATGATGACTTTCATTTACACTCGGGGGTAATATTTCTATATTTTTCTTCTTACAATCTTCTATATATTGAGCAACCTTTGCCGTATTTCCCATAATACTTGTAATGAGGGCTGCCATAAATTCTACAGGATAATAGGCTTTAAGATATGCTGTTTCATAACCTAACACCGCATAGGCGGCTGCATGGGATTTGTTGAAAGCATATTTTGCAAATTCTATCATTTCATCATATATTTGGTTAGCAATTTCTTTTGGTACACCATTTCTTATACATCCTGCAATTTCAATATTTCCTTTTTCATCTGTTTTTCCATGGATAAAATATTGTCTTTCTTGCTCCATCACTGCCATTTTCTTTTTCCCCATGGCACGACGAACTAAATCACTTCGTCCATAGGAATACCCGCCAAGCTCCCTTACTACCTGCATTACCTGTTCTTGATATATGAGACATCCATAAGTTACATTGAGGATTTTTTCAAGCTTTGGATGTAAATACTCTATTTTTTCTGGATTCTTTTTGTAGGCTATATATTTAGGGATGGAATCCATAGGTCCTGGTCTGTAAAGGGAAATCCCCGCTACAATATCCTCAAAGCAATCGGGCTTTAATTCCTTCATAAATTGCCTCATGCCTGCACTCTCTAACTGAAATACCCCTAGAGTATCCCCTTTACTAATCATTTCGTAAGCCAATGGGTCATCATAATTGCTATTTGAAAAATTGATTTTTGCCCCATGATTTTTTTCGATACTCTCTAGGGCATCCCGAATGACCGTTAGATTCCTAAGACCTAAAAAGTCCATTTTTAAAAGACCTAACTCTTCTAAGGTTGTCATAGTAAATTGGGTTGTGATGCCCTCATTGTGCATGTAAAGAGGAACATATTCATCAATAGCCTCTTTAGAAATCACAACTCCCGCCGCATGGGTTGATGCATGCCTTGGCATTCCTTCCACAGCTCGTGCAGCATCAATTAAATATTTTGCCCGATTGTCTCTTTCATATATTTCTTTAAATCCTTTATCTATTTCTAATGCTTTATCAATAGAAATCCCTAGCTGCATCGGAATCTTTTTAGCAATAGTATCTACTTCTGCATAGGACATATTGAGTGCTCTTCCCACATCTCTTATGGCTGCCCTTGCTGCCATTGTTCCAAAGGTGATAATTTGTGCTACCTTTTCTTTTCCATATTTTCTCACTACATAATCAATGACTTCTTGTCTTCTTTCAAAGCAAAAATCGATATCTATATCTGGCATGGTTACACGTTCTGGATTTAGGAAACGTTCAAAAATGAGATGATACTTAATAGGGTCAATCTCTGTAATCCCTAAGGTATAAGAAACTAAACTTCCTGCAGCTGAACCTCTTCCTGGTCCTACCATGATATTTTCTTCCTTTGCATATCGTATAAAATCCCATACGATTAGAAAGTACTCCACATATCCCATATTTTCTATGGTTGATAATTCATATTCTAATCTTTCTAAAAGCTCCTCTGTAATTTCCTTGTAGCGTATTTTCAATCCTTCATTACATAATTTTCTTAAATACTGCTTTGCAGTATAATCATCAGGAACATCATATTTAGGTAAATACATCTGATTAAAATCAAAGGTTACCTGGCACATATCAGCAATTTTTACACTGTTTTCTAGTGCTTCCTTTGCATAGGGAAAGAGCTTTTCCATCTCTTCTGGAGATTTTATATAAAATTCCTTTGTTGGAAATTTAAGTCTATCTTCATCCTCTACATTTTTCCCGGTTTGAATGCAAAGAAGTATATCATGAATATCTGAATCAGACTTTTTTAAATAGTGAATATCATTCGTTGCAACTAATGGGATATCTGTTTCTTGGCTAAGCCTAATGAGCTGATTGTTGACCATTTTCTGCTCTTCGATCCCATGGTCTTGAAGCTCTAAATAAAAATGATTTTTCCCAAATATATTTTGAAGGCTCAAGGCTTCTTTTTTAGCTCCTTCGTAATCCTTATTTAAAAGTCTTTGTTGAACCTCCCCAGCAAGACATGCACTAAGAGCAATGATTCCTTCACTATATTTTTTAAGAACCGTTTCATCTATTCTAGGTTTATAGTAAAAACCATCTACATACCCTAAGGATACGATTTTCATAAGGTTTTTATACCCCTCATTATTTTTTGCAAGAAGAACTAGATGACCCTGCCTTTTGTCTTTTATGGGGTCCTTATCTAGAAGACTTCTAGTAGCTGTGTAAACTTCACACCCTATAATAGGTTTAATTCCTTCCTTTTTGGCTTCTTTATAAAAATCAATCACACCAAACATAGAACCATGATCTGTTATGGCAACCGCTTTCATCCCTAAATCCTTTACAGTCTTTATAAGGGGTTTGATTCTAGCTGCACCATCTAGTAAGCTGTACTCTGTATGCACATGCAAATGGACAAAATCTCCCATAATTACCTCCTTCCTATCTTCTTAACTGTTTTGCTGACATCATGGCTTTAGATACAATCTCATCATTATGATAAGCTGTAATGTCTACTTTATAAAACTTTCTACTCACATTGATAATATCTGCATAAATTTCAAATTTACTTTCAAGCTGCAATGGCTTTATATAATAAATCATAAAGCTATCAATAACACTATCTAAATTTTTTTGCATCTTAATGGCTGTACACCCAGCAGTAGACATGAGTAGTACTAAAACACCAGCACTGGCAATTCCTCGGTCATTTAGCATCATAGGAGTAATTTCTCCTGAGAATTTTATTCCCCTTTCTGTCTCTTCCACATTACACTGGTTCGTAATCATATCTTCAAAAGGCTCTGCCATATGAGGCTGATTCTTCATCTGCTTCAGTCCCTTGATTACATCTTTACGAGTAATGACTCCTACAAGCTTCTTTCCATCTACAACTGGTACTATTTTTAATCCTTCCCAAATCATCACATGAGAAATATAAGCTACAGATGTATTGACAGATACAGTAATAGGGTTTTTGGTCATCACCTTTACAATAGATTCCGTACTATCTGCTCCTGCAATATCTCTTGGAGATACAATTCCTATTACCTGTAAATTACTATCTACAACAGGATATCTACTATGCCCTGTCCTTTTCACTAGTTTTTTCATATCACAGACTAGATCTCCCTCTTTTAAATAATAAATAGTATGGGGCATAATATCTTCTGTAATCAATATTTCTTTTCTAATCAATCTTTCATGTAAAGCCCGATCAATCATTGTTGTAATAGTAAATGTATCATAGCTAGTAGAAAGGATCGGTAGCTTTTTCTCATTAGCTATTTTCTTGATTTCATCCTTACAAGAAAGACTTCCTGTAATAAGGATTGCACATTCTTTTTCTAGTGCAAGCTTATGGACATCATCTCTGTTTCCTACTATTAGCAAGTCCCCTTCACTAATATATTTTTCAATCTCATCAATAGACATGGCTCCAATTACAAATTTATTGACAATTTTGTAAATCCCTTCATGTCCTCCTATGATTTGTCCTTCTACAATATTTAATACTTCCGCAAAGGTTACTTTATCTATTTGCTTTTTTTCAATCTTTTCAACTCGTATGGTTCCAACTCTAGGAATCGTGCTAACAAGTTCCTTTCTTTCTGCATCCTTAATAGCCTTATAAGCCGTTCCTTCACTTACTTCTAGGTCCTGTGCAATTCCTCTTACAGATATTTTACTTCCCACAGGCAAATCTTTTATATATTTGATAATCTGTTCATTTTTTGTCATGTTTATATACCACCTCCTAAAGATCTGGGGTTAATATCATCAAAAAAGGTATGAACCATTGGTTCATACCTTATTATATCAAAATTATATAAAAAAACTATTCAAGATTCTCTAACACCTCTGAGATTTTAATAGCTGGCAAATGGGCAAGATTGATCTCTGCCTCATTCAAATAGGTATCTCCCTTTTTATTCCAAAAGCATCTAATTATTGGCCTATTTGGATAATTTTTATCTACAGCTACAACAATTCCTTGAATCCCTGTATTTAATCTCACAATAGTTCCAATAGGATAAGGGGCCACATGTTGAATAAATTTATTTACAATATTCCCATCAAACTGAATATTTCCCATAGCTATTAGATATTCTATGGCTTCATGAGGCATAGCTTTTTTCTTGTAAACTCGATCCGACGTCAATGCATCATATACATCTGCTATGGCAACGATTCTAGAAAATTCGTATATTTCTTCTCCTTTTTTCCCTAAAGGATATCCTCCTCCGTCATATCTTTCATGATGGGTTAGAACCACCATAGCACTAAGACTACTAATACTCGAATGTTTTTTTACAATCTCATATCCTAATCGAGGATGCTCTTGAATCATTTTATATTCCGTATCTGTTAATTTACCAGGTTTATTTAATATATCTATAGGAATTGCAATTTTTCCTATATCATGTAGAACAGCTCCAACTCCAAGTTTTTCCAATCTTTCTCTATTGTATCCCATAGCAATCCCTATTACAAGAGATAATACACAAACATTTACCGAGTGAGCAAAGGTATAATCATCTACCGCTTTAATATCCGAAAGATTTAGCATAATATCTTTATTCCCTAAGAGATCATCTAAAATATGACCAACTGCATTAAATATTTCCTGTGTCTCTATGACCCTTCCCTTATAAACATTGTTCATGGTCTCTCTAATAATATTTTTTGCTTCAAATCTATTTTGTTCGCATATAATATCTTCAATGACAATATCAGCTGTTTCTTTCGTATCTATGTACAAACTACTAATACCAATTTTTTTCAGTTTTTCAATATAGGTTTGTTTTAAATTCACACCCGTACTCAATAATACTTGTCCATCATTTCCGTAAATCGTTTTTGCTAAAGTCATTCCTGGCTTTAAAAAGTTAACATTTATTCTAAACATAAATTCCTCCCAAACTGAGATGGTAAAAATCATTCATCTTAATTTATTCGATAAGATTGTACAAATTCCTTTAAATTCCTTTAAATTATTTAAAGTATTCTAAAATAATGTCTATATTCCTATTTTCCACTTTATATTTACACTACATAATCTTACATCCTTTCTTTATTTATAAAAAAATTCGCATTATGCTTCCGCACATGCTCATTTCGAAAGTAGTCAAACATTTGATTTCTCAATCATAAGTTATCCACAGATTATAAGTTTTATAATTTCCTAGCGAATAAAAAAAACTATTCCTAATGGAATAGTTTTTTTATAAGTCTTTTTGTGAGTCCTCAAAAAAATCTACGATCTCTTTTACAGCCTGTGCTTCATCAGGTCCATCTACAGTTACTAAAATCTTTTCACCCTTTAATAAACCTAATGCCATAATGCACATAATACTTTTTCCACTCACATTTTTTGTATCTTTTTCTACAAAAATATCAGAACTAAACTTATTTGCTAACTGTACAAATAAGGCTGCTTTTCTCGCACGTAATCCTTCTTCATTCATTACCGTAATTTCCCTATTAATCATTTACATTCTCCCCCTCATTCTGCTTTAATTTTTCTGCAATTTTCTCTATTTTTCTCAGTCTATGATTTACCCCTGATTTTCCAACAGGTGGATTTAGCATTTGTCCTAGCTCTTTTAAACTAGCTTCCTTATAATCAAGTCTTAACTCTGCTATTTCCCGAAGATTATTAGGAAGTATTTTAAAGCCTGCGTTCTTTTGTATATATTCTATGTTTTCAATCTGCCGAATAGAAGCATTCACGATTTTACTTAAATTAGCTGTTTCACAATTTACAATCCTATTTACATTGTTTCTTACTTGTTTCACTATCCTTATATTCTCAAGCTTTAATAAAGCTAAATGGGCTCCTATAATATTCAGTAGATCAACAATACGATCTCCTTCTTTTAAATATACCACATAACTATTTTTCCTTTGAACAATCTTGGCTCCAAGTTCAAAATGATTGATTAAATCTTTTAATCCTTCACTATGTTGTTGACTACTTGTAACAAATTCTAAATGATAGGTTTTTTCTGGATCACTCACAGAGCCTGCTCCTAAAAAAGCCCCTCGTAAATAAGCTCGTTTGCAACACTTATCCTCTATTAATTTCTTAGGTACATTATAATCTATTATAAATTGTTGATGATCCATCTTTAAAATTCCTGTCTTTTCCAGGATATCGTTTGCCCCTGCCTCACTGCTGATAATAATCACATAGTGATTATTCTTTTTTAACAATTTATTTTTTCTTACTCGTAGTTCTGTATGAATGCCAAAACATTTTTTAATCAATGTGAAAATTTTCCTTGCAATAGCCGCATTCTCTGTAACAATTTTCACACTTAGTTTTTTATACCCCATTAATTGTATTGTCCCGCTCATTCGAATCAACGCTGATAATTCAGCTAATTGACAGCACCTTTCTTCTGGAACGATTCTAGCCAATTCATTCTTTGTTTTCATAGAAAAGGACATATTATCACCTACTTCCAGAACCTGAACATTTCTAACAAAACTATCTTTATAGTATCATGATATTTATAGTACATTTCCACCATTATAACATAGATTCCTCAATTTTTTGTTAATTTTAACAGAATCTAAATAATAAAAATTTTTGATAATCTTAGTTTTTGCATTTTAAACTTTTTTTATGAGTTTTAAATATTTGAAACCATCTATAACAAACAGTAAAAGACCCCCTTAACTGTTGAGGTCTTTTTTTATTTCGTCGATTGCTTTTTGTATGATTTCTCTCTCATCTTCATATTTCGCTATCTCAGTAGCCCTATCCATATGCACAAATCGTGCATCTACAAACCCTTCCTCTTTTAATGGGATACACTCCATATTTCTTGCTTTCATTAAATACCAATGGACGGTTTTATGAACAACCTCATGCTCTTGCCAACAGTTTTTAAAAGAATAATTAATTTTTCCAATATATTTTACAATCTCACCCTTCACTTTTCCTTCTTCATAGACTTCTCGAATTGCAGCAACATTGATCTTTTCATTTTTTTTTACTTTTCCTTTTGGTAATACCCAATCTCCATTGTATTTACGTAAAAGTAGTATAGCATTTCCAAAAACAACCACACCACCAGCACTAATCTCTTTCCTCATAACTTCCACCCCTAACTACAATGAGAAAATCTTTAGATGTGATCATAACCAGCTTTTAATTATTATACCATAAGTTGCTAACTTCTTTCATCTATACTTTTTAAATTGTTCATACCCTCGAAACATCCATTCTTCTTTTCTTATCCAAGCCATCCTTTTCTTCTTCTGCTAATTTTGTAATCATTTCAGATAGCTTATCTGCATCATGTCTTATATACTGCTTCTTAATATCTACAAAGGGTCCTTCTATAACATGAATATCTCTTTCTTTTAATATTTTTCTCTCTTCCTTTGTGATCCTTATAGGCTCTGCTCCATCTTGAGCATATTTTTTTAATACCTCTTTAGGAATTTTCTCTCCATTTACAAAAACACAATCAATCTTTTCACTCTTTAAATATTTTAATATCTTTTCAACATGGTCTAATACTGTATATCCATCGGTTTCTCCAGGTTGGGTCATGACATTGGTTATATAAACTTTTGTAGCATGTGAATCCTTAATGGATTTCCCAATATTTTCCACTAATAAGTTTGGTATAATACTTGTATACAAGCTCCCTGGTCCTAGAATAATCACATCAGCATTCATGATATCTTCTAGAGATTCTTCTAAAGGCTTTACATTCCCTGGTTTAATAAAAACCTGATCAATCCCACTATCCATTTCCTTTACCTTTATAGGAATTTGAGATTCACCTTTAATGACTTTTCCATTTTTCAACTTTCCATAAAGGGTAATATTCTCAACTGTTACTGGTAAAACCTTCCCTGTAACGGCTAAAACATGATTGATTTTTTTTATGGCTTCCTCAAAATTATCTGATATGCCATTCATAGCAGCAATCAATAAATTTCCAAAGCTTTGCCCCTTTAACTGTCCTTCTTCAAATCGATATTGCAGTAATTTTTCCATAATAGGCTCTGTATCTGCTAATGCTAAGATACAATTTCTAATATCTCCTGGAGGAAGCATTCCTAGATCTTCCCTTAAAATTCCTGATCCACCACCATCATCTGCTACCGTCACAATAGCCGTAATATTCGAAGTATATTTTTTAAGTCCTCTTAAAAGAACGGAAAGTCCTGTTCCGCCTCCAATAACTACTGTCTTAGGTCCCTTATTTAAAATACGTTTTTCATATAGCTTTTTATCAATCTTATTTTTTATAAAAGCCCCTGGCGTATCTAATAAATTGATAATAGATGCTGCACCTTTTTTTAAGCTCATTCCAATGAATAAAATTCCTAATAACAAAAGAATTCCATAATAATCAAAGAATTGATTCCTCAAAAACAGCTTATTGATCACACCATATCCCCCAAGTATAAAAAAAGCAATCCCTAAAGATCCTAAAAAAAGCCATCTCTTTATTTTTAGTCCAGGCTTTAGCCAATCAAACAAATCCATTTTAAGCTTATTCCTTTACAATAACTGAATCTCTATGATTGATAATGGCACGATGTCCTTTTTCTTTTAATGTTTCATATAAAATATTGGCTACCGTTACAGATCGATGTTTTCCTCCTGTGCATCCAATACCTATAACTAATTGGGATTTTCCTTCTTTTATATAATAGGGAATTAGAAAGTCTATTAAATCATTTAATTTTTCTACAAATTGAATGCTCTCAGGCCACTTCATTACATAGTCCCTTACCTGTTGATCATTCCCTGTACAAGGTCTTAATTCATCAATATAATGGGGGTTTGGTAAAAATCTTACATCAAAAACTAAATCTGCATCTAATAATATTCCTTTTTTAAATCCAAAGGATTGCACAAATATAGTTAGATTATGACTCGTTTCTCCCTCCATATATATTTTTTTGATTTCTTCTTTTAATTGAGCTGAAGTGAGATTAGACGTATCTACAATATATTTTGCATTTTTCTTTAATTCAGATAATCTATTTCTTTCTGCATTGATCCCTTCTATAATTCTTCCTCTAGGACTTAAAGGATGCATTCTTCTGGTTTCTTTATATCTTTTAATAAGTACAGGATCAGATGCCTCTAAAAATAATATTTCATAATGAAGTCCTTCCTTTTGAATCCTCTTTAAACTCTCAAATAAATCATCAAAGAACCTTCTACCTCTTATATCAATCACTAAAGCAATTTTTTCTATTTCTCCCTGTGCGTGGGTACAAAGCTCTGCAAACTTAGGAATGAGCGCTGGAGGAAGATTATCTACACAATAAAACCCCATATCCTCCATACTCTTCATTGCCTGACTTTTTCCTGCACCAGATAATCCTGTAATAATGACTAGCTTCATAGTGATCCTCCTCTCTACTCTTCTGCATTAATAATTCTGTCTACACTAAGACCTGCCTCTTGAGCTCTTTTGATGCCTTTTGTAACATTTCCTACATCAACGGGTCTGTGGGCATCACTACTAATCACAAATTTTGCTCCCTCTTTCATAGCAATTTTTATATATTCTACTGTTAAATGGCCATGGCTACTGTTGATTTCTAGTGCCGTTCCTCTAGCTGCCGCAGCCTTTGCCACTTCCCTTGTATCAATATTCGCCTTTGCCCCAGGATGGGTAAGAATGTCAATAGGATTATTGTAAATAGCTGCAACTACTGCATCTGTATTGATTACCCTTGCCTTTTTATCTATTGTAGGAAAATATCTTGCTAAAAAATTATTGCCATGCATCTGAAAGCAATCTATTAAATTATTAGGCAGTGCACCAAAATGATATCCTGCTAGCACCATATCTAATTGGTTGATGGTATCCTGACCAATGTCCAATTTTCCATCTCTACTAATAATATTCGCTTCCATTCCTAGCTTTACCTTTATCTTTTTTGTTAATTGATTGATCTTATCAATTTCCTCTCGCATCTTAGATAAATTCTTTTTCTTTACACCAAATAGTAAATGTCCAAAACCATGATCTGATATAGCAATTTCTCTTAATCCTTTATTGATTGCCATATCAACATTTTCTTTTATAGTTCCCTTTCCATGACTATAGATGGTATGGGTATGATAATCTGCAAAAATTTTCATTTGTTCTTCACTTCCATTTCTGTTTGATCTATTGCTCCTGCCCCATAATCTTTACCTCGGTTTCTAAGGTTATACCGAATTGATCCTTTACCACCTTTTGAACAAGCTCTATTAAATGAATCACATCTTCTGCTGTAGCATTCCCTACATTTACAACAAACCCACAATGAAGAGCAGATACTTGTGCTCCTCCTACTCGAACCCCTTTAAGCCCTGCATCTTCAATTAATTTTCCTGCAAAATATCCAGTAGGTCTTTTAAAGGTACTTCCTGCACTGGGCAAATGAAGAGGCTGCTTAGTCGTTCTTCTCTTAGTGAAATCCTTAATTTTTTCCTTTATTTCAGCCATTTCTCCCTTTTCAAATACCATTTCTGCTTCCACTACAACATATCCCTTTTCCTGAATCACACTTGTTCGATAATCTAACGCTAGCTCTTCTTTATTTAAATAAATGAAATTTCCCTTTTCATCTACAACATAGGCTCCTACTAATACATCCTTCATTTCTCCACCATAGGCTCCTGCATTCATAACAACGGCTCCACCTAATGTTCCTGGAATACCGCTTGCAAATTCAAATCCTTTAAAGCTTTCTTTCACTAAACGATTCGATAAAGAAGATAATAAAACACCTGATTGTGCTATTACACGATTTTTCATTATATTTATTTTATTAAAGTTATCAGCAAGCTTAATAACAACCCCTCTGATTCCTTCATCTCTTACTAAAAGATTACTACCATTCCCAATAATATAATAATCCACCTGATACTTTTTACAAATATTTATAGCTCCTTGAACTTCTTCCTTTGTTTTTGGAAGAATCATCAAATCCACTGGTCCTCCTATTCTAAAGGAAGTATGCTTCTTCATAGGTTCATTTTTTAATATTTGCTCTGGTTGAATTTTTTCTATTAATCTATTATAAACATTGTTAATATCCACCTAATTTCACTCCTAGCTAATTTTTATAATTATTAAATTACTTTTCAAGTTTTGATTTCAGATATACTACTTTATTATAATTATCAAATTTATTTTAAGTATACCATATAAAGCTATTCCTTAATCATTTTTTCAGCAATCTCATTATAACTTGTAATCTTCTTTTCTGCATCCTTTAATGCATCTTCTACTGTCTTTTTTTGAAGAAGCACTTGCCTGATCTGACTCTGAAGAATATCTTCAATAGCTGACCAATGGGCGTGCTTTGGAATATTCTTCGTATATACTAAATTTTTCTCTATTTTTGACATGTAAGGATCCTCTTTATAAATTTCTCCTGCACTTTTTTTCACTGGAAAAGTGCCTAAACGGTTTAATTCCTTTTGGAATTTTTCTTGACTAATAAATTTTAGAAATTCTACACACATCTTTAGTTTTTTCTCATCCTTCTGCTTGAATATTCCATAGGCAGCTGTGTTTTTACAAATAGCTATAGGCTCTCCTCTTTCTCCTGTAGGATAATTTACCACATCAAATGCAAAGCCTTCTCCTTTATTTTTTAATTTGTTGAGTGCATTTACAGCCCAAGTTCCTGTAGGATAAACAGCTACTTTTTTTTCTTTAGAAAAGCTTTCCCATGCTTCTTTTTCTAAGTTTTCTCCAAAATTATCAGGTGTTACCTTATATTTTAGCTTCAAATTCACTAACTTTTTTAAACCAGTAACTGCTTTTTTATTATTAAATTGATAGCGACACCTTTTATCAGTTATTTTTGCTCCATCAGAGAGTATAATTCCCCAAGTATTATAATCATTTACACCAATAAAGGAATTGAATCCATATACATCTATTTTTTCATCTCCATCAGAAGCATAGGTAAGAGCCTTTAACGTCTTTATGAATTCATCATAAGTCCAATTCCCATTTTTAGGAGGATTTACCCCTTTTTCATGAAACAAATCTAGATTTAAAAATAAGGTATAAGTACTCATCATACAAGGAAATCCCCAGGTCTTACCATCCATTTGAACAGCAGATAACGCTTGAGGTCTATAATCAGATAACTCTTTTTTTGATAAATACTCATCTACTGGCTCTAATAGCTTTTGATGAATAATACTATAATCAGATGCAACAGGGGCAATATCTGGATATGTTTTGGTTTTGATAGCTGTTTCTATTTTAAAAGGACCTGTTTTTAAATTGATTGCCTTCAATTCAATATAAACCCCGGGATGTTCTCTTTCAAATTTTTTAATCTTACCGAGCATCCACCCATATCGAGTACCACTCTTACTGTCTAAATGAGGATAATCCCACATAGTAATAACCCCTTTAAAGGGTTGATCCTTTTCTTCTATATTTTTAGGCTTTTTCCTATTCATAAAATAAAAGGGTCCAAAAATAATAAATGCACAAAGTATGAAACACAAAAAAAAGGTACCCACTCCAACCTTCTTCTTTTCCATTGCAATACACACCTCCTATCCTATATTTATTATGAATAGGTATGCTATATGCTTATGTTTAAATTTTTCATTCTAGAGGCATATTGAAATAGTAAATAAAAATAATGGAGGCGAATTTATATCAGAAAGATTGATCAGAAAAGCTGCACCCCATTTTAAAATGAAGACAATCGACGCTACAATCTATAATAGGGTTATAGCTTATTTTTTATAATTTCTATAAGATTCTATTTTATTCCGAGGATAATTATGCAAAATATGCTATAATATATAAGTTCTATTTATTCTATAAAGATTTCTATATTAGGAGGGACTTATGAAAAAACTAAAATTATTTTTAAGTTTCATCTGTTTTTTGATGATTGTACTTTTTCCTTTTCATGGCTTTACCGAGCAAAAAATTGAAGGAACTTATGAAAAATCTTCTAATGAAGTCCTTTTCAATACAGGTGTTCAGACCACTTATTTAAACACTTATACCATAAGTGGACAAGCAGATGTTTTTATTTGTATTGAAGACTTAGAAGCCCTTGGCTATGAAAAAAAATGGCATTCCGCTCTTCGAAAAACTGTTTTCACAAGAAAGGGAACTTATTCAGATCAAGAAAAAAAATATTTCACTGAAGATTTGAATTTCACTATTGATACAAAAATCTTGAAAAAGAATGCAACTCACTTAAAAAATAACCAAAATATTTATAAGAGTGATGTATCTATATATATTGGTAATCAGAAAGCAACTACCTATAATGCAAATGGATATTCTTTAATTGGTTTAAAAGAATTGAAAAGACTAAAGATTCCCTATTTCTTCTTATTCTATAAAGAAACTAATTATAACCAAAAGCTTTACCCCTTACTCACAGCTAAAGGATATGGAGTAGTACACCTTAATGGAAATCTTATCCTTAAGCCTGAATTTGATGAGCTATTTTTTCCTGAAAATGATGCTAAAAACCTTTTAGTTAAAAAAGATGATTCTTATTGGATTATTGATAGAAACGGAAGTTTTATCAAAAAACTGATTCAAGATAATGAAAAAATATATACTCAAATAAAAGAAAATTATATTATTTTTAACTACATAGGCAAAAACAAACTCTGTAAAATATTTGATTTTGATGGGAATGATTTATTCCATGAAGATTTCAAGGATATCAATGTATTAGATGAAGATCACATTTTTGTAAATACAAAGGAAGATGTGGGAAAAGTTTATAAAAAAGAAAATGATACTTTCAAAGAATTCTACACATTTGAAAAACCTATCCATAACGCATTTAGAGTAGAAAAGAATATGATCTTTGCTCAAGGGATTTACCCTCACAAAATTTTAGTCATAGATAAAGAACAAGGAATTCTTTCAGAGGATGAATACCTTGATATATATCCATTTTCTAATGGATATGCTGTAGTTGAACTTCCTGATCACAGATATGCATTTGTAGATGAAAGTTTTAAAAGAGTGTCTTCTAAAGATTATCGAGATATAGGGAAAGTCCATAAAAATTTATTTGCTTTTCTAAAAGATGGAGAATATGGTGGGCGTAGTTCTTCCGAGGGTCTTAAGGGCGCTACCTTTGGTCTAATGGATATAAAAAAAGGACTCCTTCTTCCACCAGAATATAAAAAAATCAGCGTTTATGAAGAAGGATATATTAGATTTTCTAAACTTGGCAAAAAATACGGTATCCTTGACTTGAATAGAGAAATCATTCTTGATGAAAAATTTGATCACATTTTTATGAAAAATAATCACTTTTACGCTTTAGAAAATGATACTTTCTATATTTATGATACAAAAAGAGCTTTAATATCTAAAGAAAAGAATAACAATCAATATGATTTAAGAGAAAATACAGGCTATTTTGTACAATTTGGGGCTGACGGTAGAAAAGACAATCTCCCCGCTGGAGGAAATTGGTCTAGCGATAGACCAGACGAAAAGCTTCCAGTAGGAATAAAAGACGTTGTTTTACATGTATTTGAAGATCAAGAATCTCATCATGGCTACGGACATGTAAATAGTATTCTTACAAAGGATGATTTATTAATCCCTTATACTCTTACTTATAGAGGATGTCCTGTACCTCCTCCTGATTCTTATTTCCCTACTTACTTAATAAAGTAAATCTATACAAAGAAAAAGCGAAGAAAATGATAAAATTTTCTTCGCTTTCTTTTTAATCTTTTTTTAAGTTTCTTAATTATTTTGCTTGGATTGTATCTGCATTAATAGTTGTTCTTTGTCTAATGCTTTTTTCAATTTTAGGGCATCTGATTTCCATGATACCACTTTGTAGGTTTGCATCAATAGCTTCTGCTCTTACACTAGTTGGAAGAGCTACTGTTCTATTTAATACAACATTTTCAGCACCTGTCCATGCAACACCTGAAATAGTAACAGAATTATCTGTTACATTTAAGTTTACATCATGAATGCCTAAATTTCCTACACAAGCAGTAACTACTACATCACTAGTTGTTTCAGAAATATCAATAGATGGTTGAACCATTAAGCTTCTTACATAATATCCTTGAGATCCCATCATTTGATTTCCAATAAATCCGCCACTAGTTAATTGATTAAATTGGCTAGCATTAATAGCAGTATTTACTTGGTTAAGTCCTAATTGGTTCCATTGAGCTTGTGGATAAGCTACAAATTGATTTGCACCTGCTATATTCATATTTCCAGATACAGTATTAAGTGTGTTATGCGCACTTACTTGATTAGCTGAATGTAAGCTATAAGTAACTGTAGTACCCATGTTAGAAATTGTTCTTGCTACTGGAGCAAAATGTAATTGATTTGAAGCGCTTCCTGAAATTTGTTGATTTGTGAAATGCATTTTTGTTTCCTCCTCGTTTTTTTAATTAATTTATTTACCTTTCTATTATTGATCTTAAAGATCAAAATTATTCAAAAAAAATAGCAATATTTTTTATGTAAAACTCAAATAATATTCTTGATTATTACTTAACCTATAGAAAGGATCGTTGCTATGATGCATCGCCAGAGAAGAAAAGAACTCATTCAAGAAATATCAACTATCAGAAAATCCCACGTACTTTCTTATATAGCTGGAGATCGGCAAAATGTGAGTACCAGAATTGCACCAGATATTATTCCCATATTCCATGAATATTTAGAAGAAATCCCAAAGGGAGAGCCGATTGATTTATTCTTATATACAAAGGGGGGAGATGTACTTACTGCTTTAAGACTTGTACACCTTATTTATGAGTATACAGATCAATTTTCTGTTTTAATCCCTTTTAAATCCTATAGTGCTGGTACCCTTATTTCCTTAGGCGCCTCAGAAATCCTTATGACAAAAATGGCTGAATTAAGTCCAGTAGACCCAAATGTTACAAATGTTTTTAATCCCCAAGATCCCCATAATCCTTCTGCTAGGATTCCTATAAGTGTAGAAGATGTCTATTCCTTCATTACAATCCTTAAAGGTACCATAGGGATTACAGAGGATATTTCCTTAGCAAAAGTATTTTCACAGCTTTTAGAAAGTATCCATCCCTTAGCATTAGGAAGTATTCACAGAACCTATTTATTGATTCGCTCCGTTAGTAAAAAACTTTTAAAGCTGCATATGGATCCTTCTCTAGAAATGGAGATGGAGGAAATCATCAATCATCTTACAGAAAAGTTATTTTCCCATAGCTATATGATCAGTAGAAAGGAAGCACTAGAGGATATTCACCTTCCTGTAACCTATTGTGATGATTTATTAGAACAAAAAATGTGGCATTTATACGAAGAATATAGAGAGGATTTACTATTAGAACAACCCTTCCTCCCTGAAAAAAATGCAGATATGAGTGGAAGGTTTGCTGTTTGTAGTGGCATTATTGAAGGGGTTTCTAGAACAAATGGTTATTTATTTGAAGGAATCATTCAAAGGTCTAATGATCCAAATCAAAATAATGTAAATATTATCAACCAAGGCTGGAAAAAAATTTAGAAAGGAGATCTACCATGAATAACAAATCAAAACGATATCTAAAACTTTATAAGGAATCAGGCTGTATGTCCGCTAATTATCAAACTGAAAAGGATGATGAAAGTATTATCATCCCTCTTGAAAACAATGAAAGTAGCGGAAGATTTAAATTCTCAAAGAAAAAAGGATTGGAGTAAACCCTCCAAACCTTTTATTCTTTTTCAAACATTTCTGTCACCTCAGGAAAGGGTTCTAATGCTCTTTTAAGGACTCCTGTAACCATGCCGATTAATACGCCATAATTGACAATGGGCATATTATTTTTAATAGCCTGACTGATTCTAAATTCCATTTCCTTAGGATTTAACATGCATCCGCCACAATGAATAATCAAATCAAACTTTTTCATTTCCTCAGGTGTAGGATATTTTGTCCCTGATGTCCACTGAAAATGAAGCTTTCCTCCTACCATCTTTTCAAGCCATCTTGGAATTTTATCTCGACCGATATCTCCATCTTGTCTATGATGGGTACAGCCTTCACAGATCAACACATGATTTCCTGGTTTTAAGTTCTTTACCTTCTTAGCGCCTAATACTAAAGGCTTCAGCTCTCCTTTATATCTAGCAAATAAGATAGAAAAAGAAGTTAAAGTTAAATCCTTTGGTGTATCTTCATTGACTCTTTTAAATGCTTGAGAATCTGTCACAACAAGCTTTGGCTTTTCCCCTAGGGAGGCTAATGTTTCCTTCAGCTCTGTCTCTCTTGTAATAATAGCTACTGCACCATGATCAATAATATCTCTGATAGTTTGCTGCTGAGGTAAGATCATTCTTCCCTTTGGTGCTGCCTTATCAATAGGAGTTACTAGTACCACAAAATCATTTGGTTCAATAAGATCTCCTATAATTACTTTTTCATGTTTTTCTATATTTGCCTGATCAATCATTTTTTCTTTTAACTCATTGATCCCTTCTTTATTCACAGCACTTACTTTTACAAAAGGAAAATCATATTTTCTTTCCCATATCTTTATAATATTTTCATCTAACTCATAAGTATCTACTTTATTGGTTCTTTCTCATATTGTGTGGATTTATAGTAATTAAGAGTTAAGAATGGGGCTTTTTAATTTCCAATTATGATATACTTTTTTTATGAGTTGTTTACTTATATTTGGGAGGTATATTATATGTTTAATCAA
>JAOARV010000042.1 GCA_025210395.1 Marinisporobacter sp.
AAAAGATTTAGCGCTAAATGTAAAGACTGTTCTTCGGCATCTTCAGATTCCTGAAACCATCTATGTCCGTGGTTCATCATAAAAAGTAGCATTTTAATTATTCTGGAATTCTATATACTTCAGCGGAATATGAGGTATATAAAGAAAAATCAGTATTTATAGCTATTTTGTCTGTTTTCTTTCGCGTGATAAAAAATAATTGTTTGGTACATACTGATACTATAAATAAGTATTTTGAAGAGAGGTACAAATATGTTTGAAGTGAAAAATTTAAATTTCAAGTACCCTAAGAATAAAGAAAGTACCATAAAAGGAATTACTTTTCATATGAAAGATGGAGAAATATTGGGTCTTTTAGGACCTAGTGGTGTAGGAAAAAGTACTACACAAAAGATATTGATTAAGCTTTTAAGTCGGTATGATGGAGAAGTATTATATAGGGGAAAAGATTTAAAAACATATGGAAAAGATTTTTATCAGGATATTGGAGTAGGATTTGAAATGCCTGTTCATTTTTCAAAGCTTACAGCTGAGGAGAATCTAAGCTTTTTCAAAAAGCTATATAAGGTTAATGGGGATACAGATCATTTATTAAAGCAAGTAGGTCTTTATGAAGATAGAAATAAAAAGATCAATGAATATTCAAAAGGCATGAAGGTGAGACTCAACTTTGTAAGAGCATTACTAAATAATCCTAAAGTTTTATTTCTAGATGAACCTACCAATGGATTAGATCCTAAAAATGCAAGGATTATGAAGGAAATGGTGAAAACATTTCAGAAAAAAGGTGGTACCGTTTTGTTAACAACTCATCTCATGAATGATGTGGATGAACTATGTGATCGAGTGGCTTTTATGGTAGATGGAAAAATAGCAGAAATTGATACGCCTAAAAATCTAAAGATTAAGCATGGAAAAAGAGAAGTAGCGGTAGAATATAAAGAAGATAACTCTGTGAAGAAGGGAACTTTTAATTTAGATAATTTAGGCAAAAATGAAGAATTTTTAGAAATTATAAAAAGTAAAGAAATTATCACTATGCATAGTAAAGAAACTTCCCTGGATGATATATTCATTAAAGTGACAGGGGTGAAAGAGGATGAATAATATAAGCGTTTTATTTATAGGAGAACTTCAACGAATGAAGAAATATAATATTTTATCAGCAAGCTTTGTCCTTTCGTTGATTTGGATTGGCGTTCTTCAATTTACAGACATTCAAGATGTTAGTTACTTATTTCCCTTGTTGATTTTTATAGATGTAACTTCTATGGCCATGTTGATGATTGGTGTAACTATGTTTTTTGAAAAACAAGAAGGCGTTATAAAAACTTTATTGATTTCTCCTATTAGTAAAGGAGAATATATTATAAGCAAAACTTGTGCAAATATTATTTCTAATCTAATAACCTTGGTGATTATATATTTTTATGCAAAGCTATTTAAAGAAATCCATGTAAAGCTTATTCCATTACTAGGGTTTGTCATATTGATTGCCTTTTTTCATTCTATGATTGGCTTTGTCCTTACTTATTATTCAAGGGATTTTACAGAATTATTAATTGGTATGATCAAATATAGTTTTATATTGATGATACCAGTATTATTAGAACAGGTAGGACTTATTAAAAATGAATTCATTAAAAAACTCTTTTATATGCTTCCTACAAAAGCTGCACTCGTTTTGTTACAATCTTGTGTAGGAGGAATTAAAAATTGGGAGAGTGTTTTTTCTACCCTATATTTACTTATTATTTCCATATTATTATACTTTTTTATCCATAAAAAATTTGATGAATTTGCCATAAAGGAAAGTGGTGTTTAATATGTATGGGAGTTTTATAAAAAGTGAATTCAAAAAATGGAAAAGAGATCCGTTGATGGGATTTATGATATTTTACCCAGTGATATTTGGTGTAATAGGAAGATATTTACTTCCTTTTATAGCGGAAAATAGTGATTTTCATATAAAACTTTATGCAGATTTAATTGTTGTTATCTTAACATTAATGACGCCGCAAATTTATGGAGGATTGATAGCTTTTTCTATTTTAGAGGATCGAGATGATCATATTTTTACATCTATAAGGGTTACACCCCTTAGTATTCATCAGTTTTTATCTTTTCGATTAATCATTGTTACGATACTTTCCTTTTTAGCTTGTGTTTATGTCATGTGGTTTTCAGATATTGGAGATTTTTCTATGAAGAACATAGTAAGCATTTCTTTATTAGCATCTTTAGCTGCACCTATGACAGGATTATTGATCAATGTCTTGTCTAATAATAAAATTGAAGGGTTTGCAGTCATGAAAGGGACAGGAATTATACTGATTTTTCCTATTATTGCCTTGTTTTTTATAGATAAAAAAGAATTTTTATTTTCTTTTGCACCAGGCTTTTGGCCTGCAAAGGCAATTAGTAGCTTAATTAGAGGAAAAGGACTTTTGCTTTTAACCTATTATCAATATTATTTTATAGGATTTGTATATATCCTATTGCTAAATGTAATGGTTTATAGAATATTTTTACGAAAAGCAAAAATATAGTGAAATTTATCTTGACATTATTGTAGAAAAAATATAGAATATTGATTAAATAATTTAATAGTCTGACAATTCTTATCCAGAGAGGTGGAGGGACTGGCCCGAAGAAACCTCGGCAACCAGCAAGCTATAAGCTTGAAAAGGTGCCAAATCCATCAGAATTTATTATTCTGAAAGATGAGAAGAAAAATCTATTGTTTATACATAGATGATAAGGATCTTCTCCATTTTTCAGGGGAAGATTTTTTTATTAGGAGGGGATATACGTGGAAAAAAAGTTTAGAAAAGGAACATTATGTGTACAGGGATTGTATGATCCAAAGTCAGGAGAAGCAAGAGTACTACCTATTGTACAAAGTACAACTTATAAGTATGATGATTCAGGTGAGGTAGCAGCTTTATTTGATTTAGAAAAAGCAGGACATATGTATTCAAGAATCAGCAATCCTACGGTTGCTGCATTTGAAGAGAAAATAAATGCATTAGAAGGTGGTGTAGGCGCTGTTGCAGCAGCTTCTGGTCAATCTGCAACCACTTTAGCACTTCTAAATATCTGTCAAAGTGGGCAGCATATTGTGGCTGCATCTACTATATATGGAGGAACTTATAATCTTTTATCTACGACTTTCAAAAAATTAGGGATAGAAGTATCCTTTGTAGACCCAGAATCAGACGAAGAAGAGATTCTTAAGCATTTTAAAGAAAATACAAGAGCTATTTTTGGAGAAACCATAGGAAATCCCGGTTTAAATATATTAGATTTTGAAAAATTCACTCGTATTGCAAAGAAAATGGATGTACCATTTATTCTAGATAATACATTAGCAACACCCTACCTTTGTCGTCCTTTTGAATTAGGAGCAAATATTGTTATTCACTCAACGACTAAATATACAGATGGGCATGCTACAAGTGTAGGAGGCGTGGTGATTGATGGAGGAAATTTCAATTGGGATAATGGAAAATATCCAGAGCTTGTAGAGCCTGACTTAAGCTATCATGGAATTAAATATGTAGAAAGCTTTGGCAAATTAGCATATATCGTTAAGGCACGGGTACAGCTTTTAAGGGACTATGGGTGCTGTATGAGTCCGTTTAATGCTTTCTTATTCCATTTAGGATTAGAAACACTTCATTTGAGAATGGAAAAACATAGCCAAAATGCACTAAAGCTTGCAAAGTTTTTAGAAAATCATGAAAGGGTTAGTTGGGTGAGCTATCCTGCTCTTTCTAATCATTCAAGCTATGAAAAATGTAAAAAATATTTACCTAATGGAGCAAGCGGCATTCTTACCTTTGGTATAAAAGGAGGAGCAGAGGCAGGAAAAGAGTTAGCAAAACATTTAAAATTAGTTGCTTTAGTTGTTCACTTAGGGGATGCAAGAACATCGCTTCTACATCCTGCAAGTACAACCCATAGACAGCTTACGAAGGAGCAGCAAATTGCTTGTGGGGTTTTGCCTGATTTAATAAGGGTTTCTGTAGGGATTGAAGATGTAGAAGACATCATTGAAGACTTTGATCAAGCATTAAAGAAAATAAAATAAAAAAAATAATTGAAATGGGGTGTGCTTATGCCAGTAATTGTTCCGAAGCATCTTCCTGCTGTAGATATTTTGATACAAGAAAATATTTTTATTATGAATGAAGCCCGAGCTATGCATCAGGATATAAGATCTTTAAGGATTGCTATCTTAAATTTAATGCCTAAAAAAATTGAAACAGAAACACAACTACTTTCTTTAATAGCCAATAGTCCCATACAAGTAGATGTAACTTTACTCAATCCTAAAACTTATCAATCAAAAAATACTTCTGAAGAGCATCTATTAAATTTTTATAAAACCTTTGAAGAAGTAAGAGACCAAAAATTTGATGGAATGATTATTACAGGTGCACCTGTTGAACTTATGGAATTTGAAGAGGTTGATTATTGGGATGAATTAAAAGAGATTATGAAGTATTCAAAGACAAATGTTATGTCAACCGTATATATATGCTGGGGTGCACAAGCTGGACTTTATCATCATTATGGAGTACCTAAATATGAATTAAAAGAAAAAATGTTTGGTATTTTTCCACATAGGATCACTAAGAAGAAAACACAGCTTTTAAGAGGCTTTGATGATGAATTTTATGTGCCCCATTCACGTCATACGGAGGTTCTTCGAGAGGATATAGAAAAAATATCAGAGCTAGAAATTTTAACGGAATCTGAAGATTCAGGAGTTCATATTGTAGCCAGCAAGGACAGAAGACAGATTTTTATTACAGGGCACTCAGAATATGATGCTTATACATTAAAAAATGAATATGAAAGAGATGTTAATAAGGGGATGGATATTGCCATACCAAAGAATTATTTTAAAGATGATGATCCTTCGAAGGAGCCTATTGTAAGATGGAGGGGCCATGCAAATTTATTGTTTAAAAATTGGATTAATTATGTTTATCAGGTAACTCCTTATAATATAGAAGAAATTGTATAAATAGGTTAAAGTGATGGAAGATCATTATATTGTAGGTGAATATGATTATATGCTAGATGATCCTTCTCATCTTCATTTTTTCATGATAATATAAGCTGACTTTGGTTAAATGTTTTTAGATAGCTCATAAAATTTATAAATATGGGAAGTGTAAGTGCATGAAAGGATGGCTAGTGGGTACATTATAAAATAAGCGGTAGATTTAATACAAGAGGAGCTTTGTAAGATCAATGAAAAGATATAAGTTGAAGGAGGAAAATCATGAGAATACTTGTTATTGGTGCAGTAGCAGCAGGAACTTCAGCCGCAGCAAAAGCTAGAAGAAATGATGATCATGCTGAAATTGTTATATATGAAAGGGATCAGGATATTTCTTATTCTGGATGTGGTCTTCCTTACTATATTGGAGGAGAAATAGAGGATATTGGAGAACTTACGCCAAGAAATACTGCATTTTTTAAGAAAAAGTATAATATTGATATTTTCATAGGGCATGAGGTTTTAAACATTCATATAAAAACAAAAGAGTTAGTCATTAAAAACTTATGGACTAAAGAAGTTTTTGTGGATCAATATGATAAACTAATCATTGCTACAGGTGCTATTCCTTTTATTCCTAAAATAGAAGGGATTGATAGGGAAAATGTATTTTTTCTTAGAAATGTTCAAAGTGCTAGAAATATTAGAAGCTTTATAGAAAATAAAAAACCTAAAAATGCAGTTATAGCAGGTACTGGATTTATAGGGTTTGAACTACTTGAAAATTTAATGAATGAGGGTGTTCCTGTAACGATTGTTGAAAAACAAAATAAGATTACACCAAACCTTGATGAAGATATGGCTGAATTCTTAGAGCATGCATTAAAACAAAAAAATATAACTATATTAAAAAATATAAGTATGACTAAGATTTTAGAAAACAAGGTAATTCTTCAAGATGGTAGAGAAATAAAAAGTGATATGGTGATTATGGCAACAGGTGTTAGACCCAATATAACCTTAGCTAAGGAGGCTGGTGTTAAATGTGGTATAACAGGAGCTATAAAAGTAGACGATTCAATGAAGACAAATATAAAAGATATTTATGCTTGTGGAGATTGTATAGAAACATTCTCAGTAATTACTAAAAATCCAGTATATAGACCTTTAGGATCTACTGCAAATAAAACAGGAAGAATAGCAGGGGATGTAGTAACTGGTGGGAGTTTAAGATATAAAGGAAATTTGAGTACAGGGATATTTAAATTATTTGATATGGCTATAGCAAGTACTGGTTTATCGGAGAAAGAAGCATTAGAGGAAGGTTATGAGATCGTAATAAGTCATAATATTAAACCAGATAAGCCATCTTATTATCATGGGAAAGAAATGGTTATAAAAGCTATTGCAGATAAGAAAACAGAAAAAATATTAGGAGTACAAATAATAGGGTATGAAGGAGTAGATAAGAGAATTGATGTTTTTGCTACATTAATAACCTATGGAGCTAAAGTTAATGAATTATTCCATTTGGATTTAGCTTATGCACCCCCATTTTCTACAACAAAAGATCCTGTACATTATACAGGGATGATCCTTGACAATGATATTAATCATCATAGACCTATTATAACATCAGAAGAGGTACAAACTTTAATCAATAAGGGAGAAAATCTGCAAGTTATAGATGCTCGAGTAAATAAACAGTATAGTGAAGCCCATGTGGATACGGCAATCAATTTACCCCATAGCAATTTAAGAGATGAATTAGAAGCTTTAGACAAAAAAATATTAACAATAACCTATTGTAATAAAGGCGTTACAGGAAATGCAGCTCAAAATATTTTGCTGAATCGTGGATTTAAAAAGGTGTACAATCTTTCAGGAGGACATAAATTTTATAAGGCTACTAAATAATGGACCAAGTAGGAAATAAACTAGAAGAAAATTTTTAAGCTATAATTTTATTGAAACATAAAGAGCCCAATGCAAAGGGGCTTTTTATTTTTATCATATAATCAAGAAATATGTAATTATTTGTTGTTATCCTACTTGACATATAGGTATATGTCAGTTAATATTTTTATTATGGGAATTACGAATTTAAAATTCAAATAAAAAACATAATAGAGTAAGCCCTTTTCACAAAGACAAGGGTATTTTTTACGGTATACATAACTATATATAGTATATAAGAAAAAAACAAACACAATATATTGGACATGGAGGATTTGTAAATGGTTGATAAAATTAGAAAAAGAGATGGTAGAATGATAGGCTTTGTGCCTCATAAAATCACAGCAGCAATCTTTAAATCTGCTAAAGAAATAGCAAATAAGGAAGGAAAGGAAGCTTCTTATGAGATGGCAGAAAGGCTAACAGATGATGTAGTAGCTGTTTTAAATAGAAAATATGCTAATGAGATTCCAACAGTTGAGCAAGTACAAGATGCAGTAATAAAAGTATTGATTGAAAAGGGACATGCAAAGACAAGTGAAGCATATATATTATATAGACATGAAAGAACAAGAGAAAGAGAATCAAAAACAAGATTAATGAAAACTATATATGATATTACTCTAAAGGAAGCTGAAGAAAGTGATACAAAAAGAGAAAATGCCAATATAGATGGAAACACAGCTATGGGAACCATGCTTCAATATGGAAGTACCGTATCTAAGGAATTTTGTAAAAGTCATTTATTAAAAAGAGAGCATGCTATCAGTCACGATCAAGGAGATATACATATTCATGATATGGATTTTTTCAATATGGGGACATTAACTTGTACACAAATTGATATTTTAAAGTTATTCAAAGGTGGATTTTCTACAGGTCATGGATTTTTGAGAGAACCTCAAGATATAGCAAGCTATTCTGCATTAGCAGCAATTGCTATACAATCCAATCAAAATGATCAGCATGGAGGGCAAAGTATTCCATTTTTTGATTATGGATTAGCTCCAGGGGTGAAAAAAACATATAAAAAGATTTACAAATCCAATTTAACAAAAGCATTATCACTACATTTTGATATGGATGATCAAGAAGCAGAGAATTTAGTAGTAGAGATGGTGAATAAGGCTGAAAAAGATCTAAACAAGGAATTAACCTTAAAAGCAATAGAAGTACATGAAGCATTCGTAAATATGTTGATGAATCATTTTGAAATCAATAAAAATGAAGCGGAGAAGATTCAAAAATTTGTGAAAAAGCATGCTTATAAAGAAACCAATAAAAAAACTTATCAAGCTATGGAAGCTTTTGTACATAATTTAAATACGATGCATTCAAGAGCTGGTGCGCAGGTACCATTTAGCAGTATTAATTTTGGAACAGATACTTCAGAAGAAGGAAGAATGGTATCTAAAAATTTAATGCTAGCCACAGAAGCTGGTCTTGGAAATGGAGAAACAGCTATATTCCCTATATCTATCTTTAAAGTAAAAGAAGGGATTAATTATAATGAACAAGATCCTAATTATGATTTATTTAAATTAGCTTGTAGAGTATCTGCCAAAAGATTATTCCCTAACTTTAGTTTTATAGATGCTCCTTTTAATTTAAAGTATTATGTAGAGGGGTGTCCAGAAACGGAAGCAACCTATATGGGATGTAGAACTAGAGTTGTAGGAAATGCATATGATTCATCTAGAGAGATTGTAACGGGAAGAGGAAACTTATCCTTTACTTCTATTAATCTACCAAGAATCGCAATAGAATATGGTCAAATACTTAATGGAAAGACAGATTTAGATGGATTCTTTAAAGCATTAGATGAAAAAATCGATTTAGTAATGGATCAATTAGTAGAAAGAATGGAAGTTCAAAAGAGCAAAAAAGTAAAGAATTTCCCATTTCTTATGGGACAAGGCGTATGGTTAGATGCAGATCGTTTAGATTGGGAAGATGATTTGAGTGAAGTAGTAAAGCATGGTACATTGACAGTTGGTTTTATAGGACTGGCAGAAAGCTTAAAGGCTTTAATAGGAAAGCATCATGGGGAAAGTAAAGAAGCACAGGAGCTAGG
This sequence comes from Marinisporobacter sp., assembly GCA_025210395.1. GTDB lineage: Bacteria > Bacillota > Clostridia > Peptostreptococcales > Thermotaleaceae > Crassaminicella. The sequence goes on from JAOARV010000042.1 coordinate 9,045, forward strand.
ATTAAAGATTGTAAGATTTATGAGTGAAAAGCTTGAAAAAGCATCAAAGGAAAAGAAGCTTAACTTTTCTCTTATTGCAACACCAGCAGAAGGTCTTTCAGGAAGATTTACAAAATTAGACAAGGAAAAATATGGTATAGTAGAAGGTGTAACAGATAGAGACTATTATACAAATTCTTTCCATGTTCCTGTATATCATAAGATTGATGCTTATAATAAAATTCAATTAGAAGCACCGTATCATGAAATGACCAATGCGGGACATATCACATATGTAGAATTAGATGGAAAACCATCAGATAATTTAGAGGCTTTTGAAACCATTGTAAGAGCTATGCATGAAGCAGGAATCGGATATGGATCTGTTAACCACCCGGTAGATAGAGATCCTGTATGCGGGTTTAATGGGCTAATTGATGAAGTATGTCCAGGTTGCGGAAGAACGGAAGATGATGGTGTGAAATTTGAAAGAATAAGAAGAATTACAGGATATTTAGTAGGAACAATCGACAGATTTAATAATGCAAAGCAAGCAGAAGTAAAAGATAGAGTAAAGCATAATCTATAAAGGAGTCTTTTAGATGTTTATTCGTTTATCAAATGAAACAACGAGAGATAGTATTGTGGATGGTCCTGGTCTTAGAGCTGTTATTTGGACCCAAGGGTGTAAACATAATTGTAAGGGCTGTCATAATCCATCTACCCATGATTTTAATGGAGGATTTTTAATGGATCTTCATGAGATAGAAGAAACATTGAAAAGTTTAAAGCTGCAAAAGGGAATCACTTTTTCTGGTGGAGAACCCTTTGAACAGCCTTTAGCATGTATAGAAATAGCTAAAATAGCAAAACAATTAGGGTTAGATATATGGTGTTACACAGGATATACCTTTGAAAGATTGTTAAATGAAAAAGGAGCAGGGTATAAAGAAGGATGGAAAGAATTTTTACAATATATTGATGTTCTTGTGGATGGACCTTTTATTCTTGAAAAGAAAAATTTACTATTAAAGTTTAGAGGGTCGGAGAATCAAAGAATTATTGATGTGAAACAATCATTTAAGAATAAGGAAATTATTCTTAAGGAAGAGTACTATAATGTAGAGCAAGTAGTTAATAAGTATGTATTTCTTAAGCAAATCGTATAAAAAATTTCAAATAATATATAAAGCCCATAGGATTTAAAAAATCTTATGGGTTTTACTAATGTTAATAGAAGGAAAAGTAAAAAAATTTTAGTTCGACGAATGAAGGAATATATTATAAAATGAGAAGGATGAAAGTAAATAGTAAAGTGAAATGATTTCAAATATAAGGATGAGATTCAAATGAAAAATAAATTTTCTATTGGAGAAATGTCAAAATTGCATAATACGCCAATCAAAACATTAAGATATTACGATGAAATAGGATTATTTAAGCCTATTGAAGTAAATAAAAATAATGGTTATAGATATTATTCAATTGAACAATTTGAACAATTAAATACAATCAATTATTTAAAATTTTTAGGAATACCTCTAAAGGAAATAAAAAATCATCTAGAAATTAGGGGGATTGATTATTTTTTAGAGTTATTGAAGAAAGAAAAGGAAATTACTGAAAATAAGATTAAACAATGGATGATGATAAACAACAGATTTGAAAATGGAATCAAGGAAATTGAAAAAGCGCAAAAAATTCAAGAATTAGAGGTTGTAAAAATAAAAAATATTCAAGAAAGAAAAATATTAAGTTTAAAAGAAAAGATTAATACGGAATCAGAATTAGAGATTTCTTTAAGAAAGTTAGAAAACATGGCAAAGGTAAGTTCTACAATTATGATCGGTAGAGTAGGGATTACTGTTTCTAAAGAAAATATAAGAAAAAAAGAATTTTATAAATACAATTCTATATTTATTTTATTAGAAGAAGATTTAGATAATAAATTAGTAAAAACATTACAGAAAGGTGAATACGCTTATATTTATTATAGAGGCTGCGACCATAAACAATCTGAAAAATATTACGAAATGATTTTAGAATACTTAGAGAAAAATAACTATAAAATAATTGGAGATGCTGTAGAAAGAGTGATTATTGATCAGTATATATCTAAATGTCAGGAAGATTATCTTACAGAAATACAAATACCCGTGAAAAAGTATTGACTCTCCTGTTACTGGATGGTTTTAAATAAGTATAAAGCATTGTTATTTATACTTATTTAGGAGGGAAATTATGTTAGGAACGATTGTAAATGCAAGTACAATTGCAGTTGGAAGTGTTGTGGGGGCTTTATTAAAGAAAGGCATAAAAGAAAAATATAAATTAACCATCATGCAAGCACTTGGATTAGTAGCCATGTCTTTAGGAATTACTTGGATTGTAAAAAACTTATCTCAAAGCAAGGAACCTCTTCTTTTTATAGCTAGCCTAGTGCTAGGAGGTTTTATTGGTGAAATGTTAGATTTAGAAGCAAGGGTTAATCAATTAGGAGATAAATTTAAAAAAAGCAGTGAAAATAATTTAATAGATGGATTAACTACTGCTGTTTTACTATTTTGTGCAGGAACCATGTCTATTTTAGGTCCTTTAGAGAGTGCCTTAAAGGGTGATCACACTTTATTATTTACAAATGCACTACTGGATGGGATTACATCTTTAATATTAGCATCAACTTTTGGTATAGGAATAATCATAGCTGCAATCATATTATTTATATGGCAAGGAACCATATATTTATCAGCACAAGTGATTGCTCCTTTTGTGACACCTGAAATGTTAGGGCAAGTTTCTATAATAGGCGGAATATTAATTCTTAGTACAGGAATGAACATTTTAGAAATAAAAAAGATAAAGACTATAAATCTATTACCAGCATTGATTTTTCCAGGTTTTTATTACATTCCTTTTGTGAATGACCTTATTCAACATATAGGAAATTTATTCAATTAATTCATCCCAAAATACCTTGTAGGAAGTCTTGTCAATATGAAAAGACTATGATAGTATATAAACCTATGATAAACTCTATGGATTTTTTTGCAAATTTCAATTTTGTAAGGATTATTTGTATGAAACTATAAAAATGAAATTGAAAGTAATTTTTATATAGTAGAGTTAAAACAAGGAATGGAGGAAGAAAATTATGGTTGATTTACCAAATTGTCCGAAATGTAATTCAGAATATACTTATGAAGATGGAAGTCTTTTAGTTTGTCCAGAATGTGCTCATGAGTGGACTTTAGGATCAGAAAGTAATGAAGATGAAATGATTATTAAAGATGCAAATGGAAATGTTTTAAACGATGGTGATTCTGTAACGGTAATCAAAGATCTTAAAGTAAAGGGGAGTTCATCAAGTATAAAAATAGGTACAAAAGTAAAAAACATACGTTTAATTCATAATCCATCTGATGGACATGATATTGATTGTAAAATAGATGGATTTGGAGCGATGAAGTTAAAGTCAAGTGTTGTTAAAAAAGCATAAATGTGGTTTTAATATAGTAAAACTACAGAGTTTTTATAGATTAAGTTAGGTGTTCAGCCTAGATTTTTTATTCTTTTGGAGGTAGAAAAATGCGTGAAAATATATTGGGAACAGAGAAAATACCTAAATTATTTGTTCGATTTTCAATCCCAGCAATCATTTCTATGATTATAGCAGGGGTACAAACTATTATAGATGGAATATTTTTAGGAAATTTTGTTGGGCAAAATGCATTAGCTAGTGTAAATATAGTTCAACCATTCATGCAAGTGATCATAGGCTTTAGTATGATCATAAGTATAGGTTCCCTAAGCTTCATGGGAAGACGTTTAGGAGAAGGTAAAAAAGAAGAAGCACAAAATATTTTTAAAACAGCATCTGTGCTTATTACAATCATATCTTTACTGATAGCAGTAGTTGCAAGGTTATTCAGTCAAGAAATTGGACTATTATTAGGTGCAAATCAAGTATTATTAGAAGGGGTAGCCACATATACGAGGACAATAGGTATTTTTGCACCCCTTATGTCTTTGATGTTTTTATTTGGATTTACCAACAGAGTAGTAGGAAAACCAGAATTATATTTAAGAGGAATGATTTTAAGTGTTATTGCCAATATAAGTTTGGACTTTATACTTATAAAACAATTAAGTTTAGGAATAAAAGGAGGAGCAATTGCTACAGGAACAGCATATGTAGCAGCCTTTTTTATAGTGGCACCTCCTATGTTTACTAAGAAGAATATTGTAAATATATTTAGTGGAAAATTTGATTCATCGACTATCATACCAATGGCATACAATGGCTCATCAGAAGGAGTCATTGCAATTGCATCAGCTACTACTTCTTATTTGTTTAATATGACATTTATGAAAGTAGCTGGAGAAGCTGGTGTTGCAGCATTTACAATAATAAATTATATCTCTCAATTTGGAATCCTTATTATGTTTGGCATATCAGATGGAATAGGCCCTATATTGAGTTATAATTATGGATATAAAAAGTATGATCGATTAAATGATACATTAAAGCTAGCATCTAAGGTGAATTTAGTTGTTGGAGTAGTATTATTCTTTATATTATTTGTATTAGGAGAAGAATTAATATCATTATTTGCAAGTGGAAATAGAGAAATTTTAGACTTAGCAGTAAGGGGATCAAGAATATTTTCATTTTCCTTTTTAATGTGTGGGTTTAATATTATTTATTCAGGATACTTTACAGCTATAGGAGATGCCAAGGCATCTATTATCATAGCAGCTTGTAGAGGAATTGTATTTATCATTTTAGGGATAAATATAATACCTCTGATGATTGGTATGAATGGTGTATGGCTAACGGTTCCATTTGCAGAGTGTATGACTTTTATGATTGGTATATATTTAATTAAAAGAAGTAGTCAGCTTGATGTAAAAGCTGCTTGTAATTTTAAGCAATAGTTGATGAAGAAAAAAGTAAAAGCTGCTAAAAAATAATATAATAGAAAAAAATCTTAAGATTTCTTAAGATTTTTTCTATCACTATTTTTTATTATTATGCATCTTGTCTTGTTTGAGCAATAACTATTTCTCGAATACAAACATTTTGAGGTTGTGAATAAGCAAAACAGATAGCATTAGCAATATCTTCTGGTTGTAACCCTCCACCTATTGTCTTTTTCCAATCAGTGTAGCCTCCCTTGATCTCCTCAGACGTTGTATGGCTTAGAAGATTTGTTTCAACAACACCAGGTGCTATTGTAATCATTCGAATATTATGTTGTGCTACTTCTTCTCTAACATTTTCTGTTATAGCGTGTACAGCAAATTTTGTACCACAATAAGCTGTATGATTAGGGAAAGTCTTTCTTCCTGCAATAGAACTGATATTTACAATGGTTCCTTCATTTCTTTTGATCATATCATCTAATACAACATGAATACCATTTAAAACACCCATAACATTTACATCTAACATTTTTTTCCATTCTTCTGGATTTTGCTGGTGAGCTTCACCAAGAAGCATCATACCTGCATTATTGATGAAGCAATCAATCTTACCGTACTTTTCTTCTGCTTCATTTACTGCTGAACGTATAGCTTCGATATCTGTTACATCAACACTTTTACAGATTGTATTTGGTAGATTTAATGCCATTAATTTTTCTAGATTTCTAGCTAATAGCAATAAAGGATGTCCTTCCTTAGATAATTTAATAGCAGTAGCTTTACCGATACCAGAACTTGCGCCTGTGATAACAACTAATTTTTTCATATAATAACCTCCAGTTTTATTTTGCTAAGGAATAAATGATTAATTTATTGACCCTATTTATTTTTTTAAGAGAGTTTACATTAGAACTTGAAAAGTTTGCAAACTTCATGATTTAATTATACTAAGAAGAAACCATGTTGTTAAGTATGCACTTTTTTTGAACATAGTAACGAAAAGGTAACTAAGAAGTAAATTTTAGGGGGGAAAGCGTTGAAATATAAAGAAGTAGTATGTGAAATAGAAGTAACTTTAGATATGATCAGTGGAAAATGGAAGCCACTAATATTATATTTTTTAGGCCAAGAGGGAACGAAGCGATTTGGTCAGATTAAAGGTTTTATTAATAAGATTTCTCATAAATCTTTAACCAACCAATTAAGAGAATTAGAAGAAGATGGATTAGTTTGTAGAGTTGTCTATCCTGAGGTTCCTCCGAAAGTAGAATACAGTTTAACAGAAAAAGGAAAAACTCTTTTACCTATTTTAGAAGCTATGTGTGAATGGGGAGAAAAGAATATAGGGGGGAAATATAAATTGATCAATCCTTTGTGTGATTAAAAAGGTCTTGAAAGTAGGAATAAACTTTACAAATGAAAAGGATAGAAGCTACACATTTATATGTGTAGCTTCTATTATAAAAAATGAAATTATATCGGAAAATGAAATAAGTGTTGAAAAAATTAAGGCAAAAAGAAATCTTTTGAAACTATTTTAAAATTTTCTCATAACAATAAAAATCATGCTCCCGTCCTAAAAAATGTATATTTCCTATATGATTAAAATCAAGCTTTTTGAAAAGAGAATTCATTTTTAAGTTGATAGAATATGTATCTGTCTTAAGGTAATTAATTTCATTGTTTCGTGCAAGTTTTTCTGCAAATTTTACTAACTGAGTACCTATTCCTTGTTGTCTATAACTAGGGTTAATTGCCATTCTGTGGATGACCATAAATTTTTCATGAGAAGACCAATTTACAGCTTTGTACTCAATAGGTTCTTCATAGTTAATACACACAAACCCTGCAACTTGTCCATTAAGGTCATAGGTATATAGTTCATGGTTTTCTATATCTTTTATAAAATCTTTTGCCATTGGATAATTAGTATTCCACTGGTTATTGCCATAAGACCTCATTTCTTCAATAGTAGCCCTTATGATATCCATAATTTGCTTTATATCATTGAATGTTGATTTTCTTATCATTTTATATTACTCCTTATCATTTTTAATCTCAATCAATTATAGCATAGATGAAAAACAAAATTTCTGATTATTTTCGAATCTGTAGAGTTTATTTGGGGAAGGTGGTGCTATTATAAGCAATACTAAGAAAATCTTAAGATTTAAGAAAAGTTTTTATTAAGATATTTATTTTATAATTTTTATATGATCTCATAAATAATACAAAATATGGTTGATTTACAAAGGGGGGAAACCTATGTAAAAGAGATTAAGGAGTAAAAATATTAAAATAAAACAATCAAAATAAAGGAGAAGAATAAATGAAAAAGAAAACAAAAATAGGATTAATAATAGGGGCTGTACTACTAGGGTTAATGGGTTTTATATTTATAGACGTTCATCCAGATGGAACTATTTCATTGGATGGGGATGGATTTTATAAGCGTCATTTTATGAATAAACAGAAGTTTGTTAATTTAGAAGAAAAGGCTGAGGCGTTAGCAACAAATCCACTTGAAGATAAAAAGGTTCCGGCATTCAAGGCAAAAGATATGGATGGAAATGAGATAACAGAAAAATTATTTAAAGAGCACAAGCTGACAATGGTTAATATATGGGGAACTTTTTGTGGTCCATGTATCAAGGAAATGCCAGATTTGGAAAAGCTGTCTAAAGAAATTTCTAAAAAAGATGTGAATCTTGTAGGAATTATTGCAGATGTTAAAAAGGATAAAAATAAAAAAGAAGCTGAAAATATTATTAAGAAAACGGGTGTAACATATGTTAATCTGATTCCAGATCAGGTATTGCTAGATGAAATCGTTAACAAATTTGATTATGTTCCTGCATCTATCTTTATAGATCAACAAGGAAATATATTAAAGAAACATGTGGCAGGTGCAAATTCTTATGAAGAGTATCTTGAAATTGTGAATAAACTTTTAGAAAGAAATAATAATAAATAAAAATAATCTTAGAATACTATGATAGTATTCTATATGCTAAAAAATCTGTAGCGGAGCTACGGATTTTTTAACGATTTTTGAGAAAGTCTTATGAAATTGAGGTATACTGATAGTAGATAATATAGGAGGGGGATTCAATGAGCAAGGAAAATATTCTTGTTGTAGATGATGAAAAAGAGATTAGAGATTTAATAAAGATTTACTTAGAAAATGAAGGATATGATGTGATTTTAGGCTCTAATGGAGAGGAAGCTCTAAAGGTCTTAGAAGATCAAGAAGTTCATTTGATTATATTGGATATTATGATGCCCAAAATGGACGGGATAAAGGCTTGTATGAAAATTCGAGAAGAAAAAAAGATGCCCATTATCATGCTTTCAGCAAAAAGTGAAGATATGGATAAGATTATGGGATTGACTACTGGGGCAGATGATTATATGACAAAACCTTTTAATCCATTAGAATTAGTGGCGAGAGTAAAATCTCAATTGAGAAGATATATAAAACTGAATACAAAAAAGAACGAAAGTGATTCTATCATTGAAATAGATGAATTAAGCATTTACATAGATACTCATGAAGTAAAAGTAAAAGACAAGAATATAAAGCTTACTCCTACAGAATTTGAGATACTAGAGTTTTTAGCAAGAAATAGGGGAATCGTATTTAGTATAGAGAAGATTTATGAACGAGTATGGAAAGAAGCTTTTCATGATGCAAATAATACGGTAATGGTGCATATTCGAAAAATAAGAGAGAAGATTGAAGAAAATCCAAGGAAGCCCAAGCTCATAAAAACTGTATGGGGAGTGGGATATAAAGTTGAAAAATAAGCTAATAAAGATAGATATAAGGATGTTGATAAATCTTGTGAAGAAGAGTATTTCTGTATACAAGCTAATGAAGAAAAAGATTACAGGAAATATACGATTAGAACTCATTGGAACCTTTATAATATGTATATTGATTAGTGGATTATTCTTTTTTACATCTATAGGTGTTATTGGGATTTTTCAAATTCACCCTTATATAAATTATAGTGAGGGTACACGAAATATGCAGAGGAAGGCAGAATCATTAGTAAGCAAAATATCAAATCAGGACTATAGTATTCAAGATAAAGAAAATATAAAAAAAATAATAGATAGATATGAAGAGGATCATGTAAAAATATTGATTACAGATTTAGATGGAAAAGTTAATTACAAAACAAATAATGGGGATGAAATACAAGTAGATCTATATAATGTTATTAAAAATGTTAATGAAAACAGGTATGAATATTTACAATATGGGAGAGGTTGTGAGTCTATACAGGAGCAAGTATTCATTTATCCAATAAAATTTAAAGACCAGAGGAGTTATATTATTTTAAAGGGGGTACCTGACGGAGAAATTAAATATTTTTATGATGATATAGATGTTATTGCTCCTATTATGATTATTATATCTGTAATTTCTTTATTATATCTGTTTTTCATTTTAACAAAAAGAAAAGTACAATACATTCAAGAACTATCATATGGTCTCATCGAGATTTCAAAGGGGAATTTAGATTTTAGAATCGTTAAAAAAGGGGAGGACGAATTAGGTCTACTTGCTCAAAATATCAATCATATGAGTGAATCCCTAAAGAAGAAAATAGAAGAAGAAAGAAGAGCAGAAGCTACAAAAAATGAGCTGATTACCAATGTATCTCATGACTTAAGGACACCTCTTACGTCTATTATAGGATATTTAGGGTTAATAAAAGAGAAAAGATATAAGAGTGAAGAAGATCTAGACGAGTATATTCGTATTGCTTTTCATAAATCTGAAAAATTAAAAATCCTCATGGATGATTTATTTGAATATACAAAGGTGGCTAATAAAGGGATAGAATTAAATAAAAGAGATGTAAATCTCAATGAATTTTTAGAGCAGTTAATAGAAGAGTTTGTACCTATTTTTGAAGAGAATAACCTTCAATTAGAAAAAAAGATAATAGAAGAAACAATAAATATTTTAATAGATCCGGATAAAACTGTAAGAGTATTTGAAAATTTATTGATGAATGCAGTGAAATATAGCTTTAAACCAGGGAAAATTAAAATAAGTATTTATAAAGATGATCATCATGGAGTCGTTTGTATTCAAAATAAAGGTAAAAACATCCCTGAAGAAGAAATCCCTTATCTATTTGAAAGGTTTTATAAAGGAGATAAAGCTAGGACATCAGAGGACGAAGGAACGGGTCTTGGACTAGCTATAGCAAAAAATATTGTAGAAATACAAGAAGGAAATATTTGGGCTACATGCGAGAAAGAAGATATAAGTTTTTTTGTAAGTTTTAAGTGTTAAATAGTTAATGATATTTTAAGAAAGTATTAAGATTTTAACAGGGTTTTTATTAAGATATTTGTTTTATGATTGTTTATATGATAAAAGCTATTAATAAAATCAATGAAAAATAGGGAGGATTATGGAATGGAAGTAGCTTCTTTTTTAAGGAATTATATAAGGTATCCTAGAATGATTGGGGCCATTTGCCCAAGTTCTAGAGCTCTTGCAAAGAAAATGATGGCAAATATAGATTTTGACAATGCTAAATGTATTGTAGAGTATGGTCCAGGCACAGGAGTTTTTACAGAAGAATTGATCAAGAGAAAGAGGAAGGATACGGTTTTATTTGTAATGGAATTGAATGATGATTTGTATCATTTACTGAAATTGAAATATGGTTATATTAAAAATGTACATATTATTCATGATTCAGCAGAAAAAGCAGACAAATATATAAGTGTATTTGGATTTAAAGAGGTTGATTATATTGTTTCAGGATTGCCATTTGCAGCCTTTACAGAAGAATTATCAAATGAAATTTTAACAAAAACTGTGGAACTATTAAAAAAGGATGGGAAATTTATTACATTTCAGTATACTTTGCTAAAAAGAAATTTAATGAAAAAGTTTTTCAAAGATATTCATATTACCTATGAGGTAAAAAATATTCCTCCTGCATTTGTATTTAATTGTAAAATCAAATGATTTGAAAAGATATGTGAGTAAGGTATTTATGTAATTCTATAGCTAGAGGCTGTGAATCTACATTAGAGTTGTTATTTTCCTATAAAAAATTAAAAAGTTAAATTTTAGAAAAAAGCACCCATAAGAGAAGTGCTTTTTTTAGTTTTTATATGAAGGATTCATCTTATTTACAAATTCAAGAAAACTAACAAAAATATAGGTAAAATCATGGATGTAGAGGACAAGAATGGAGCATTTTTTTAAAAATATTTACATTAACCATTACTATTCGAGGAATTTCGTGTTAAAATAGTCAAAGAATAATTAGGAAGAGTGAGGGCTATTATGAAAAAAGGTTTTGATCCAAAGAAATATTTAGAAGAACAATCGAAATTTATACTTGAAAGAGTGAATGATTATGACAAGCTTTATTTAGAGTTTGGAGGGAAACTTTTATTTGATTTACATGCAAAAAGAGTACTTCCAGGTTTTGATGAAAATGCAAAGATTAAATTGCTTCATAAGTTAAAAGAACAGGTTGAAGTAGTAATTTGTGTTTATGCTGGAGATATTGAAAGAAATAAAATTCGTGGAGATTTTGGAATCACTTATGATATGGATGTATTAAGATTGATTGATGATTTAAGATCCTATGAGTTAGATGTAAACAGTGTTGTTATTACTAGATATGATAATCAACCTGCAACTACAGTATTTATGAATAAGCTAGAGAGAAGAGGTATTAAGGTATATACCCATCGTGCAACAAAGGGATATCCTACAGATGTAGATATGATTGTGAGTGATGAAGGATATGGCAAAAATCCTTATATTGAAACTACAAAGCCTATTGTGGTTGTAACGGCTCCAGGACCAGGTAGTGGGAAACTTGCTACCTGCTTAAGTCAATTATACCATGAACACAAAAGGGGACGTGTGGCAGGATATTCTAAATTTGAAACTTTCCCTGTTTGGAATGTACCTCTAAAGCATCCATTAAATATTGCTTATGAATCAGCTACAGTAGATTTAAAGGATGTAAATATGATAGATTCTTTCCACTTTGATGCATACAATGAGATAGCAGTAAATTATAATCGAGATATTGAAACATTCCCTGTACTTAAGAGAATTATTGAAAAAATTACAGGAGAAGAAGCTGTTTATAAATCACCTACAGATATGGGTGTTAATCAAGTGGGATTTGGTATTATTGATGATGAAGTTGTTAAAGAAGCTTCTAGACAAGAAATTATTAGAAGGTATTTTAAAACAGGCTGTGAATACAAAAAAGGATATGTAGATTTAGAAACTTTCCATAGAGCAAAGTTAATTATGGAAGAGCTTCATCTTAAAGCCGAGGATCGTAAGGTAGTTGTTCCAGCTAGAGAAAGAAGTGCTAAGTTAAAGGAAGAGCTATTTAAAAATGAACAATGTTCAGCAGTAGCGCTACAGCTTCATGATGGAACCATATTAACAGGAAAAAGCTCAGATACTATGGACGGGGCAGCAGCAGTGATTTTAAATGCTATTAAGTATCTTGCTAATATTACAGATGAGATGCATTTAATTTCACCAGTAATTCTAGAGCCAATTATTAATCTAAAATCTAAAACATTTGGTAGCAAGATTACAGCATTAACTTGCGAAGAAATATTAATTGCATTAAGTATTAGTGCAGCAACAAATCCTATGGCACAAGCAGCTATGGAAAAATTATCTATGCTTAAGGGATGTCAAGCACATTCTACAACTATTTTAAATACAAATGATGAGCAGACCTTTAGAAAACTAGATATTGATGTTACTTGTGATCCAGAGTATCCATCAGATAGTTTATATTATAATAATTAGTTTAAATTTCAAATAAAGAAAAGCACTTATATTAAAGAACTTAATAAAAAGGGCTTGAACTATTTTCTATATAGTGTATACTGATAGAGAACCTTAATTCATGAGTAAATAATTTATTAGATGAATATTTTTCGAACGATCTAAAATTAAGAATAACTTAAGTATAGAGATTTCGAAATTTTTATTGATGATTTATTTTTACAAAGAATTAAAGGAATAAAAATTTCGGAGGTAGATAAACATGACAGGTACAGTAAAATGGTTTAACAGCGAAAAAGGATATGGATTCATTACTACAGAAGAAGGAAATGATGTATTCGCTCATTTCTCACAAATCAATAAAGAAGGATTCAAAACTTTAGAAGAAGGTCAAAACGTAACTTTTGATGTTGTTGAAGGAGCTAAAGGTCCTCAAGCTGAAAACATTACAGTATTATAATTTTAAGAGACGAATAAAAAAACTGGAGAGAGATCTCCAGTTTTTTTTATTTTATTTTTTAATAGAATCTCCTCTAGTAGTAGATACTTTTCTTCCTATTAATTTTATGTAATCTTCTACTTCTTTTCTTTCTTCTTTTATGCTTTTCTCATGAATAGTAGAATTAGGATATATTTCATATAATTTTCTGTACTTATAGGGTTGGACTTTACGCATGATAACGTTAGCACCTGTATAAAAAGCATTTTTACGATCTTTTATATTAGTTACCTCAAGAGAGGTGGTAGTAGGTAAATAGGGGCTTTTTAATAAAATTCTCGTAAGGGCAAGGGCTTTTAGAGTCAGATAGCAGCTTCCTACAGGATGATTTTGAAGCTTTGTTTTAGGATGGGGAATAAAAGGACCTATTCCTGCCATATCCACATCTAGCTCCTTTAAAAGCAGTATATCCTTCGCGAGTGTTTTTAAGGTTTGACCAGGAAGTCCAATCATAAAACCACTACCTATTTGATAGCCTAGCTCTTTAAGGTTTTTTAAACACTTCATTCTGTTTTTGAAGGAAGAATGAGGGTGAAGAGAATTATATAAAGCTTCATCTGCTGTTTCATGTTTGATAAGGAATCGATCAGCGCCATCTAATTTCCACTGTTTGTATGTATCATAATCTCTTTCTCCAATGCTTAAGGTGATAGCAATATCACCAAATTTTTTGATTTCTTGAAGGATATAAGATATTTTTTCAGTAGTGTACCAAGGGTCTTCTCCAGATTGAAGAACTATGGTTCGATAACCAGTTAGATATGCTTTTTTTGCATAATCAATGATTTCTTCAGGTCTCATACGATATCTATCTAATGTAGTATTTTGTTTATTGATCCCACAATAGGAGCAATCACACCTACAATGATTTGAAAATTCAATAATAGCTCTTAGATGAATTTCGTCACCACAGTAGCTTTTTCTTAATTGATTGGCTACAGAGAATAAATAAGCATCACAATCAAAATGTAATATATTTACCAGTTCATCTATACTTCCTTGAGAAGTTTTTATGATTTTATCAATGATTTTTTGTGTATTCATATAGTCCTCCAAGTCCCTTGTTATTTAGATTCAATAATTATAGATATTTCAACAAAAACATGGATTTATGATAAATTCTTAGAACGCTTTTACGAAGTCTGCAGGATCATCATAAATTTAATATATAAATAAGAAATATATAGAACCCTTAATATAGAAATTTTACTTTTTATTATAATATCATTCAATACGTTGCTGGTAAAGGATTTTAAAGTTTATTTTTGTATGAAATTATTGTGAAATTTGTATGAAAAAGTGTTTATAAAATTTGATTAAAATTATGTTGAAGTGGAGTATTCTTTTGCTAGTAAGAAATACTCTTATTTCATATTAGATTTTTTAAAATAAGATTTAATTTTATAAAGAAAAAAGAATAAGTAAGAAAAGAGATGGGTATATTCTTTGTTAAAGGAAATTTTTTTATTATTTTTAGATATGCACTTGTGGTCATTGGCATCATATGATATGATTCTGTGTTGAACAAGGAAGGGGATATGGCTATGAAATTTGTATTAGATACCCATTGTCACACGATTGCTAGTGGACATGCATATAGTACCGTACATGATTTGGTAAGAGAAGCTAAAAATGTAGGAATCAAAATGTTTGCCCTCACAGATCATGGACCAGCAATGCCAGGAGGACCTCATATATATCATATAAAGAATCAAAAGGTGATACCGAGAGTGATGGATGGTATATTTGTACTTAGAGGAGTAGAAGTAAATATTATTAATGAAAATGGAGAACTTGATATAAGTAATGATGTTTTAGAAGAGTTAGATATTGTTATTGCAAGTTTGCATAATGTTTGTATAAGGTCAAAAAGTAAAGAAGAAAACACAAATACATTAATAAAAGCTATGAAAAATAAATATATAGATATTATTGCACATCCAGGAAATCCTCTATTTCCTATAGATGAAGAAAGGGTACTAGAAGAAGCTAAAAAAAATAATATATTGATAGAAATCAATAATAGTTCTTTTGGGAAGAGTAGACCAGGAAGTAAACATATCTGTACGAGAATAGCAAAATTAGCCAAAAAGCTAGATGTAAAAATAGCTGTGGGTTCGGATACACATATTGCGAATCAATTAGGTAGATTTGACTATGTGGAGGAAATGTTTGAAGAGATTCATATGCCAGAGGAATTAGTAATCAATACGTCTATGGATAAATTACTAAATTTTTTAGAAGAGAAGGAAAAAAAATATATCCAAGATTTTAAAAATATACTAGAAGGAGAAAAATAAGTTTGTAGGAGTATCTGTTTTTAACAACGGATGCTCTTTTTTTATGTTCTCATTCAAGGGAAAAAAGATGTTAAATTTAGGTTCAATAGAAAATGGAATTGACAAAAATAGTTTAGGATGATAACATATATTCAACAAGTAGAATATATAACAAATAGAATAGATGGTTAAGTGTAGAGGGAGTGCTAAGAATGTCATTAAAACATGGAATTTTAGGATTGTTAACGTATAGATCCATGAGTGGATATGATTTGATGAGAGTCTTTAAAGAATCAATTAATTTCTTTTGGACAGCTCAAACAAGTCAGATCTATAGAGATTTGGATAATCTTGAAAAAAAGGGATTTGTAAAAAGTAGAATGGTTGTTCAAGATAAAAAACCTAATAAAAAAATTTATGAAATCACAAAGGAAGGAAAAGAAGAATTTATCAAGTGGATCAATAAGTCAGCTATAAAAGAAATGAGTACCATAAGAGATGGATTTTTAATGAAGATATTTTTTGGAGCAACAGCTGATTTTAAAAAATTAAAAGAAACTATAGAAACGTATAAAGCCTTCAATGAAGAAGAATATAAAAGGCTACAACAAGTAAATGAAGAATTGGGAAAATTTGAAAGACTTGTAAATGATAAAAAAGAATCGATTTTCTGGAAACTAACCATAGACAAAGGTCTTTTGAGCATAAAGGGAAATATAGAGTGGGCAAATCATGCATTAAAGACGATTGAAGAAATTTCAAGGGAGGAGTGATAGGATGAAAGTCTTAGTTTTAAATGGAAGTCCTCGGGGGAAAAAAGGAAATACTGAAAAGCTTGTTGCTGAATTTACTAAGGGATTAACTGAAGAAAATAATCAATTACATGTTGAAGAAATTTATTTGAAAAATCATTCTATTAAAAATTGTATAGGGTGCTTTAGTTGCTGGAAACAAACACCGGGACAATGTATTTTAAAGGATGAAGGGATGCATTTGTTAGATAAATATATAGAAGCAGATTTGATTATTTGGGCAACACCCCTTTATCATTATGGCATGACATCTATTATGAAGACATTTGTAGAAAGAACTCTTCCTTTAGTACAACCTTATATTATAAAGAAGCAGGATGTTTTTAGTCATCCTCCAAGAGAAGGATTAAAAGAAAAAAAGAATATTTTAATAGCTAATTGTGGTTTTCCTGAAAAATATAATTTCGATATTTTAGTGAAGCAATTTGAAAAAATTACAGACAATCGTTTGAATGAGAGGATTCTTTGTGTTCAAGGAGAGTTGCTTTCCGTTCCACCCCTAAGAGATCAAATTCAGTGGTATTTAGATGCTGTGAGAAAGGCTGGTAAAGAATTTTCATTAGTAGGAGCCTTTCATGAAGAAACAAAACAATTATTAAAGGAACCATTAGTTCCAATAGAATCATTTATTGAGATGGCAAATACTAGTTGGAATGTGAAAGGAGAAAATCCACCTAATTTAGATTATGCCCTTGGAAGAACAGATGAAAATATCGTAAATGAAAACTATAAGGACTTAAAAGGGTATTCATTTATGAAGCTTATGGGAATGAATTTTAATGAGCAAAAAGCAGAGAATATGAATGCTGTGTTAGCATTTCATTTTACAGATATAAAAGAAGATTACTATTTTTTAATCAAAAATAAAGAATGTAAATTATATGTGGGAGAAAGTTCAAAGTTTACGACTAAGATTAGAACAAACTTTAAAATTTGGGAAAAGATTTCAATGGGTGAGTTAGATGGGGCTCAGGCAATGATGGATGGACTTTACAAAATAGAAGGGGATTTTGATTTTATGCTCTCTATGAATGGATTATTTTCAAGAGAAAAGTCTCCAAGTATAGAAGAGGAAAAAAACGAAGGGAAGATCCTTGGAATAGATGGAGAAAAGTGGATGAATCTATCTTTTATACCATGGATGGGTGCTTGGATTTTTATTGAGTCAAGACCTTTACTAGGCCTTGGGGTTCCCTTATTAATGAGTTTATTCATTCTTTTGATAAAAGAAAAGAATAAGGAACTAACTTTTTTCGAAAAGGGAAATGTTTTATGTTTCGGTATTTTGAATATGATTTATATGTTAAAACCTCAGTGGATTGCTGAAGGTGGAAAAGAGTTAACTTATTTTATAATTGGAATAGAATGGTTGATTTCTGTAACAATAAAGACTCCTCTAACATCAGATTATTCAAAGTTTAGAGTTAAACCTTCTATACAAAAAAATAAGATATTTATAAGAACTAATGTGATCATGACCTTGTTTTGGAGTTTTATATTTTTTATACAAGGAACAATAGTCATCATTTTAAAGAGAATGAGTATGGAAAGCTATTTACCATTTATGTATATATTACTTGTTGTTGCATTGATCTTTACAAAATGGTTTCCTAATTGGTATCCTAAATTCATTGCAACTGAAGGGAAAACAAAAACAGTAGTATAGAATTAATAAAAGACATGTATGAATAAAAATCATACATGTCTTTTATGCCATAGGCAGTTGCTATAATCTACTTTCAAGCTCATATATACCTTTTCTTACCAATAGCTGTAGGGATATCTATTGTAGCTAAAGAATATGAAAATAACTATTATTTGGTTTCGAAGTTAGTTTGTATTAGTGTTTTATTTTCTATGTAACTATTTCTTTTTTATTGTGGATGGTATAGAGGAATAGAGTTTTTTTATGATAGAGCAATATAGAAATTTTTACTATAATTCAGTATAATAGAGAATAATTAAAGATTTATAAAAATTATATGAAGGAGAAACTTATGTATACGAAGTGGCTAAATATACTGATGAAGGTAAAATTATTTGAAGATATACAAGTAAATGAACTTAATAATATGTTACTTTGTTTAAGACCTAAAAAAGCAGAGTACAAGAAAAAAGAGTATATTACTATGGCTGAAGATCAATTTACAGGAATAGGAATTATTGTAGAAGGAGAAGTATTAGTTACAAAGGAAAATGTAGCAGGAGATCGCGTGATTATTGCAAAATTAAATGCAGGAAATATGTTTGGTGAAATGGTTGCTTTTTCTAATCAAAAGCAGTGGCCTGCTACGGTGATTGCTGTTACGGATTGTACTATATTATTTTTACCTACAGAAAAGATTTTAGGAAATTGTCCTAAAATGTGCATAGGACATAAGCGATTAATACAAAATATGTTAAAAATTGTCTCACAAAAGGCGCTTCAACTGAATCGAAAGATTGAATACTTAGCAATGAAAAGTATAAGAACAAAGATCAGCAATTATTTATTAGAGCAATATCATAGGATTGGGAAAAATAAGTTTATGATTCCATTAAAAAGAAATGAATTGGCTGAATTTTTAAATGTATCAAGACCTTCTTTATCAAGAGAATTAATCAAAATGAAGGAGGAAGGGATGATTGATTTTTATAGATCAAGCTTTGAAATTATTGATGTAGAAGAATTAAAAGGCAATATATAGTTTTTTCTAGGAAAGAGATACTCATGAAAAATACTATTTCTAGATAAAAAGGAAGTAGTATTTTTATATATCATAAGAAATTTTTATAGAATACTAAAATATGCAAATTAAACTAAAGTCAGGATAAAGGGGGAATAAGATGAGAGCTCTGATCACAGGGGGATATGGATTTATAGGATCTCATGTTGCAGAGAGATTTTATAAAGAAGGGCATGAAATTCATATAATAGATAATCTTTCAGCAGGAGATCAAGAAAATGTAAAGATCAAGCATAAGTTTTATCCATTAGATATAATAGATGATAAATGTGAAGAAATTTTTTCGACGATTCAATTTGATGTAGTAGTTCATTCAGCAGCTCATATTGATGCAGCTGCTTCTGTAGAAAGACCAGGTTTGGATGCTACATCAAATATTTTAGGCTTAATTAATATGTTAAAGCTTTCAAGTAAATATGAAGTGAAAAAGTTTATATTTGCATCATCTGCTGCCGTATATGGAAACAATGAAAAAATACCTTTGGAAGAAGATTCGCTCATTTTACCCATCTCCCCTTATGGTGTAAGTAAATTAACAGGGGAAAAATACTGTGAATTATGGAAAAATACATATGGATTAGAAACAGTTTGTCTTAGATTTTCTAATGTATATGGACCAAGACAGTCACTAAAGGGTGAAGGGGGTGTTGTTGCAATTTTTATGAACAACCTCTTTTTAGGAAAAGAATCATTCATTTATGGTACGGGGGAGCAAACAAGAGATTTTATATATGTTGAAGATGTAGTAGATGCTATATATAAATGCTGTGATTATTCTCATAGTCAAGTGATGAATGTATCAGTAAATACCCAATATAGTGTAATGGATTTAATAGATGTAATAAAAAGTCTACATGGAAATATGGACTTCAAGCACGAGAAAAAAAGAAAAGGAGATATACTACATTCAAGATTATCTAATAAAAGGGCAAAGAATGAACTAAGTTGGGCTCCTTTATATCCTTTAGAGGAAGGAATTAAGAAAACCTATGAATGGTATAAGGAATACTTTACAAAGAATAAATTAGGAAAAGAATAATGAAGATAAAAACACTTGAAATTGTACTATAGATACTATCTGCATATAGCTATATGGAGGCGTTGTATATAATTTTAAAAATTTAACAATGATTATATGAAGAAGTTTCTTCGTATAATCATTTTTTATTAGCTAGAACATTATGAAACTTAGAATATGTGGATAATTTATGATTGAGAAATCAAATGTTTGACTACTTTAAGTAAGTTTTATTACAAAGGGACCCTTTTGTAATAAAACTTGCAAAATGAGCATATGCGGGAGCATAATGCGAATTTTTTTATTCTGAGAATTAGAATAAAAATAAGAAAATAGAGCAATAAAATGATAAATTATGTAGAAAATATGGAATTAATTCAATTTACGTAACAAAGGATACGGAAATAATAAAAATAAGATGTTAAAATGTGAACATAATAAAACAATAGGAAAGTAGTGAAGGAGGAATTATGATGGGGAATAGATATATTGATCCAAAAGATACATTATTTGATATTACAGAAAAATATAAAGAGGCCATTGACTTATTCGTTTCTATTGGCTTTGAAAATATAAAAGATGAAAATAAGAGAAAGACCATGGGAAAGGCTATTACATTAGAGAATGCTTTAAACATGAAAAAAATAAATATAGATACTTTTATAGATCAATTAACGGAGCTTATTGAAAGCAATCAAAATGAATTGTTAGAAACAAATAAGAAACAAGAAAATACAGAACTAAGAATTGAAGGCATATTACCTTGTCCTGTAAGAGTTCCTTTGATGGAAGCTTTTAAAGGATTTTTAGAAGAAAATAAAGAGAAATTGAATACAGAGATAGGCTATGAATTAAAGGCTGCATCTATGGGGGTGGATTGGTTAAAGGATTCTTTGGAAAAATCAGAATCAGCAGATGTATTAGCAGATTTATTCATATCTGCAGGATTTGATTTATTCTTTGATAAAGATTTAATCGGAAAATATAAGATGGAAAATGTATTTGAAGATATGACTGAGATGGATCATTACAATAAAGATTTTGAAAATGAAAATATAAGTCTGAAAGATCCAGACAATCAATACTCAATGATCGGCGTTGTTCCAGCCGTATTCTTAGTCAATACAGAAGAATTAGATGGTCGAGATATGCCAAGCAGCTGGGAGGATTTACTCAGTGAAGAATTTGAAAATAAAGTGAGTTTACCTATAGGAGATTTTGATTTATTCAATGCTATTTTATTAAATATTCATCAAAAATATGGAGAAGATGGGGTAAAAAGATTAGGGAAAAGCTTATTGAGATCCATGCATCCGTCAGAAATGGTGAAATCTCACATAAAAAAAGCAGAGAAACCAATTGTGACCATCATGCCTTATTTCTTTACAAAGATGACAAAAAGAGGTGGGCCTATGAAAGCTGTATGGCCAAAGGATGGAGCTATTATTAGTCCCATATTCTTATTAAGCAAAAAAGAGAAAAAAGAGAAATTAAAACCTATTGTAGACTTCTTTGCTTCAAAGGAGATCGGAGAAATATTATCACACAATGGAAAATTCCCAAGTGTCAATCCAAAGGTAGATAATATGATTTCAGAGGATCATAAGTATATGTGGATTGGATGGGATTATATTAAAAAGAATGATATAGGAAACTTACTAAAAAAATGTGAAAAATTATTCAATGAAAGTATCAGGGAGGTGTAAGGATGAATCTAATTACCATATCAGGACCCCCTTCATCAGGGAAAACATCTATTATATTAAAAACTATCTATGCATTACATGCTAGAGATTTAAAAGTAGGGGTAGTAAAATTTGACTGCTTGTATACAGATGATGATATTTACTATAAAAAAGCAGGCGTTCCAGTTAAAAAAGGATTGTCAGGTTCTTTATGTCCAGACCACTATTTCGTAAGCAATATTGAAGAGGTCGTTCAGTGGGGAAGAGGCGAAAAATTAGATGTACTCATTACAGAAAGTGCAGGACTTTGTAATCGTTGTTCTCCCTACATTAAAGATATTCAAGCTATTTGTGTGATTGATAATTTAAGTGGGATCAATACCCCAAAAAAAATAGGACCGATGTTAAAATCAGCAGATATTGTAGTGATCACAAAAGGAGATATTGTATCTCAAGCAGAAAGGGAAGTTTTTGCTTCAAAGGTTCATTCTGTAAACCCGAAGGCAATTACTATGCATGTAAATGGATTAACAGGACAAGGTGCCTATGAACTAAGTACACTCCTATATGATGAAAAGGAAGACGTAGAAACAGTAAAGGGAAAACAATTGAGATTTTCAATGCCTTCAGCTCTTTGTTCTTATTGCTTAGGTGAAACAAGAATCGGAGAAGACTATCAAATGGGAAATGTTAGAAAGATGAAATTAGGTGATGAAAATGATTAATATAAAAGAAATAGAGAAAATGAAAATAAAAGCATTAGAAAAAAAATATCCCTTTAGTATGGCATTTTTCGAAAACAATCACTTAAAAATCGAAGGATATGAGGAGTATACCTTTGAGGATTATTTAAATCATTTTACAGAAGAGGAAATAGAAGAATGGGCAATAGATACTGAAAAAATAAAAATAGATTTTATTGCTTATATGAATGAAATGTTGACCTTTCTTGGAATAGAAGAAGAGGATGGTGTAAATTCATTGACCATTCTTTCAGGGAAAAATAAATACGGAGAAAAAGAAGATTTTGATCGTCTTACCATCCACAAAGGGGAAATTGTTTCAATCGTAGGACCAACAGGTTCAGGAAAAAGTAGGTTGTTAGCAGATATTGAGTGGACGGCTAATAGGGATACTCCTACAGAAAGAAGCATTTTGATTAATGAGAAGGAGCCAGATAAAAAATGGAGATTCTCCTCTTCCAATAAATTAGTAGCGCAATTATCTCAAAATATGAACTTTGTTATGGATTTGACGGTAAAGGAATTTATAGAATTACACGCCAGGAGTAGAATGATTCAAAATGAAGAAGAAGTGATTCAAAAAATCATTGATGCAGCTAACCATTTAGCAGGGGAGCAGTTTCATTTAGATACGCCTATCACAAGTCTTAGCGGAGGGCAATCTAGAGCATTAATGATTGCTGATACAGCCATACTCAGTACTTCTCCAATCGTCTTAATTGATGAGATTGAGAATGCTGGAATAGATAGAAAAAGAGCTTTAAATCTTTTAGTGAGTGAAGAAAAAATCGTCTTAATGGCGACCCATGATCCTACTTTAGCCTTAATGGCAGATAAAAGAATTGTCATTAAAAATGGAGGGATTCATAAAGTATTAGTTACTCAAGAAGAAGAAAAAGAAGTGTTAGTAGAACTAGAGAGAATGGACAAAATCATTAGTAGTTTAAGAGCTAATTTAAGAAAAGGCGAAAGACTGAAAAAATAAATTTGATAAGAGAGAGGAGAATAAAGAATGCACGAAGGATGTTCAGGAAGCTTTCAAACAGGAAAAGAAGTTGTAGATAAAATTAGAATGATGGGATTTTCAAAGCAATATATGCCTGTACCTTTAAGAATTCAATGTAAGGAGTGCGGTGAAACCTTTGATATGGAAACCTTTGAGGATCATTGTCCCCATTGCAAGATGGTTTATGGAGTAACGCCATGTCATGCCTTTGATCCAGAAAATGTTAGAGCCGCAGGAAAAGATTATTAAATATTATTGATTCCGTACCCTAGGATACGGAAAATGTGATGAAGTCATTATATGATAGACCCATAGAAGAAAAGAATAAAAGTTTAAATAAAGGAGGACGTTTCAATGAGTATGTTTTGTTATCAATGTCAAGAGGCTGCTGGGGGAAAAGGGTGTAGTGTAAAAGGGATCTGTGGTAAGACAGATGATGTTGCAAATTTACAAGATTTATTAATTTATACGGTTAAAGGTGTATCCTATGTAAATCAATTAGCTAGAAGTACAAAAGGTAATGATAAAAGAACGGATCAATTCATTATTGATGGATTGTTTACTACTATAACGAATGCTAATTTTAATAAAGCTGTAATTGAAACTAAAATAAAAAATGGATTAAGGATCAGAGAAGAGATTAAGAGAGAGCTAGAAAAAGCAAATGTAGATTTAGGTGAGAATTTACACGACTCAGTTACTTGGACTGGAGAAAGTTTAGCTGACTTTGAAGAAAAAGCTTCTAAAGTTGGTATATTATCTACAGAAAATGAAGATGTTAGATCTTTAAGAGAATTATTAACTTATGGTTTAAAGGGAATGGCTGCATATTATGAGCATGCAAATCATTTAGGGTATACAAATGATGCTATAGTAAGCTTTATAGAAAAAGCTTTAGTTGCTACAACACAGGAAAAAACTGCCGATGAATTAGTAGCACTTACATTAAAAGCTGGAGAATTTGGAGTAAATGTAATGGCATTATTAGACGAAGCAAATACATCTACTTATGGAAATCCAGAAATAACTGAAGTAAATATCGGTGTTGGAAAAAATCCAGGGATATTAATAAGTGGTCATGACTTGAAAGATATGGAAGAATTATTAGAACAAACAAAAGGAACAGGAGTAGACGTTTATACCCATAGTGAAATGCTACCAGCTCACTACTATCCTAAATTTAAAAAATATGAACATTTCGTAGGAAACTATGGAAATGCTTGGTGGAAGCAAGGGGAAGAATTTGAAAGCTTCAATGGACCAATTTTAATGACAACGAACTGTATTGTACCTCCAAAAGCTTCTTACAAGAATAGAATATTTACTACAGGCTCAGCAGGATACGAAGGGGTTACCCATATTCCAGAGAGAGAAGAAGGAAAAGCAAAAGATTTTTCTCAAATTATTGAACTTGCTAAAACTTGTAAAGCACCTACTGAAATTGAAACAGGACAAATTGTTGGAGGATTTGCTCATAATCAAGTACTTACCCTAGCTGATCAAGTTGTAGAAGCAGTTAAGAGTGGAGCAATAAAGCAGTTCTTTGTAA
This sequence comes from Marinisporobacter sp., assembly GCA_025210395.1. Classification (GTDB taxonomy): domain Bacteria; phylum Bacillota; class Clostridia; order Peptostreptococcales; family Thermotaleaceae; genus Crassaminicella. The sequence goes on from JAOARV010000042.1 coordinate 34,077, forward strand.
TGGCTGGTTGTGATGGAAGAATGAAGAGTAGAGACTACTATACTGAATTTGCGAAAGAGATTCCTAAAGATACAGTCATATTAACAGCAGGTTGTGCAAAATATAAATATAACAAGTTAGATTTAGGGGATATTGGTGGAATTCCTAGAGTATTAGATGCAGGACAATGTAATGACTCTTACTCATTAGCAGTCATTGCATTAAAATTAAAGGAAGTATTTGAGCTGAGTGATATCAATGAACTTCCAATTTCATATAATATTGCTTGGTATGAGCAAAAGGCAGTAATCGTATTATTAGCACTATTACATTTAGGCGTTAAAAATATTCATTTAGGACCTACACTACCAGCATTCTTGTCTCCTAATGTAGCCAATGTATTAGTTGAAAACTTCGGAATAGGTGGAATTACGAATGTGCAAGATGATATAAATATGTTCTTAGGATAAAATATGAAGTTGAAAAATAGCACCCAAATGAAGGTGCTATTTTTAATGGAGATTATCCTTTTAGAGATTAGCTTTATAACTGTAGATATTATATGTAATTAATTAGACAAACTATATCACTTTCTGTTATAATTTGGTAAAATGAGATAATAACAATTGGACAAAAGGGGATGATTTAGTTGAGTAGAATTATTCTCTATAGTCTTATTTCTGTTGGAATTTTCTTATATTGAAGAAGTTGATGAGATAAAAAAGAAAGATAGATATAATGTTCATGAAAAAAAATTATAATAATAGGGAGTTATTTTTATGAATCAAGGTTTTGTAGTTTATGAAACACAGTTTGGAAACATTCGTATGGAATATGAAGAAGATCAAATAATTTTATTGAAAAAAGTACATACAGAAGTAACAGATCAAGGAATTGCTACTAAATTTACTGATAAGGTTTATAAACAACTTTTAGAATATTTTAACGGCAAACGAAAAGTTTTTGATTTTCCTTATGAAATGAAGGGGACAGAATTTCAGAAAAAAGTATGGAAAGCACTTTGTGATATTCCTTATGGGGAAACAAGAACCTATAAAGATATTGCAGTTGCAGTGGGCAACTCGAAAGCTTCAAGAGCTGTGGGTATGGCAAATAATAAAAATCCCATGATGGTTGTAGTGCCTTGTCATAGAGTTATTGGTACAAATGGCAAGCTTGTAGGATATGCAGGTGGAGTGGATATGAAAGAAAAATTATTGGAAATGGAGAAAAAAATAAATGAAATGGACAATAAATTTATAAAGAATTAGATGAATAGTTGGAATATTTCGAGAGAAATAAGAGAAATAAGAGAAAAAATATAAAAAAAGCCAAAAATCAAGGATAATGTAGATAACACAAAATATAGTTTGTGAGGAGAAAAATTTAATGAATGGAGGAGTTTTATGAAAAAATCTAAGATTTTAAAGGCTGTAGCAAGAGTGACTGCATTAATGTTAGTGCTAGGTATGGTTACTACTGGTTGTACGAAACCAGTGGAAAAAGAAGTAACACCTAGTAAACAAGAGGCGGTAGAAGAGATAGAAAAAACTCACTCAGCATCAAAAAGAGATGCAATAGGGATGAATGGTATGGTTGCAGCTGCAACTCCAGAAGCTACACAAGTAGGTGTAGATATATTGAAAAAAGGTGGAAATGCCATAGACGCAGCTGTAGCTACTGGTTTTGCACTTGGTGTTTTAGAGCCAAATGCATCAGGACTTGGTGGTGGTGGATTTATGATGGTGAGATTTGCTGAAACAGGTGAAAACGTATTCATTGATTTCAGAGAAATGGCGCCACAAAAAGCTACTGCTGATATGTACGAGCTTGACGCAGATGGAAAACCCGTTAACCGTGAATATGAAGTAGGTGCAAAATCGATTGCTGTACCTGGAGAGGTAGCAGGTTTATTAACAGCTTTAGAACAATATGGAACAATGAAGAGAGAAGAAGTAATGAATCCTGCTATTGAATATGCTGAAAGGGGATTTGAGGCTTCAGATGTATTATGTAGTATTATAGAGAAAAAATTTGATGTGATTAGCCAATTTGATTCTACAAGTAAGCTTTACCTTGATGATGGACTACCTCTTGAGGCAGGACATAAAATAGTCAATAAAGATTTAGCAAATACATTAAAAGTTATTAGCAAGGAAGGAAAAGATGGATTTTATAAGGGAGAAATTGCAAAAAAAATTGTAGAGGAAGTACAAAAGCATGGTGGAATCATTACACAAGATGATTTAGCTAATTATGAGGTGAAAATGAGGGAACCAGTAGTGGGTACCTATAGAGGATATGAGATTGTTTCTGCGCCTCCAGCAAGTTCAGGTGGGACACATGTTATTGAGCTACTAAATATTATGGAGAATTATGATATGAAAGATTTAGGGTTTAATACAGCGAATAGCTGGCATGCATGGGCTGAAGGAATGAAGATGATGTATGCGGATCGTGGAAAATATATGGCAGATACAGATTTTGTTAAAGTTCCGCTAGATGGATTAGTTTCAAAGGATTATGCAAAAAAACAATTTGAAAGAATTGATATGAATAAGTCAATGGAAGGTGTAGAGGCTGGAGAACCATGGAAGTATGAAAGTGGAAGTACAACTCATTATTCAGTTGTAGATAAAGATGGAAACATGGTTGCTGTAACAAAAACAATCAATCATTTCTTTGGTTCAGGAGTAACTGTTTCAGGTGCTGGAATATTATTAAATGATGAAATGGCAGATTTTACAATCCAACCGGGTAATTCAAATTCAATTGAACCAAAGAAAAGACCCCTAAGTAGTATGAGCCCAACTTTTATATTAAAGGATCAAAAGCCTATAGCAACATTAGGAACACCAGGAGGGAAAAGGATTATAACAACGGTAGCTCTTATTATTAGTAATATGATAGATTATGGCATGGATATTCAAGAAGCAATTGATGCTCCTAGAATTAACCATTATGAGAGTGGACAATTAAAAATAGAAGGAAGAATTCCACAAGAAATTAGAGATGAATTAACCAACAAAGGACATGATATAGACGTTAAGGGTGATTATGACTTGTATTTTGGTGGAGCTCAAGGAGTTACCATAAATGAAGATACAGGAGAATTACATGGAGGAGCTGACCCTAGAAGGGATGGACAGGCGATCGGTTATTAGAAATATTTTCGAATGATCAAAATAAAGAAAAATCCTAGTAAATATTTACTAGGATTTTTTTTAGAATGAATATTTTTAAAAATCTTCTTGCTCATCCTCATTTTCATCTAGAAATGATATTTTCATGTCATTATTCTTGAAAGCTGTTTGAATAATCCTATTATGACTTGCTAAGAGGGAAGCAATTTTATTAGAGATTTTGGAATAAGCTTCTCTTGAAAAGTCTTCACGACGGATGAGGGTAGAAGCAGCTAGATGAAGACGTGCAGCTTCGGCACTAGCTATTTTTGTATCGTTTATAAGTTGATCTTTATCTGTATGTTTAAGAAGAGCATGTAACTTTTCTTTTGCACTCAAATAGTAATTGAGTACATGATTATAGGCATCATTCCAATTACATTCTAGCATAATATTTTTGATTTCATCTTCCTCTATTTTTTCCATGTAGTAATTAATAAACATCATGTACCTCCTGGATCTATACAAAAAAACTTAAATATACTAGTTCATTTTATCAGTATTTATACATAAATGTTAAGGAGTAATAAAGGAAATAAGAGAAAAAAGAGAAAAAAAACATGATCATTTGGAAGAATGATATAATGACCTCAGCATTATTCACAATATTATAATTATATAAGTGAGGAGGAATAGTATGCGTAAAAAAATAGTGTCTTGTATTTTGATAGTAGTTCTTATGATGAGTAGTATGGGATTAATTGGATGTACGGATCAAAAAGAAGAGAAAGTAGCTCAAGAACAAGAGGTGGCTGTGGAAAAAGTAGAAGATGGAGTACGATTGTCTGACGAAGAAATGGACTTATCTGTTCGTGATGCAAAGGGGAGTAATGGAGTTGTAGCAGCTGCAAATCCATATGCTTCAAAGATTGGTTTAGATATTATGAAAAATGGTGGAAATGCTGTAGATGCTGCAGTTGCCATGGCATTTACAATGGGATTAGTAGAACCAAATGCATCTGGTCCAGCAGGAAGTGGATTTATGATGATTCACGATGCTAAAACTGGAAAACAAGCTTTCCTTGATTATTTACCTACAGCGCCTGCTGCATTAACACAAGAAATATTCGAAAGTTATGATAAGCCAACTCAAAAGAAGACAGGGGTTGCAGCTGGAGTTCCAGGGGCTGTAGATGGATGGCTTACAGCTTTAGAGAATTATGGAACAATGAGTGCTGAACAAGTACTAGAACCTGTAATAGAACTAGCTGAAAAGGGTTATGTCATATCACCTCATTTAGTAGAAGTGGTACAGGATTCATATGAACTGATTCTTTCACATGAAGAAACGGCAAAGGTTTTCCTAAAAGAAGATCTTCCATATGAAGCAGGAGAAGTTTTTAAGAATCCAGATTATGCAAAGGTATTAAGAAAAATAGCAAAGGAAGGAAAAGATGGTTTTTATAAGGGAGAAGTTGCTGAGGCTATTGTTCAAGCCGTTAAGGCTGATGGTGGATTAATGACATTAGAAGATTTAGCAAATTATAAAGCTAAGTTTAGAGAACCAGTTGGAGTAGATTATAGAGGATATAAGGTTATTTCAGCACCACCTTCAAGCTCAGGAGGGATAGCTGTATTAGAAGGATTGAATATAGCCCAAAAATTTGATGTGAAGGCTATGGGTTCCAATACACCAGAAACATTACATTTATGGTCTGAAATCTTTAAAGTAGTCCATGCGGATCGATACAATTATGTTGCAGATCCTGATTTTTCACATATACCAGTAGATGTACTTACATCGGAGCAATATGCAAAGGATAGATTAAAAGCTATAGATATGGAAAAGTCAGCAGAGGAGCAAAAGCCAGGATCACCTTTAGAATATGAATCTCCAAGTACAACACATATTTCTATTATGGATAAAGAGGGAAATATGGTTTCTATGACAAATTCAGTAGGACTTTATTTTGGATGTGGTGTTGTACCAAAGAATACAGGGTTTGTATTGAATACATATGTATTTAATTTTTCAAAAGATTATGAAGTAAATAAAGCAGCTCCAGGGAAACGTGCAAGAAGTACAATGAGTCCAACGATCATATTAAAGGATGGAAAAGCATTTGCTACACTTGGAACACCAGGTGGGGGAAGAATTCCAGGAACAGTAATGCAAATTATTAGTAATATTATTGATCATGGTATGGGTATACAAGATGCTATTAATCAACCTAGAATTCACCAATTGCACAAAAATGCTCTTTATGTAGAGGGAAGTATACCAGAGAATGTAAGGAATGAACTTGCTAAAAAAGGCCATGAAATCGAGCTAAAGGGCACAAATGATGCTTACTTTGGAGGTGTTCAAGGGATTGTAAGAGATCTAGAAACTAATGAAATGCATGGTGGAGCTGACTCAAGAAGAGATGGAAAAGCATTTGCTTATTAGGAAGTTAAATTGATGATATTTTAGGAGGTGTCAACTTGCAATTAGAATTAATTATATTCTTAACAATGGTTGCAGTATTTGTTATAGGATGTTTTGTATTGAAATTACCAGTAAGTATAGCAATGGTGGCAGCCGCAGTAGCTGGGGCACTTATAGGGGGAGAAGGATTTCCAATAAGACATTTTGTGGAAGGTACATTTGGATATCTTGATACGATCTTAGTGATTGCTGCTGCAATGATCTTTATGAAAGCTATACAAAAATCAGGGACATTAGATGCTCTTAGCTCACTGATTATAGAAAAGTATCATAAAAGACCGACCCTATTACTCATATTTTTAATGTTGATTGTCATGTTTCCAGGAATGATCACAGGCTCATCAACGGCTTCTGTTTTGAGTGCTGGAAGTTTAGTTGCACCTGTAATGATTGCTATGGGGATTCCCATTATTGATACGGCTGCAATTATTGCACTAGGAGGACTATTAGGAATGATTGCTCCACCTGTAAATATTCCAGTAATGATTATCGGTGGTGGGGTAGATATGCCTTATTCAGGCTTTGGAATTCCACTGCTCATACTTACTATACCAGTAGCAATTTTTTCAGTAATATTCTTAGGGCGTAAGCATATCAAAAATTTTGATTATGAAGAATTAAAAACAAAGATTGATTTAAATGCAAAAAATGAGTTTGGATTAAAGGTATATATACCTGTTATTGTTCTTGTAGTTTTGATGATATTAACAAAAGCTGTGCCAAATATGATGCCAAATCTTGGGTTACCCTTGATTTTCTTAATCAGTAGTATAGTGGCATTATTTACAGGTAGAAAAATAAATGCGATAGAAGTTGCAAAAGAAGCAATAAACGATGCTTTACCTGTATTAGGTATTTTGATGGGGGTAGGTATGTTTATACAAATAATGACATTGACAGGCGTAAGAGGATTTGTTGTTGTAAACTGCTTAAGCTTACCACCGGCTTTATTGTACTTAGGTATCGCCATAGCTATTCCATTATTTGGTGCAGTTTCATCCTTTGGTTCAGCATCAGTGCTAGGGGTACCATTTTTATTAGCACTTATATCAAAAAACCAAATTGTTACAGCTGCAGCACTATCTTTAATAGCGGCTCTAGGAGACTTAATGCCTCCAACAGCTCTAGCAGGACTTTTTGCAGCACAAGTAGTAGGTGTAGAGAATTATTTTTCTGTACTTAAAAAATGTTTAGTACCTGCTTTAGTAATCGTGATTTATGGAATATTGTTTATTATATTTGCTAAGCCTATAGCTTCAATTATTCTTTAATTGTGAGGTGTTTAATAATGACTTTGATCTACAGGATGATTATAGCAATCGTATTTGTATTAACTATTTGGAATTTATTTGAGGAAGAAGATATAAAAAAACAAGCAAATGCTTCGTTAGTATTAATTCCACTGATTTTAAGGGTTTTGATGATAAAGTAGAAATGGAGGAGAAATAGTGAAAAAAAGTAAAATATCAGCGATAGTTTTCTTATGTCTATCTTTGATTTGTGCTTATATATCAGGAAAGTCCTTTTTGAATATGCATAAAGAGGAGCCTATTGTAAAGGGACCAGGTGTAACAGAGATAAGAATGCTAAGTGACTATTTTCCAAAATTAAAGGATACAGCAGGAGATACAGAGATTTATGTTTTAGAAGGAGAAAAACCAGGGGGGAGTATGCTTGTATTAGGAGGTACCCATCCAAATGAGCCAGCAGGTATGCTATCAGCAGTTTTATTGATTGAAAAAGCTAAGATTGAAAGTGGTACACTTTATGTAATCCCTAGAACCAATAGAAGTGCCTTTACGCACAATGATCCTCAAGAAGGATCACCACAAAAGTTTAGAATCAAAACACCTTTTGGAGAAAGATGGTTTAGATATGGTTCAAGAGCTACCAATCCAATCCATCAATGGCCAGACCCAGATGTTTATATTCATGCTTCATCAGGGCAACAATTATCAGGTTCAGAGACTAGAAATCTAAATAGAGGATATCCAGGAAGAGTAGATGGAACCTTTACAGAGCAGGTTTGTTATGGAGTAGCAGAATTGATTAGAAAAGAGAAAATTGATATGGAGGTAGATTTACATGAAGCTTCGCCAGAATATCCTGTAATCAATGCAACTGTTGCCCATGAAAAAGCTATGAATGTAGCTTCAATGGCAGTAATTAATCTACAAATGGAAGGAATAGAAATGGGTATAGAACCTTCACCCATTAATTTACATGGTCTGACCCATAGAGAATTAGGAGATCATACAGACACATTAGCATTACTTATGGAAACTGCTAATCCTGCACAGGGAAGATTAAGAGGGAAGACGGATGAAAATTTAGTTTTAACAGGAATTGATCCTATCTATGTACAGGCAGGAGAGCAAGGAAGATTGTTTGTTTCATTTGATGAAACAGGACATCCAATGAAGCAAAGAGTAGGAAGACATATTGCAGGGATCAAAGAGTTTATAAATGCTTTTAATGAAATAAATCCGCAAAATAAATTACAGCTAGAGAATGTACCAAATTATGAAGAATTAATGGATAATGGAGTTGGAGAATATTTACTTAATCCACAGCGTTGATCTTTTCTATTGAATGATTATTAAAAAAGAGAGAAATAAGAGAAAAAATTGAAAATGTGAACAAAAAGAAATAAACTTATAAGTAGCTGGAAAACGTTTATTGAATGATCAAATGAATATGAAGGAGGCACATTATGAAAATCACAAGAAATAGTAAGGGGATTGTATTAGCAATTGTTTTATGTATGCTCAGTATGTCATTATTTGTAGGATGTAGTGGGAAAGAAGAGAGTCAAGCAGATCAACAAGAAGCAAAAGATCAAGAAGTAACAAAACCAGTTGAAAATCAAGAAGTACAAGAAAATACAGAGGTAGAAATAAAGGCTGAACAACCTATCCTGATCACTTCGTTCGGACAAAGTGCAGATGCTGCAATGTTAAAAGCAGTAATGGGAAAGACAGAAGTAGAATTTGAATACAATACATTAGCTACTGTAGAGGATATAGCCAAGGTGAAAACATTGATTGTAGCAGTTGGAGCAAGTTCAAAGGGATTGGGTGCTGCTGGAATTAAGCCAGAAGAAGAATTAGATAGAGCAAAAGCCATCATGAAAGCTGCAAAGGAAAATAATATTACTGTTATAGCGGCTCACATAGGTGGAGAATCTAGAAGAGGAGATTTATCAGATCAATTTATTAATGTAGGAATCAATGATGCAAATTGCATAGTTGTAGTAAAATCAGGAGATCAAGATGGATTATTTACAAATGTAGCTAAGGAAAAAAATATTCCTATTAGTAGTGTAGAAAACATTGGAAAAACAGCTGAAACCTTTAAACAAATATTTTCAAATAAATAGAGTATAAATAAAATGAGAGAGGAATCTCTCATTTTATTTATAATTAAAATGAAGTTATGGTTATAAGAAAAATATTAGGGGGGAAAATAGTGTGAAAAAATGGATCGTAGTGTTATTCATAGGTGTTGCTTTTTTTACTATAATAGGGAAAAATTTCATAGGAGAAGATAAACATACATTTCCAAATAATGAAAAAGATGTTAGAATAATTATGAAAGGCACGAAATATGAAACAAAAGCTTATATTATAAAAGGAAAAGAGAAAGGCCCGACTATTTTCATTAATGGAGGGATTCACGGTGATGAGGTAGCTGGATTTAGTACAGCGGAAGAGCTTTTATCTTATAAGTTAAAAAAAGGAAAGCTTATTATATTGCCTAGAGCAAATAAGGTTGCATGTGAAATAAATAAGAGAACAGCTGATTTTATGGAGGACTTAAATAGGCAGTTTCCAGGTAAAAAAGATGGGAATGATACAGAAAAGATTGCTTTTGAGATCACTGAATTCATAAAAGAAATGAAACCACAGATTCTATTAGACTTACATGAATCAAGAGGAAATTATAGAGAAGGAAGACTAGGAAATTCTATTATATTTACACCTAAGGATGGTACAGCAGAATTGGTAATGACTATCCTTGAAAGGATTAATGCAAATGCTTCTGAAGGAAATGATTTTACGTTCATTACAAATGCACCAAAGGGTAGCATTAATTACGAAACAACTAACCAATTAAACATTCCTGTTCTTACAGTAGAGACAAATAGAAAATTAGATTTAAAGGTACGAATTGATCAACAATTAGAGATTGTAGAAAAAATATTTGAATATTATGGAGTAGAATAAAAGTGGTCATATAGCTATAAAAATAATATAGATTGGATGAAGTATATGATAGAAACTTTAATTTTAATACTTACTATAGGATATATAACATGGTTGGTTCTTGAATACAAAAGCAATATAGAAGCACGCAAAAAAATACCCTATGTCATTCATGTGAATGGAACTAGAGGAAAGTCCTCTGTGTGTAGATTAATAGATGCAGGACTAAGAGCTGGTGGGTATAGTGTATTTACAAAGACTACAGGTACATCCCCAAGAATCATCCATGTAAATGGGGAAGAAACAGAAATCATTAGAAAGGGAAGGGCAAATATTAAAGAACAAATCAAAATATTAAAATTAGCTAGAAGAGAACAAGCGCAAGTAATGGTCATAGAATGTATGGCAGTAAATCCAGATCTTCAGTATATTGCCCAAAATAGAATACTAAAGGCAAATATTGGAGTTATTACAAATGTAAGAAGAGATCATCTAGAGGAAATGGGTCCTAGATTAGAAGATGTTGCAGAATCTTTAGGATTGATCATACCTAAGGGAGGAATTTTTATTACGGGAGATGAAAAATTCTATCCTTATTATAGTCAAATAGGAAGAGAAAAAAATACAATAGCTATATTATCAGAAAATAATCAAGAAAGCTATGAAATTGACTTTTGTGAAAACGTTTCCGTAGCTTTAGAAGTTTGCAAAGCATTAAAAGTAGATAGGGAGATTGCGTTAGAAGGGATGAAAAACTATAAAAAAGATCCAGGCACTTTAAAGGTATATGAAATTCTTACAAAAACAAACAACAAGGTATATTTTGTAAATGCCTTTGCTGTTAATGATCCAGATTCTATTGTAAAGGTATATGATTTAATCAAAGAAATGAAGTGTTTTTATCATCAAAAAATGATCATTTTATTGAATAATCGAATAGACCGAGCATATAGAATGAAACAGCATGTGGATTGTATGAGTAGGATTTTCCCGGATGAAATATGGATTACAGGAAGCTTGATGAAATTAATGAAGAGGAAATTAATCTATAAAGATTTTCATGATGCAAATATAAAGATTTTTAGCAAGCTGGAGAATTTGAATTTTGAAGGAATAGAAGAAGATACAATCATTTTTGCAATAGGAAATATAGGTGGAAGGGGAGAGTTAATCGTAAAACATGTTGAGGGGATAGGTGAGAGCTTTGCTGGATAATATAATTATTCTAGGTATTATTATGAGTATTATTTTTTACGAGATAACAGAAATATCTCCAGGAGGCATAATTGTTCCAGGCTATTTGGTTTTGTTTTTGGGACAACCTTTAAGAATTTTGATGACAGTTATTGTAAGTATTATTACTTTATATCTTGTAAGAATTCTTTCTGATTATACCATTTTATATGGAAAAAGAAAGTTTGCAATGATGATTATGATTAGCTTTTGCTTAAGATATTTTTTGAATCAGGGAATTAATTATCTTGAAATCACTGCTGTAGCAGGAACACTGATAGGGAATATTATACCAGGAATTATTGCCCATGAATTTGATCGACAAGGAGTAGTTAAAACATTATCAGCACTTATAGTAGTAGGCGTGTCTTTAAAGCTCATACTCATATTATTAGGGAAAGGATTAGCAGTATGAAAAAGAAATTTCATAAAAAAGATTATATATTAGTGGGGCTAGCTATTGGATTACTCCTATCAATGTGGATGATAGAATCTTTTAAGGAAAAGGAAAAAGATTTATTCTATAAAGAAAAAATAGCTGCATCTCGACTGATGAAAAAATCTATAGAAGCTATAAAAGAGGAAAAAATAAAAAGAGGATATACGATTAATCAAGACTTTGATAAGAATAAAACAGGAATTATAGGTTTTGAAATTAGTGGAATTACGACAACGCTAGGATCGTTAGAATCTAAAAGAACTTCTTCAAATCCAAATTTTGCAGCAGTCATTATAGAAATGCTTAAAAGAGCTAAAGTAAATAAAGGTGATTATGTTGCAATTAACTGTTCTAGTTCATTTCCTGCATTAAATATAGCTGTATTGTCTGCTGTAGAAGTATTAGGTATTCATCCCGTTGTAATATCTTCTATAGGATCATCTACATGGGGTGCAAATACACCAGAGTTTACTTATATGGATATGGAAGAATTATTATACAATAAAGGTATATTGAAGAATAAATCAATAGCTATTTCATTAGGTGGAGCAAAGGATATAGGGCAAGATATGGATCAACAAATAGTCTCTAAAATAGTAAAGCGTGCACAAGAATATAATCGCCTATTGATTGATGATGAAAATCTACACAGGAATATTCAAAGAAGGTATCATCTTTATTTAGAAAATTCACCTAAAATCAAATTGTTCATCAATGTAGGTGGGAATATGGTTTCTATGGGTAAAAATACAGATATGATTGATTTAGAACCAGGGCTAACAGAGAAGAAGCAAGTAAAAATAGATGAAAATTCTGGACTCATGCAATTGTTTTTAAGTAAAAATATTCCAGTGATTCACTTGTTAAATATAAAAAAACTTGCTGTAGCATATGGATTACCTGTAGATCCGCAGCCATTGCCTCAAATAGGGGAAGGAGAAGTTTATTTTAGACAAAAGTATCCGAAACAGATGGTTTTGTTCGTACTAGCTATGATGGGAATTATAACTTTTATTTATGGGAAAAAGGTTAAATATGATGAGTAAAATTTCCTTTGAGATAGATAAAAAAAATTTAATACAAGGTATGTTACTAGTAGGAGTAGGAATCATAGCACCATGTATTATTCATGTAAAGAACTTTAAAATATATCAGTTATTATATGCAAGTATAGAAAATAGTGACAAAGGGGCCTTGATTATTGCAGCCTTTAAGCTAGTTATTTTAAATAGTTTACGTGCGTTACCAAACTATATGGCTACATTTATTATGATAGAAGGCATAAAAATTTATGTAGGAGAAAGAAGAATAAAATGGTTAAGTGGATTTTTAGGAGTAGTCATTATACCTACTGTATATATGTTGATTAGAGTAATCAATCAAATAAAATATCATTTAGGTGCACCCGCTTTTATGATTATTATTTTAATTATTTTTATTGAAAAGCTAGATTTAAAAAGAGTTGGATTATTTAAGAAATCCTTCATCATCATATTGCTTTTATTAGGCGTACAGTGGATGGATATTATTCCAGGGCTTTCAAGGTTTGGGTTTGGAAGAGGAGAAATATCAAAGGATGTAAAAAATATTGCTACCTTTATTGATGGAAGAGATGCTTTGACTTTTGCAGCTATTGCTTTTTTTGTAATTTTTACCATGAATGCACTTTTGATCTATAAAATTTTAAAAGATGAAAATGAGTTGATTGATGCAATTGAAGAAAATAAAAGGGTAGAAAAGGAATTAGCAGAAACGAGGCTACAGGCACTTGAAGCTCGTACATCACAAGAAATTCAAAATCTAGTGCATGATTTAAAAACACCACTTATGTCTATACAAACCCTTGTAAGTGTTATGGAGCTTATGATCAATAATCAACAGATCCAAAGATATTTATCAAAAATTAATATTTCTGTGGATAAGCTAAATGCCATGATTTCAGAAATTTTATATGAAAATAATAAGAGTATTATTTGTATAGAAGAGTTATTCGAAATTGTGTTAGCTCAATTATCCACCCATAAGCATGTTGATAAAATAAAATTTATCAATGAATGTCCACATAAAAAGCTTCTAGCAAATAAGATTCGATTATCTAGAGCCATTATCAATTCTATAAACAATTCCTTTGATGCAATTGACAAAGAGCATGGCAATATATATCTAAAGGTAAAGGGGGAGAAGGATAGAATAATCATTGATATTGAAGATGATGGCATTGGTATTGATAAGGAGGTAATAGAAAATATATGGGATAGAGGATTTAGTACAAAGATTTCTAGTGGAATAGGGTTAAAGTTCATGCAAGATGTGATCAATAACCATCAGGGTGATATTACAATTAGTAGTGAAGTGAATAAGGGAACACAATTGACAATATCTTTACCAGAGGTGACCTATGATGAGTGATGATATAAAAATTTTAATGATCGATGATAATAGGGAAATATTATTTGCATTATCTACAATATGCGAATATAAAGGATGGATCCCTATAATAGCTACAGGTGTAGAAGAAGGGATAATAAAATATAAAGAGCATCAGCCTGATATTGTTTTAATAGATTATCATATGCCTATGATTAATGGTATGGTGGGAGTAAAATTATTAAGAACTATTTCTGAAACAGTACCGATCATAGTATTAACTGTAGAAGAAAAACAAGAAATTGCAGATACTTTTATGGATATAGGAGCAAGTGATTTTGCATTAAAGCCTATAAAAGCTCCAGATTTAATTGCTAGAATAAATGTTCATTTAAAATTAAAAAATAGTATTGTGGAGCATAATGCTGATTATAAACAATATAGAAAGGGAATTAGTATACGAACGTTAGAATTGATCGAAAATTATATGAGAGAATTAAATGATTATACGAGTATAACGAATATTTCAAAAAATACAGGATTAGCTTATCAAACTGTACATCGCTATTTACAACATCTTAGCACATGTAATAAAGTTGTTATTCATCAGGATTATGGGAGCATTGGTAGACCCAAAAAATCTTATAAGTGGGTGAAGTAAAAGGACGTTCATCTAGTTAGAAGAGTGCTTAACCATTGTTTTTGTTGAAATATTCTGATAGCATTGATATAATTTATATAAGTATAAATGAGGAGGAGAATTATGTCTAAAAAATGTCGTTTAATTACTCGAAGTGATTTTGATGGACTTGTTTGTGCAGTATTGTTAAAAGAATTAGATCTCATTGATGATATTCAATTCGTTCATCCTAAAGATATGCAAGATGGTCTTATTGAAGTAGCTGATAGTGATATTACTACTAATCTACCTTATGTAGAAGGTGTATATTTAGCATTTGATCATCACTTAAGTGAAACCATTAGAATAAAAGGAAAAAAAGAAAATCATATTATCGACCCTAATGCACCGTCTGCTTCTCGGGTTGTATATGATTATTATGGTGGAAAAGAGAAATTTGTAAATGTTTCAGAAGAAATGATTCTTGCAGTAGATAAAGCAGATTCGGCTCAGTTTTCTATGGAAGATGTTCTAAATCCAGAAGGATGGGAACTTCTTAGCTTTATGATGGATGCTAGAACGGGTCTCGGAAGATTTAGAAACTTTAGAATATCTAATTATAATCTAATGATGGATTTGATTGATTATTGCAAAGATCATACTATTGATGAGATATTAGAATTACCAGATGTGAAAGAGCGTGTTGATTTATATAATAGTTATCAGCTTCAGTTTGAGGAGCAAATAAAGAAAAATGCTAAAATACATGATAATGTATTGGTAGTAAATCTTAAAGGGGAAGAAACCATTTATCCAGGAAACCGCTTTGTAAAATATGCCATGTACCCGGAAACAAACATATCGATTCAGGTTATTTGGGGCTTTAGAAAGCAAAACACTGTACTTACGGTAGGAAAATCTATTTTCAATAGATCTTCAAAAGTAAATATTGGTGAAATCATGCTGTCCTATGGAGGCGGTGGTCATAAAAACGCTGGTACTTGTCAGATTCCTCATGATCAGGTAGAAAAGGTATTAGCAGAAGTTATTGAAAAATTGAAGGATTAGTAATAAAGATATTAAAACTATTTTTGTGAAAAAGACGTTCAGTTTTGGATGTCTTTTTTTATTTAGAATAAAGTTTAAATTCAAAAATTAAAAACAAGGAAATTTTGTATATGATTTTTTCTTATGAGAAAGGATAAAATCATAGAAAATACCTATTTTACCATATAAGTTTATATATGGTATCATAAAAATGATAATGTTACATATGGACATTCACAAAGGAAAGACTTAAGGTGAGGAGGACTTTTATATGAAGTTTTTTTAAAAAAAATCAATAGTACTTTGCATGATCTTGTTATTAGTTATATCAATAATGGGTGGATGTACAAGCAACCAAGAACAAACTACTCAGGAAGAAAAGGAAATTTCTAAATTTGAAGATAATGCTTATTTTGTAAATGGAGATTGGGTAAATGTTCATTTGGAAGATGAAGATGTGATCATTTTAGATGCTCGTGGAGATAAGGCTTATGGAAAGGGGCATATTAAAAATGCATTGCCAGTAGCTTGGCCAAATTTTGCAAAGATGGATGTGAAACCTGGAGTAAAGGGTTTTGGTGTCCTGCTAAATCCAGAGGAGCTTGGAAAAAAAATAGCAGACTTAGGGATTACGAAGGACAAAAAAGTGATTGCTTATGGGCCTGCTCAAGATGGTTGGGGAGAAGATGGTAGGATTGTTTGGATGCTAAAAATGGCTGGTATTGAAAAAGCAAAAATGCTCAATGGAAGCTTTGAATATTGGGAAGATAAAGGCTATGCTGTAAGCAAGGAAGCTAGTGAAGCAAAGAAAAGTGATTTTACTTTAGAAAAGTTAGACTTTAGCAGAAATATAGATACAAAAGCTTTAATGGATAAGTATAATGATTATGTCATATTAGATACTCGTACAAAGGATGAATATGAAGGAGCAATAAAATATAATGAAGCTAGAGGAGGCCATTTGCCTGGAGCTATTTTTGCACCTTATTCAGACTTATTTAATGATGATGGGACTCTGAAGAACCAGGAAACTTTAGAGAAGATGTTTATGGATTTAGGACTAAGTAAAGAAGACAAAATTGTGACTTATTGTACAGGTGGCATTCGTTCTGCATATATGCAATTGGTATTAGAAATGTTAGGATATAAACATGCTATGAATTATGACGCATCCTTCTATGAGTGGGCAGGAAATAAAGATGCCAAACTAGGGAAAGTTGTAGATGATAAGATTTTGAAATATTATACTGCAGAGCAGTTACAAAAATCTATGAAAGAAAAAGCTCCTATTCATATTGTGGATATTCAACCGAAAGAAGATTTTGAAAAACATCATATAAAAGGTGTTATAAACACTTATGCGTATCCAGTAAAATCAGATGAAGATAAGGCAAAACTAGATAAAATAATTCCTGTTTTAGAAGGGGATAAAGAAGAAATTGTCATTATTTGCCCTAAAGGTGGCGGGGGAGCAACAAGAACCTATGAATACTTAAAAGATGATAAAAAAATTGATGAGAAACGATTATTTATATTAGAAAAAGGTCAAGCAGGATGGCCCTTTGATGTAGAAACAAATAAATAAAAAAACAAAAGGTCTTTTCAGAAATGAAAAGACCTTATATATATGAATAAATAGTATTTTTTAGGATTGAAAGGGTGTATGCTTTGTGAATGAATTAAAAAAATCATATGGGCTGAAATTAGGATTGATAGGACTTACATTAGGAATTTACTTTTTTGTAAAGCCTGTTCAGAATACAATCAATGAAGTGATCCTATTGATGAAGCAATTAGATGTAGATTTAGTGAAAGGATATATTCTATCCTTTGGTATATGGGCACCTATTGTATCCTTTTTATTAATGGTATTTCAATCTATAGCAGCACCACTGCCAGCTTTTTTAATTACCTTTGCCAATGCTGCTTTATTTGGATGGATCAAAGGAGCTATTTTATCTTGGTCAAGTGCCATGGCAGGAGCTGTACTATGTTTTTATATAGCTAAATTTTTAGGAAGAGATGTTGTTGAAAAATTGACTAGTAAATTTGCATTAGAAAGTGTTGACAATTTTTTTGAAAAACATGGGAAATATGCCATATTGATTGCTAGGCTCCTTCCCTTTATATCCTTCGATATTGTAAGCTATGGAGCAGGACTTACATCTATGAGTTTTTGGGCATTCTTTTGGGCAACAGGCATTGGACAATTACCTGCAACCCTTATATATTCTTATATAGGAGATCTATTAGTAGGAGATGTAAAAAAGATAGTATTTGGATTGTTGATGTTATTTGCATTAAGTGTTTTTATTTTCTTATTAAAGAGAATTTGGAATGAAAAAACAAAAGAAAAAGATAAGAAAATAAGGTAAGTAGGATATGGAGAAGGATGGTAAACCAATGGAGTATATAAGGATTTCAGAAAAAGCCATGAAAACATCAAAGAAAATAGCAAATGATTGTATTGGGTGTCAAATTTGTATGAAAAACTGTCCCATGTTAAAAAGCTTTTGTAGCTCTCCAAAAGAACTCTTTCAAAATATGGTAAAAGAAAAAAGGGTAAGGATCAGTATTCCTTATGCTTGTAATTTGTGTGGATATTGTACAAGGGTTTGTCCGAAGGGAATCGACCTTAAAAAAGCTTTTTTAGACTTAAGAGAGGATATATTTAAGGAGAATAAAAACCTTATTAAAGGATATGAAGCTATAAATTTTCATCAAATGAGTAGTTTTTCAAAACTTTTTACTGCATCAGCTCAAGATGGGAAAAAAATGAGAAGAGCTTTTATCCCAGGCTGTAGCTTGACTGCTTATAATCCTAATATGGTGATGAAAACATACAAATATCTAAAAGAAAAGCTACCAGATACAGGGATCATTTTAAAATGCTGCGGGAATCCAACGCACTCCATAGGGGATGCCTACAAATTCAAAGAGTACTACGGAAAGCTTCAAGAGGAAATAGAAAAGATGCAGGTGGAAGAAGTTATCGTAGCTTGTCAAAATTGTTTTATGACTATTAAAGAAAACAGCAGCCATATAAAAGTAACATCTCTTTGGGAAGTGGTAGCAGAAATGGGCGTGCCTGAAAAGATGAAAAACAAAGGAAAAGATATAGATATTGCTTTTACTATACATGATCCTTGTCCAACGAGAGATGAAATCCATATACATGATAGTGTAAGAAGGATTATGAAGGAATTAGGATTTAAAGCAAAAGAGTTTCAGAATAATAGAGAAAAAACCTCTTGCTGTGGCATGGGGGCTATGGTTATTTTGACAAATTCTGAAATAGGTCTAACTCAAATGAAAAGACGAGCCAATGAAGCAGAAACAGACTATATTCTATCCTATTGTCAGTCTTGTGTGGAAGCTATGATGGTAGGAGGAAAAAAGGGTGTACATCTATTAGATTTATTAGTTGAAGAAGAAATGTATAAAGATTTTAATCAGAAAAAGAAAAGTACCATAAAAAAGTGGCTCAATAGGTATAAGGGAAAAAGAAAGATAGAGAACTTAAAGTAAACTTACTTAGCAAAGCTGAATATTTTGAATCAATTTGTATAAGTAGGAAGCCTATAGAATAATAAAGGGGGAAAAAGAATAAAAAAAATGAAGATAGATAGGCATTTAATTAGGGGGATTAGCCTTTGGTCCTATTATGGGAAGTATATGGACTACAGTAGGCGCGTTGATTACAGATAGTTGTGCTTTCTTGACTGCTAGGTATGCAGCAAGAGGGACAGTAGAAAAATGGGTTAAAGAAAATGAGAAATTCAAAAGAATAGATGAAGGAGTAAAAAGACAAGGATGGCGAATTCTCATGGTTACCAGACTTGTGCCTGTATTTCCATATATGCTTCAAAGCTATGCTTATGGTTTAACCAATATAAGCTTTAGATCTTATATATTTGTTTCATGGATGTGTACCATACCAGGAATCATTGCATTTACCTTCATGGGTGGAGGGGTTGTAAGTGGGGATGGAAATATAAAAAATACCTTTAGTTATCTTGAAATAGGAGCCATTATTTTTGTTTTTCTTTCATTCATCCCTAAATATATGAGGAAATTGCATAATTAATATTTATCCTTTAGTCCTGAAATTGCATACAATTTGATCCAGTAAAATACATAACACTAATCATATTTATGCATAATCTAGGTAGATTTTATGTAATATGAAATTTCCTCATACAAAAAAGAAAAGGGGCGTACAATTTTAATATAAATTTTACAATATTACGAAGGCTTGTGATATTGTTTTTTATTATGAATTATTTAGGAAGTAGTAAACTTGTTGAAAATTGGGGATTTAGATAATGATGCTACCCTACTTAACCCCGTTTATACTACAAATTATAGGCGTGACAGCTTGATAAATGATGATGCATAGGGTACGGATTTATGTTATCCTGATACAGGATAGATGTATCTAAAGAACTAGAAAAAAGATGATAAAAAACATATGAATAATAGAAAGGAGTTTAGATATGAAAAAAATGATTGCAGGTCTTTGTAGCATGATTCTTATGGTTACAATCCTAGTAGGTTGTACAAAGACTCAGGATGCTAAAATATCTACAGATTTATTCGATGTAAATTGGGAAGAAATTGTCAAAGAAAGCAAAGGAAAAACCGTCAATATCCATATGTGGGGTGGAGATGATTCAGTAAATAGATATATGGATGAATGGGTAGCCCCTAGGTTAAAAGAAACCTATAATATTGAACTAAATCGTGTACCCATTAATGATGCAAAGGATATGATCAATAAATTGCTTACAGAAAAAGAAGTTGGAAAAACAAATGGAAGCATAGATATCTTTTGGATCAATGGAGAAAATTTTAAGATTTCAAAGGAAAATGACCTTTTGTGGGATTCTTTTGTAGATAAGCTTCCTAATTACAATACATATGTAGACAAGGATGCATTAGATATACAATATGATTTTGGAGAAGAGATAAAGGGTATGGAAGCCCCATGGGGGAAATCACAATTTGTCTTTATTTATGATGAATCGAAAATAAAAAATCCCCCTAAGTCTATGGAAGAGTTAAAAAACTGGGTAACAGAAAACCCAGGGAAATTTACTTATCCAGCCCCTCCAGATTTTACTGGAAGTGCATTTGTTCGTCATGCTTTATTTGAAACAACTGGTGGATATAAACAGTATCTTACAAAGATGAATCAAGAAGCGTTCAAAAATCAATCAAGACAATTATGGGATTATTTAAACCAAATCAAACCCTATCTTTGGAGAAAAGGAAAAACCTATCCTGAAAGTATAGCAAAATTAGATAGACTTTATGAAAATGGGGAAGTATGGATGAGTCTATCCTATAATCCTGTTCATGCTGCTAGTAAAATAAAACTGGGGCAATTTGCCAAAACTACAAAAACATTTTTATTAGATCAGGGCACACTAGCCAATACCCATTATTTGAGTATCCCTTTTAATGCTACACAAAAGGCTGGAGCTATGGTTGTGATTGATTTTTTATTATCTCCAGAAGCTCAGATGAAAAAATTTGATCCTAAATATTGGGGAGATGGTGCTGTATTATCTTATGACAAGCTTTCAAATGATGAGAAAAAATCTTTTCGTGAGATAGACAGAGGAGAGGTTACTCTTTCACAAGAAATATTAGAAAAAAATAGGATTCCAGAGATTTCTGCTGAATATGTACACGAAATTGAAAAGGGTTGGATGGAAAATGTGGTCAAGAAGTAAACCTTACCTTTTGATTTTTCCGTCCCTCATGTTAGTGGTGGTTTTGTTTTTTGGAGGAATCCTAGAAGGGTTTATGCAAAGTATTGGACTACATTCCTTAGGGGTAGTTCCTTTTACGTTGAAATTTTATAAAGAAGTAATTATTTCTACTGAATTTTGGGAATCCTTTTTTCTTACAGCTCGCATTGCTATTATATCTACGCTGATTTCAAGTCTTTTAGGCATGTGGGTGATTGTTTGTTTATTTTTGATAAGAAAAGGGGAAAAGCGGGAGAAAACATTATTAATGCAACGGCTTTTTCAAATTCCCATGCTATTTCCATATTTGATTGCAGCATATTTCGTATTTTTTATGTTGGGGCAGAGTGGATGGATTGCTAGGGTTTTAGTTCATATGGGGATCATTCAGAAAATGGGAGATTTCCCTGTTATTGTGAATGATTCATTTGGATGGGGGATTATTTTTACTTATGTATGGAAAACTACGCCTTTTGTGGTATTGATGCTTTATCCTGTGATTTTACAGATCTATGATTCATGGATAGAGGTAGGGCGAGTGTTTGGAGCCAATCCTTTTAAGTTTTTTAGAGCCATTGTTTTTCCTCTTTTAATTTCTCCTTGGAAAACATCTGCTTTTATTATTTTATCTTATACGGCTTTAGCCTTTGAAGTTCCCTATCTTCTAGGGGTTACTTATCCTAAGGCTCTTTCTGTTTATTCCTATGAAATTTATATGAATGGTAATTTAACAGATCGACCAAAGGCTATGGTAATCAATATTATTTTAACAATGATGCTCCTTGTAGTAGGATGGATTTTTTACTTACTAGGAAATTATAAATTTTCGAAACTGTGGACAAGTAAAAAAATGAAGGGGCTGTAGAGGAAGAAAAATGAAAAAAAATAAAGAAATCATATGGTGGATTGTTTTAATAGGAATTATATTTTTAGGGGTTGTACCTATTCTTCTTATGCTTTTATCAAGCTTTTCAAATGGCTGGAAATGGCCAGAAGTTTTTCCTCATAGCTTTAGTTTAAGAGCATGGCAATATATTTTTACAAGTACTTCTAAAACATTAGAAGGAATAGGAATGAGTCTCAAAATTGCACTCATAGTAACCCTTATAAACCTAATTTTTGCCATACCCGCAGGAGATGCCTTAGGAAGGTATGCTTTTAAAGGGAAGAAATTCATAGAGGGTATTTTATTTATGCCTATTGTTGTACCACCTATTGTGGTGATGATGGGAATGTATAAGACTTTTATCCGATTAGATTTGACAGAATCTATTATGGGAGTTGTTATAGCTCATATGATTGCTACTTTGCCCTATATGATTCGAGCCATTATGATTAGTTTTAATCATCTTGGTTTTGAGTGGGAGGAACAAGCCAAAATGCTTGGAGGGGGAAGGTTTTATCGTTTTTTTTATGTAATTTTACCATTTTTACTTCCCGGGATCGTTGCAGGCTCAAGTCTTACTATCTTGATTTCACTTAGTCAATATATTGTAACGGTCCTTATAGGTGGCGGAAAAATTGTTACTTTGCCTATTTTAATGTTTCCCTTTATCAATGGGAATGATCAGAGTATAGGGGCAGCTTATACAGTTTTATTTGCCATCATGGCAATCTTTTCCCTATGGATTATGGATCTATTTTTAAAAAGGTATTATGAAGACAAAAAAATTTATTGAGAAAAAGGATGGAGCAAGATGGATATATTAAAGCTAATCAATATAAAAAAGAGTCATAATACCAATAGGGAGAATAATTTTTTATTAAAAATAGATCATTTAAATATTAAGGAAGGTGAATTTTTTGGATTAGTTGGCTCTTCAGGATGTGGGAAAACAACTCTTTTAAAAGTTATAGCAGGCTTATGTGCTATAGATCAAGGGGAAATATATATAGAAGAGAAAGATATCACAAAGGTTGTAGCAGAAAAGAGAGGATTAGGTATGGTTTTTCAACAACCTCTTTTATTTCCCCATATGACGGTACTAGAAAACATTGCCTTCGGTCTTAGAATAAAAAAGGTTCCTAAAGGGGAATACATAAAAAAAGTAAGGGATATCCTTGAAATCGTTGGACTGAAAGGATTTGAAAATAGATACCCCTCAGAGTTAAGTGGTGGGCAGCAGCAAAGAATAGCTATTGCAAGGGCAATAGTCATAAAGCCTAAAATTTTATTAATGGATGAACCCTTTAGTGCACTAGATCCTTCACTAAGAGAAGAAATGAGAAATTTAATTGCTAAAATCCATAGAAAATACAAAATGACGATTGTTTTTGTTACTCATGATCGGGAGGAAGCTTTTGTCTTGTTTGATCGTATGGCAATTATGAAAGAGGGAAGTATTTTACAGGTGGGAAGACCCAAAAATCTTTATGAAAAACCTTCAAGTCCATATATTGGAGAGTTTTTAGGAGTGAAAAATATTTTTCATGGAAAAATAGAAAATGACTTTTTTATAAGTGATGATTTTAAGATAAAATTTTCAAATGAAAAAAATAATCAATGGGGACATGTTATTTTAAGACCTGAAAGTTTTCATGTAAGGAAAATAAAAGAGAAAGGCAAAAAAGAAAACCAATTTACTGGAAGCGTGGAAGAATGCAGGTTTCAGCAGGGGTTTTTATTGTTGAAAATAAGGGTCTATTCAAAAACTATTGAAGTGATACAAAAGGCTGAATATGGTATGGATTTTCAGGTAGGGGAAGAAGTATTTGTAGCATACCATAGGAGAGAAATTTCGTTTATAGAGAATGTTAATTCAGATAAGTTATTAGAATGATTAGTTAGATAGTGAACTTGTTTAGTAAAGCTGAACATTGTAAATTTAGATGGGGATTTACTCACATCTGAATGCATTTGCACTTCTACTGAATAGAAGTGGAAGACTTGAAGAAGATAAAATATCAATAGTGGAGGAAAATATGTTAGATACTTATGGAAGAAAATATGCACAACCATTGATTGAAAATGTTTCAAATGTTTTTATAAAATTGAATATGCGTGCCAATCATATAACAATCTTAGCATTTTTAATAGGAATTTCATCAGGATTTTTTATTTATTTTGATTATTTCTTTGTGTCCTGTATTGCTTTATGGATTTCAGGACTTTTAGATGCTGTAGATGGAACAGTAGCAAGAAAAGAAAAGGATACTAGCTCGTGGGGAACCCTTATGGACATTACCTTTGACCGAATTGTAGAGATGTCTATTGTTATAGGATTAGCGGTGAAATTTCCCTACGCTCGTATGCAACTTTTGATCTTAACGGCTTCTATTTTGTTATCCATGGCCATTTTTTTAACAGTGGGTGCATTATCAGAAAAGAATGGAATAAAATCATTTTATTATCAAGCAGGTATTGCTGAGAGAACGGAAGGCTTTATCTTATTTACAGGGATGATTTTATTTAGAAATTATATGGGGTGGATTACAAATCTATTTACTTTAGTGGTGGGGATTACAGCTATTCAACGTATGATGGAAGCAAAGAAATTGCTAAAGTGAAATCATAAAATTCAATGGATCGACCAATTGAATGATCATTGAGAAAATTTATTTTTTTGAGATTAGTACATAAAATATGAAAAAGAGGAAAAGGTTTTTTTCAATGAATAGAAGTTAATTATTATTATATTTATAAAAACATATTAATAAAAAAACGAAAAAAATTTTAAAAAAAGTATTGACGAAGGACTTAAATGGTAGTACAATGTGTTTAACTTATTTAACAGAATATTTCAAGAGTTACGACGGAGAGAAAAATGCCATTTCTTTGATTACAGAGAGCTAGCGCTTTGCTGAAAGCTAGCATCAAATAGGTATACAATAATCACTCCTGAACTGCCGAGTCGAAAGAAATAATTAAGTAGATAAGGCCGGGATTCTACAAAACGTAGAAGTGCCACCGTTATATGGCTAGGGTTAAAGGCATTGTCCTTAGACCTGAAGAGTCAATTCATGTGAGTGAATTGTAAATTAGGGTGGTACCACGAGCAAAGTCTCTCGTCCCTAAGACATAAATATTTATGTCTTAGGGATGGGAGATTTTTTATACCTATATTAGGAAGCAAATGATCAAAAGAAGTTATTGTGCAAAAATAAAACACAGAATATTTGGAATTTTCAATCGATAATAAGGAGGTAGGATGATGAATAGAGTTTTATTTGCAGAAGTGAATAATCAACCAGAGGTGTTGATGCGTATTGTAGGTCTTTTAAGGAGAAGACAATTTTCAATGAAAAGTATCAGTATGGTAGAAGGAGAAAATGAAACTTTAGCTCATTTGATGATTACAACAAACGAAAAGCCTGAAAGCATTGAAAGAGCAATGCTTTTAATAGAAAAAATTGTGGATGTTTATAAGGTAAAGACAATGGATGAAAATGTGAAAAAGGAAGCTAGTTTATACAAGGTAATGTAAATATTTAAAATATTTATAAAATATAAAGAAAAAGAAGATAAAGGGAGAGATGAAAAATGGCAAAAATGTATTATGAAAAGGATGCAGCATTAGAATTATTTGAAGGAAAAAAGGTAGCAATTATAGGATTTGGAAGTCAAGGACATGCCCATGCACTTAATTTAAAAGAGAGCGGTGTAGATGTGGTAGTTGGTCTTTATGAGGGAAGTAGATCTTGGGATAAAGTAAAAGAAAGTGGACTTGAGGTAATGACTGTAGCTGAAGCTGCTAAAGTAAGTAATGTAGTAATGGTTTTAGTACCAGATGAAAAACAAGCTAAGGTTTATAAGGAGTCTATAGAAGCAAACTTAAATGAAGGAGATGCATTAGTATTTGCTCATGGCTTTAATATCCACTTTAATCAAATCGTACCACCTACTAATGTAGATGTTTTCTTAGTTGCACCAAAGGGACCTGGACATTTAGTAAGAAGAGTATATCAAGAAGGTGGCGGGGTACCTGGATTGTTTGCAGTACATCAAGATTATACAGGGAAGGCACGTGAGGTCGCTTTAGCTTATGCAAAAGGAATTGGAGCAGCAAGAGCCGGAGTTTTAGAGACTAGCTTTAAAGAAGAAACAGAAACAGATTTATTTGGAGAGCAAGCCGTACTTTGTGGAGGAGCTACAGAGCTTATCAAAGCAGGATTTGATACATTAGTAGAAGCAGGATATCAACCAGAGATTGCATATTTTGAATGTCTTCATGAATTAAAATTAATCGTTGATTTACTATATGAAGGTGGATTTGAGAACATGCGTTACAGCGTTAGTGATACAGCAGAGTATGGAGACTACATGGTTGGTAGAAGAATCGTAAATGAAGAAACAAGAAAAGAAATGAAAAAAGTATTAAAAGAAATCCAAACAGGAAACTTTGCTAAAGATTGGATTACAGAGAATATGGCAAACAGACCCGTATTCACTGCAATGAAAAAAGCAGAGCTTGAGCATCCAATTGTTGAAGTTGGAAAAAAATTAAGAGCCATGATGTCGTGGTTAAAAAAATAAAAAGATCAAGATAGGGAGGTTAGGCATAAGTCATGAAACTTACTGGGGCAGAAATAGTACTAGAATGTTTAAAGGAACAAGATGTAGACAAAATATTTGGATATCCAGGAGGTGCTGTGATTCCTCTATATGATGCGCTATATGACCAATTAGATCATTTCGATCATATTCTTACAGCCCATGAACAAGGAGCTAGTCATGGTGCTGATGGGTATGCAAGAAGCACAGGTAAGGTAGGTGTTTGCTTTGCAACATCAGGTCCTGGAGCTACAAATACAGTAACAGGTATTGCAACTGCATATATGGATAGCGTCCCACTAGTAGTAATCACAGGGCAAGTGCCTGCCAATCTTTTAGGAAAAGATTCTTTTCAAGAAGTAGATATTACGGGGATTACGCTACCTATTACAAAGCATAATTATTTTGTAAAGGATATTGAAAAACTAGGAGATGTTATCAGGGATGCCTTTGAAATTGCGAGAAGTGGTAGACCAGGACCTGTACTTATTGATATTCCCAAAAATGTATTTTCAGAAAAAACTACTTATGTAAAAAAGGAAGTACCTAAAGAAAATAAAAAAGTATGTACTTCACCCAATAAAGAGCTTATGAAGGCTGCTGATCTTATTAATCAATCGTCAAAACCTGTTATTTATGCAGGGGGAGGAGTTATTTTATCGGAAGCATCTAAGGAGCTTTATAAATTTGCTACAAAGGGAAATATTCCTGTTGTAAATACTTTAATGGGTCTTGGGAGTTTTCCAAGAGATCATGATCTTTCTCTAGGTCTTGTAGGAATGCATGGCATGAGAGATGCAAACTTATCTGTTTGTGGGAGTGACTTGATCATTGCCATTGGTGCTAGATTTAGTGATCGTGTTATTGGGATTGCAGAAGAATTTGGACCAAAAGCAAAGGTGGTTCATATAGATATTGATGCATCAGAAATAGGAAAAAACAAAGATGTTGATTTATGGATTTTAGGAGATGTAAAAGGGGTTTTATCAGATCTGACAGATATGATTCGTGAGAAAGACCGAAAAGAATGGCTTAAAGAAGTAGATGGATTTAAAGTAAATAAAGAAAAGACAGAATTTCATGCAGAAACGATTTTAGCCTGTGCCCATAAGGTTTTGGGAGATGAAACCATTGTTACTACAGAGGTAGGACAGCATCAAATGTGGACAGCACAGCATTTTCCTTTTAAAAAACCCAGAACCTTTCTCTCTTCAGGGGGACTGGGGACCATGGGATATGGATTAGGAGCAGCTATTGGAGCACAAGTAGGGAATCCTGATAAAAAGGTACTCCATATAGCAGGAGATGGAAGCTTTAGAATGAATTGCAATGAACTAGCTACTGTATCAAAATACAAGCTTCCTATGATTACGTTACTTTTCAATAATCAGACATTAGGTATGGTAAGACAGTGGCAGAAAATGTTCTGCAATAAACGATATGCTGAGACGAATATTACCCAAGAAGTAGATTATATGAAATTGGTAGATGCTTATGGATTAAGAGGAGAGAGAGTAGATAATCTATCAGATCTTGAAAATGCTTTAAGAGAAGCAGTAAAATCAGGAAAAGGCACAGTGATTGAATGTCTATTATCAAAGGATGATTGTGTATTTCCTATGGTTCCTCCTGGAGCACCTATTCATCATATTGTTTTAGAATAAATAATATGAGGAAGCATCATAGCTATTTTATATTTTAAAATAAAGAGTATTAGAGATATAAGAAAATAAAGACTTAATAGTGGCTTATATATTGGATGACGATAAAAATATGAATGGGCAAAATAGAGAAAAATGTAGAAATTATCTCAAAAGTCCCTGAATAACCTTCAGGGGCATTTTTTGCAACCAAATACAGATGAGGGGAGGCAGAAAATGGAGAAAAAAGTAAAAATATTTGATTCTACTTTAAGGGATGGAGCTCAAGGTGGAGGCGTTTCCTTTTCTGTTGAAGATAAGATAAAAATAGTGAAAGTATTAGATGATTTGGGGGTAACCTATATTGAGGCAGGAAATCCTGGGTCTAACTTTAAAGATCTAGAGTTTTTTAAAAAAATAGAGAAGGTCCTTTTGAAAAATTCAAAGCTAGTAGCCTTTGGAAGTACTAGAAGAAAGGGGATCAAAGTTTCTGAAGATGAAAATGTAAATTCCCTTCTGACAGCCAACACAGAAGTAGTAGCCATATTCGGAAAATCATGGGATTTTCATGTAACAGAGATTATTAAAACTTCTATAAAAGAAAATTTAGAAATGATTCAAGAAACGATTCAATTTTTCAAAAGCAAAGGGAAAGAAGTAGTTTTTGATGCAGAGCATTTCTTTGATGGATATAGAGAAAACCCATCCTACGCCTTTGATGTTTTAAAAGCAGCAGTAGATGGAGGAGCGGATAGTTTAGTATTATGTGATACCAATGGAGGCACTTTTCCAAAGGAAATCTATGAAGTAACAAAGAAAGTGATAGAAGCTTTTTCCGTAGAAGTAGGGATTCATTGTCACAATGATTGTGGCATGGCTGTTGCAAATTCTGTTATGGCAGTAGAAGCTGGCGCTTTGCAGGTGCAAGGAACTTTTATTGGAATTGGGGAAAGATGTGGAAATGCTAATCTTTCTACATTGATTCCAAATATACAAATGAAAAAAGGGAAGGAATGTATCCCTGATGAAAATTTAAAATCTCTTACATCTAGTGCAAGATATATTGCTGAAATCATAAATGTTCAACTAGATAGTAGTATGCCTTATGTAGGAAATAGTGCTTTTGCTCATAAGGGGGGGATGCATATTGATGGAGTAAATAAAGCATCCCATTCCTTTGAACATATGAATCCTAAACTTGTGGGAAATAGAAGAAGCTTTTTAATGTCAGAGGTTTCAGGAAAGACTACAATCCTTCCCCTCATTCAAAAGATCGATAAAAATATGACAAAAAGCTCACCCAAAACACAAGAAATCATGGATAAGCTTAAAAAGCTTGAACATATGGGTTATCAATTTGAAGGAGCAGAAAGTTCTTTTGAATTAGTCATTAGAAAGCATTTAGGGAAATATAAACCTTTCTTTGAATTAAAATATTACAAAGTTATTGAAGAAGAACCAGCTAATAATAGGGAATGTAGTTCTTCAGCCCTCATTAAGGTAATGGTAGATGGAAAAGAAGAAATGACTGCCACAGAAGGAAATGGACCTGTCAATGCACTTGATAAAGCTTTAAGAAAGGCATTAGAAGTATTTTATCCAAATTTAAAAGAGGTACATTTATCAGACTACAAGGTAAGAGTATTAAATGCTGAAGATGCAACGGCAGCAAAGGTAAGGGTACTCATTGAATCTACTGATGGAAAAGAAGTTTGGAGTATGGTAGGGGTATCTACAAATATTATTGAAGCAAGTATGATTGCACTAATAGATTCTATTGAATATAAGCTCATAAAGGATTTAGAAAAAGAGGAGGAATAACTTATGGGAATGACTATGACGCAAAAAATATTAGCAGCACATGCAGGACTAAAAGAAGTAAAACCAGGACAATTTATTGAAGCCAATTTAGATATTGTATTAGGAAATGACATTACAACACCTGTTGCTGTAAAGGAATTTAGAAAAATGGGTGCCAAGGAAGTTT
Organism: Marinisporobacter sp.; assembly: GCA_025210395.1. Taxonomy (GTDB): domain Bacteria; phylum Bacillota; class Clostridia; order Peptostreptococcales; family Thermotaleaceae; genus Crassaminicella. The sequence goes on from JAOARV010000042.1 coordinate 64,450, forward strand.
TTGATAAAAACAAGGTAGTCATTGTACCAGACCACTTTACACCTAATAAAGATATAAAAGCTGCAGAGCAATGTAAAATGATTCGTGAATTTGCTTATGAAAAGGAAATCAAAAACTATTTTGAAATAGGAGAAATGGGAATAGAGCATGCATTACTTCCTGAAAAAGGGTTAGTTGTAGCGGGAGATGTGGTTATAGGAGCAGATTCTCATACTTGTACTTATGGTGCATTAGGAGCATTTTCAACAGGTATCGGAAGTACAGATATGGCAGCAGGTATGGCAAGAGGAAAATGCTGGTTCAAAGTACCAAGTGCATTGAAGTTTGAATTAAGAGGAAAGCCACAAAAATGGGTAAGTGGAAAAGATGTGATCCTTCATATTATCGGAATGATTGGTGTAGATGGTGCCCTTTATAAATCTATGGAGTTTATGGGAGAGGGATTAGAACATTTATCTATGGATGATCGTTTTGCTATGGCAAATATGGCAATAGAAGCAGGTGGGAAAAATGGAATCTTCATGGTAGATGAAAAAACCATAGAATATATCAAAGAGCATAGTCAAAAGGAATATACAGTTTATAGACCTGATGAGGACGCAGAATATGAGAAGACGTATGAAATCGACTTAAGTGAAATCAGACCAACTGTAGCATTCCCACATTTACCAGACAATACAAGAACCATTGATGAAGTAGGAGAGGTAAAGGTTGATCAAGTAGTGATTGGTTCTTGTACAAATGGTAGAATAGAAGATTTAAGAGTAACAGCTGAAATTCTAAAAGGTAGAAAAGTTGCCAAAGGAATTAGAACGATTATATTCCCTGGAACACAAAAGATTTATCTACAGGCCATCAAGGAAGGATTAGCTGAAATATTCGTAGAAGCAGGAGCTGCTTTTAGTACACCAACCTGTGGACCCTGTCTAGGAGGACATATGGGAATCCTTGCAAAGGGAGAGAGAGCAGTAGCTACAACAAACCGTAACTTCGTAGGAAGAATGGGACATCCAGAATCAGAAGTTTATCTATCAAGTCCAGCAGTAGCAGCAGCTTCAGCAGTAGCAGGGAAGATTGCAAATCCTGAAGATTTAGATGTATAAAAAAGATTAGGAGGAAACAAGATGAAAAAAAGAGGAAAAGTCTTTAAATATGGAGACAATGTAGATACAGATGTTATTATCCCAGCGAGATATTTAAATACATCCGACCCAAATGAGCTCGCAAAATATTGTATGGAGGATATTGATGCAACTTTTGCACAAAAGGTAAAGGTAGATGATATGATCGTAGCTAATAAAAATTTTGGTTGTGGTTCTTCTAGAGAGCATGCCCCTATTGCTATTAAGGCAAGTGGTGTATCTTGTGTAATTGCAGCAACCTTTGCAAGAATCTTTTATCGTAATGCCTTTAATATAGGGCTTCCAATCCTTGAATGTGAAGAAGCTGTAAAGGGTATTGATGCAGGAGATGAAGTAGAAATTGATTTTGAAACAGGTGTTATTGTGAATGTAACAAAGAATGAGACGTACAAGGCAGAGCCTTTCCCACCATTTATCCAAGAGATCATTGCAAAAGATGGGCTTGTGAATTATGTAAATGAGAAGTTGGGGTAAAAGGTGATGAATATTTGTAAAAAGAACGTTCATGCCTACAATAGATTAGAGAAAACTATAGCTTCAATCTTCTTGAAAAATCCTAACGCTCCAACAGGGCGTCCATGCCCTGACGTCGCTTAAGAGGCGTCCTGCCTCTTATACGGATTTTTCAAGAATCTTTCAGCTAGTTTTCTTAGCTAATCTATTGTAAGTTATTCTCTTTTCTTTTTACAAATATTTATATAAGCATTTTTAGTAGAGAAAAAAGAAAAAATTAAATAAAAGATTAGGAGATATAATGAAGAACTGGAGGAAAATACTATGAATTATAATATAGCAGTTATTCCTGGAGATGGAATAGGTCCTGAGGTAGTAAGGGAAACTACTTTGGTACTTGAAAAAATAGGTGAGCTTTATGGACACACCTTTAACTTTACTGAAACTTTGGCAGGAGGTTGTGCTATTGATGCATATGGGGAGCCCCTTCCAGAAGAGACTTTAAAGGTTTGTAAGAGTAGTGATGCAGTACTTTTAGGTGCTGTAGGGGGAGATAAGTGGGATAATCTTCCTGGAAATAAAAGACCAGAACAGGCATTACTAGGACTTAGAAAATCATTAGGACTTTATGCGAATCTTCGTCCAGCAATCCTTTTTGAGCAATTAAAGGATGCTTGTCCTCTAAAGCCTGAAATCATAGGAGATGGACTTGATATTTGCGTAGTTCGTGAGCTGACAGGTGGAATCTATTTTGGAGAAAGAGGACAAAAGGATACACCCATGGGAAAAGCAGGATATGATGTGGAAATATATAGTGAAGAGGAAGTAAGAAGAATTGCAAAGGACGCTTTTGAGATTGCAATGAAGAGAGATAAAAAGGTAACAAGTGTAGATAAAGCAAATATTCTAGAAAGCTCTAGACTTTGGAGAGGGGTTGTTGAAGAGGTAGCAAAAGATTATCCAGAAGTCACCTTAAATCATATGTATGTAGACAATGCATCTATGCAGCTTGTAAGAGATCCAAAGCAATTTGATGTAATCGTTACTACAAATATGTTTGGAGATATCTTATCGGATGAAGCCAGTATGATTACAGGTTCTATCGGAATGTTACCTTCTGCAAGTCTTGGAGGAAATATAGGCATGTATGAGCCTGTTCATGGTTCAGCACCAGATATTGCAGGAAAAGATTTGGCAAACCCTATTGCGACCATTCTTTCTGTTGCCATGATGCTTCGTTATTCTTTTAATTTAGGAAAAGAAGCAGATAGCATCGAAGAAGCAGTTAAAAAAGTATTAGATCAAAATTATCGAACAGGTGATATTGCTAGTGAAGGTGCAAAGGTAGTTGGCACAAAGGAAATGGGAAGATTAGTTAGAGAAGCATTAAAATAAGGGATAAAGAAAAAATGAGAGAACTTCAGCAAATAAGCTGAAGTTTTTTTGTGCATGTGTGTAGAGAGATTATTATAAGGGAGAAGGGTAAAGTTAGCAGTATTTTTTAAAGAAAAGAATAGAAGTTAGACATATTCTAGCGAAATAATCCCATAATAATACAAATTAAGTTATAATTGGAAATAGGGGTTGGGATGAAATAAAGGCGATTGAATAGAAGATGGAGGAAATAGAAATAAGAATTATACGCAGTGAGGATTATTTATATTATTGGAGGTTTAAAATGATGGATAGATTCAAGAAAATGGTAGTTTACTTATTAGTGTGTGCCATAGCTTTTTATGCTCTGCCCTTATTGGGGAAAGATACAGGCTCTTTTATTCTGATATTATTGATTATAATACCTGGAACTTGCTTTATAACATCATTGTTTTATGGAATAAAAAATGGGTTTGATTTAATTTTTTCAGTAATTGTAGGCATTCTTTTCATACCAACAATTTTTATTTATTACAATAGTTCTGCGTGGGTTTATATAATCGGGTATGCTATCATATCTTTGGGTAGAAATTCAGTAGGTGTATTTTTTGTAAAACGAGCAAAATAAATATACTTTATCTTAATAATTAATACGCGATATTCTAATATCTGGTTCGGGAAAGAAGTAGCTAGATATAACGTAATGGATACCTGTTAGTACAGTGGCTAATGATTATATTGGAAAGTTAGGAGGCTTTTTATGAAATATGAATGGATTGATGAATACTGCATTAGTAAAAAAGGAACAGTAAAAGATTTTAAGGTAGAATGGGATGCAATAAGATACCTCATAGG
>JAOARV010000043.1 GCA_025210395.1 Marinisporobacter sp.
AATTCCATACCTGAATATATCAGGCTAAAATCTGAATAAAATATCAAAAGCATCACTTAACAAATGCTATGTTGAACAGTGATGCTTTTATTTTACAAAATTTGAAGTTTTATTTCCATGTGTGTTATGTTTTACGCTTACCTTTTAATGATATATCTATCAGACCTCCCCAGGTAAGAGCGCAAACTTTCACTCCATATATCTGCTACATATACTTCCCTTGTTTCGGATAGTTTCGGACTTTGATTTGATATGCAATCTCATCCACAAGGTTAAGCCTCAAATGTAGTTTGTGTACCTCAGACCAGAGTTTTGCCGCCGACTTCCTTCAGATTCCACCTCACGATGGACACCCTTGTCTTAAGCTAACGGTTGGCACTATCAACCCCCGCATCGGACTTTCACCGACTAGTTTGCACCCATGCTGGGCGCACATAATAAAAAAGTAGGAATTAAGTTCCTACTTTTTTATTATGCTACAACTAAATTATATTATGTCTACTTCATTTCTTCATATAAGCAACAAATTTCATCGCATCCATTGTACTTATACATTTATTTTTTTTATCATTAATTTACAATTAATAAATATTAATATATATGTTATAGCCACTAATATACAACGAATATATACTTTTATATCAAAATAACATATAGTATACGCGATTACTGACAACAAAAAATTTAAAAACATATTTTGCAAAATTAAATTTTTATTTTCACTTATACTTTTAACATATCTGTTTTTGATTAATTTAGACAATATAGGCATAAATATTGATATCAATAATAAACCTATAAATAATACTCCACAAGCAAATAATAGAATAATAGGAAATATCATAATTTAATCCTTTCAATTTTTGAAATTAGTTTATATATACCTTCCTTCTCCTACTCTAAATGATACTTTGAAAAGAACTCTCCAGTTTAATTCTAAGTCATCTATTCCAACATTGAAAACGCCTTGCGCTCTTCCATAGCCTCTTTTTCTATCACTACTTATACTAGTAACTTCTGTACCTGTATCATGCGTATATTCTCTAATAAAAGTAGCCTGCCCTCCATCAGATGTAAGATTATTAATTTTTGTTATTTCTTCAGGTCGACCGTTATAATAAAGGTAATCATAATCTATATAAACATACACTTTGTAGTCATAATTCTCTCCATCATATGTTTTATTCCCCTCATAGGTTTTTGTTACAAGTTTACTCACTATTTTTTGATCTGGTGATTTAAGAATTGAAGGTGAATTATATGTATTAGTAGTTTTTAATTGAATATTTTCTTCCATATTAATCTCTTTTCCAATAGAACTAATTACTTCTAATTGTTTTCTTATTTTTTGTAAATCTAATTTATTATAGTCAACATCTTTTCTATTTCCTTTGATTTCAAAGCCTTTATTTTCAGCCCATTTCAATAATTTTTCAAACTCTGCTTTTTTATTGTATTCTTGAGCAAAAGCTGTTTGAGGTACAAACAAGACAGTCATCATTACTATTGTAAGCATAAAAGATAATAATTTTTTCATTTAAAAAGCCTCCTTTAAAAAATGTGTTTTTGGGACAAATCCAATAGTTTTATTTCCTATTTATTACTTGCTATTTTACTTATACTATTTGAGGTATTTAGTTGCGCATATATCTTTTTTTTGAAGCTTCTAAGGAATAGTTTTAACAAATTTTTGAGTATTCATAAAAAACACCTCCTTTATATTATAAAGACTTCTATTTTTACCACATATTACCTTTTATATATTTCAGAAAATTTCTTTCATTTTTCATCAAGAGCTGACAATTATTAGAAAGTTATAACACTGAGACACATATAATCTACAATACATCCTATCCTACGCTAACTAAAGTTTCTGTTTCAAAGCAAACCTTATGATTCACTCCCAAAGTTATTTTTATACTACTGCCGTAAATATTTAGTAGCATTTTTAAAATTCATGCATAAATTAATATTATAAGCAATAAAAATGAGGTGAGTAGAGATGGCTTATTCAGATAGAGAACTCCTTGCAAGAATTATTAAATGCGAAGCCGGTGGCGAAGGAGATAATGGAATGAAAGCCGTAGCCACCGTAGTCATGAATAGAAAAAGAGTCCCTTATGGAGAATATCACCGATTAGGGCAAGGTGATATTAGAAAGATTATTTATCAAAAGGGACAATTTGATTGTGTCCGTTCTGTTTTAGCAGGAAAACCAAACCCTCAAACGATCTGGGCAAATCCACCAGAACAAATCCATTATGATATAGCTGATTGGGCCCTTGCTGGAAACAGATTATATAACGTTGGCTATTCCTTATGGTATTTTAACCCATTTAAGCCTACTTGTCCTTATACATTCCCAAGAAACGGAACAGGTAGTTTTCAAGTAAAGGTTGCACAGCATTGCTTTTATAATCCAACAGAGCTATATGCACAAACTTAATATGTTTTAAAATTACTTATTAAGGGGGTTTATTTATGTTTAATGATGTTCCAAATTATTACTATCCTATGTATCCTATGTATCCTATGCCACCTAGTATGCCTATGCCATCTAACAATCCAGAACCTATGATGCCAAACGAAGAAGTTCCTATGCCGCCTACTACTCAATTGCCACCAGATTTTGAAATCGAACCGGGTCCACCTGTACAAGACGATATCAATTATACCCAGGGATATCTCAAAACACAAATTGGTGAATATGTAAAAATAGAATTTTTACTTGGCACCAATATGCTAGTAGACCGGGAAGGTAAATTGATTGACGTTGGAATTAGTTACGTTGTTCTTCAAGAGCCCGAAACAGACAATTTCTTAATGGCTGATATTTATTCTATTAAATTTGTAGAGATATTTAAATAATACCCTATTACAGATTACTACTTCATAGGAAGTAGTCTTTTTTTGTAACCAAACCCTTGATATTTTCATAATATATGGTAGATATGATAGAAAGGAGCTATTCATTATGTATTATCCTTATATGAATACATTTAACCAATCCATGACTACACCTTCTTATGTAAGGGTATTTCATGCTTCACCAGATGCCCCTGCTGTTGATGTATATGCAAATGGGAAATTAATCGCAAGGGGCTTAAACTATAAAGAATTCACAGAATATTTACCACTGATCCCAGGTAAATATTCTATTTTGGTATTTCCATCTGGCACAACCACTAATCCTGTCATTAACACCAGTATAGATGTAATGCCAAATTCAAATTATACAGTAGCTGCTACAGGAATGTTGAAAAATATAAAACCTCTTATCATTCCTGATACGGCATCTCCTATTTATCCAGGAGCCTCTCAATTAAAATTTGTCCATTTATCCCCGGATGCACCTAAGGTAGATTTAACTCTTCCAGATGGGACAATTCTTTTTAGAAATGTAGAGTTTAAAGAAATTAGTCCAAATTTGATGATTCATCCAGATAACCACACTTTTGAGTTACGTCTAGCAGGTACAGACAAAGTAGTCCTTACTGCACCTAACCAATTAATAAAGCCAAACCAATACTATACCATATACGCAGTAGGTCTTGTAAAGGATCAACCTCCTCTACAAATTATTACTGCTCTTGATAAAAGCTCTTATTAAAAAAACAGTAGTATCTTTTCCGATACTACTGTTTTTCTATTAACATTTTCTCAAATTCAAAAGCATTTACAGGCCGACTAAAGAAATACCCTTGTATCTCATCACATCTATATTCTCTAAGGCATTCTAACTGTTCTTTTGTCTCTACTCCTTCAGCAATAGATTTTACTCCTAAACTATCAGCAATTCCAATAATCGCTAAGACAATTGCCTTTGTACTCTCATCTTTATTGATATCCCTTATAAAGGACTGATCTATTTTTATTTTATGTATAGGAAAGCTTTTGAAATAGGCTAAAGAAGAATATCCTGTACCAAAATCATCTATGGCTATTTGAATACCCATATCATTCAATATTTTTAGTGTTTTTATTGTAAAGTTAGGATCTAACATAGCATTGCTTTCTGTGATCTCAAGTTCTAAATCTTCTGGTCTCATCTCTGTTTCTTTCATAATTTTTACAATCTTTTCTATGAGATCTTTTTGCTTAAATTGTAGCGTTGAAAGGTTTACAGAAACTTGAATATTTTTCAATCCTTTTTTCTGCCAATACTTATTTTGTTCACAGGCTTTACGTAATACCCATTCTCCTAAAGGCACAATAAATCCTGTTTCTTCTGCTAAAGGAATAAACTTAGCAGGAGACACAAGTCCTAATTTGGGATGATTCCATCTTATAAGTGCTTCTGCTCCAACAATTTCTCCTGTAGTAGTTTTTACTTGAGGTTGATAATAAAGTACAAATTCGTTATTTTCTAAAGCCTTATATAAATCATTTTCCATAGCCAATTGCTCATAGGCTTTGTCATTCATCTCTTTTCTATATAATTGATAATTATTTTTGCCTTTTTCCTTTACACGATACATAGCGACTTCTGCATTTTTCATTAAATTTTCTGTAGTTTCTCCATCATCTGGATAAATACTAATCCCCATGCTTGCTGTAACATAAATTTCATCCTTCTTTAGTAAAAAGGGTTCTTCAAAAGCATGAAAGATTTTATGTACTACACTTATAATATTTTGTATACTTTTTATATCTTCTACGATAATAATAAATTCATCTCCACCTAGTCGTGCTACTGTATCTCCTTCATACATACATCTTCTTAATCTCTTGGCTACAGCTTGTAAAAGCAGATCTCCCGCAGCATGCCCTAATGTATCATTAATTCGCTTGAAACGATCTAAGTCTAAAAATATTACTGAAAACATTTCATTATTTTTATTAGCATGAGCTAGTGCCAAATTTAGACGATCCTTTGCTAACTCTCTATTAGGAAGCTGTGTTAGAGCATCATGGTAAGCTTGATATTTGATATGTTCTTCCTTTAATACATTTTCTGTGAGGTCATGGAACACAGAAACATATTGTATATTTTCACCCTTTTCATCCTTTACAGCAGATATATTTATCCATTCTAAATACGTTTCTCCATTCTTTCGCCGATTCCATATATGCCCTTTCCACTGCCCCTTTTCTATGAGACTTTTCCACATTTCTTCATAAAAACTTTTATCATGTCTTTCCGATCGTAAAATACGAGGATTTTCCCCAATGACTTCCTCTACCCCATATCCCGTAATAGTAGTAAAAGCTGGATTTACTAATTGAATTGTCCCTTCAGCATCTGTAACTGCAATACCTTCTCCTGTGTTATTAAATACTTGTTCTGCTATCCGTAGCTTTTCTTGGGTTGTCTTTTGCTTGACCATATTTTTTATGCCTTTTCCGAGTTTCTTATTTTCCTGATTCATACAACCCCACCTTATTTTCAATATCTTTCTATATCCCTTTTTGAAAATATTTTACCATAATTAAAAACATTTCTCAATATCCCACTATATTGCTGATTGTCCTTAATAATAAAAAAATCAGCCTAGTGGCTGATTTTTTTATTATATTCTTTCTAACTTCATACCTGTCTCATGACCATTTAGATTTTGCTTTTCAAAAGTATCCTCTTCTACCTTTTCAATACTTTGTGCTAAAGTTTCTTGCATGATATACTCTTTATGAACACTTACAGCTTTTGTAATATCTTCATCTCCATTAAAGTAGATCTTGATTTGATCCATCATTTCATATCCATTGTTTTTACGCATTTGCTGCACTTTAGAGATAAACTCACGAGCAAATCCTTCATCAATTAGCTCTTGTGTTAGGGTTGTATCTAAAATAACAAATAAGTTATTTTGCATTTCAACTGTAAAGCCTTCTTTTGCAGCAATATTGATTAATACATGCTCTTTCATTAACTCTAGTATCTCTCCATCTACTGGTACTTCTACCATTTCACCATTTTCAAGCTTTGGTACTACAGTAGATGCATCAAGACTACCTAATGCCTTTCCAAGAAGCTTTATTTTTGAACCAAATATAGGTCCTGCCACTTTAAAGTTTGGCTTTAGGCTAAAGTTCATAAATTGATTTAATTCTTTTTCAAATACTACTGTCTTTACGTTTAATTCTTCTTTGATGAGTGGCACTAAATCAGAAATTAATGCTTCATATTTTCCATCAATCATGATTTCGCCAACTGGTTGACGAACCTTAATTTTAGATGCCTCTCTTGCAGCACGTCCAAGTCCTACTAAATCTCTTATAAGATCCATTCTTTCCTCTACTTTTTCATTAATTAAAGCTTCGTCTACTTGTGGATAGTATGCTAAATGTACAGAAGCTTCGCCTGTTAGATTTTTATAAATCTCTTCTGATAAGAATGGTGCAAATGGTGCTACCATTTTTGATATTCCTACTAAGATCTCATAAGTTGTATTGTATACAGCTTTTTTATCTTCTGTTAATTCTGTTGCCCAGAAACGTCTACGTGCACGTCTTATATACCAGTTAGATAAATCTTCATTTACAAATTCTTGGATTTTTCTTATGGTTTTTGTTAAGTCATAGATTTTAAGCTCTGCTTCTACATCTTTTACTAAACTATTGTATTTTGATAAAATCCATTGATCTAATTCTGGTCGCTCATTGTATGGAACAAAGAATTCCTTTGGATTGATTCCATCTGTATTTGCATATAATGTGAAGAAATTATAAACATTTTTAATGGTTCCAAAGAATTTGCTTTGTACTTCTTTTAGTCCATCTAAGTCAAATCTTGTTGGTGTCCATGCAGGAGATACATAAAGAAGATACCATCTTAGGACATCTGCTCCATATTTATCAAAAAGCTCAAATGGATCTACTGTATTTCCTTTTGATTTGGACATTTTTCTTCCATTTTTATCTAACAATAAGTCATTTACTAATACATTTTTATAAGGAGATACTCCTTTTACAAATGTAGAAATTGCAAGTAATGAATAGAACCATCCACGAGTTTGGTCAATTCCTTCACAGATGAAATCTGCTGGGAACAATCCTCCATCAAAGTCTTCTTTATTTTCGAATGGATAATGATGTTGCGCATAAGGCATGGCTCCACTATCAAACCAACAATCAATTACTTCTGTAACCCTTGTCATAGTGCCACTGCACTTTTCACATTTTAGATGTACATCATCTACATAGGGTCTATGTAGTTCTATGCTTTCATCTATATCTTCAATAGCTCTTTCTACTAATTCTTTTCTTGATCCAACTGACGATGTATGACCACATTCACATCTCCAAACAGGTAGTGGAGTTCCCCAATAACGGTTTCTAGATAATGCCCAATCATTTAGATTTTCAAGCCAGTTTCCAAATCTTTTTTCTCCAACATAATCAGGATACCAATTTACTGTATTGTTATTTTCGATTAGTTTGTCTTTTAGCTTTGTCATTTCAATATACCAGCTTGGTTTTGCATAATATACAAGAGGTGTTGAACATCTCCAACAATGTGGATAGTTATGGGCAACCTTTTCTTTTTTGAATAGCTTTCCTTCAGCATGTAACCACTTGATAATAGCAATGTCTACTTCTGGATCCATTACGAATTTACCTTCCCAAGGAGTAGCTGTATATTTCCCAGCCTCATCTACTGGATTCACTACTGGAAGATCATATTTTCTACCCACTTGATAGTCATCTTCACCAAAAGCTGGCGCAATATGAACAATACCTGTTCCATCTTCAGTAGTTACATAATCTGCAACCGTTACAAAGAATGCTTTCTTATCTGGCTTGATGAACGGCATTAATTGCTCATATTCCATATACTCTAACGCTTTACCTTTTAATTCTTCTAATACTTCAAACTCTTCTCCAAGGACTCTCTTAGCTAATTGCTTTACTACGTAGAATACATTCCCCTTTGATTTTACTTTTAAATAAGTTTCTTCAGGATGAACTGCTAATGCAACATTTGATGCAAGTGTCCAAGGAGTCGTTGTCCATACTAAGAAATACTCCTCAACGTCTTTTCTTTTAAATGCGGCAATTACTGTATTTGATTTTATTTCTTTATATCCTTGTGCTACCTCATGAGAAGCTAAACCTGTTCCACATCTAGGACAATATGGAAGGATTTTATGACCTTCATACATATAGCCTTCGTTGAAGAATTTATTCAAAATCCACCATACAGATTCAATATAATTATTATCTAATGTAATATATGGGTTGTCTAAATCAATCATATATCCCATTCTTCTTGTCATTTCTCTCCATTGTCTTTCATAAGAAAATACTGATTCACGACATTTTTCATTAAATTTATCAATACCATAGTTTTCAATCTCTTGTTTGTCAGATAAATTTAATTGCTTTTCAACTTCAATCTCAACAGGTAAACCATGAGTATCCCAACCTGCTTTTCTTTTTACTTGATGACCTGTCATCGTTTTATATCTACAAACAGAGTCTTTTAATGTTCTCGCCATTACGTGATGGATTCCTGGTCTTCCGTTTGCAGTAGGAGGTCCTTCGAAAAATACAAATGGCTTCCCTTCTTTTCTTGTTTCAACACATTGATCTAAAAGATTATTTTGATCCCAAGCATCTGAAATTTTGTTTTGAACTTCAGCGATTGGTAAATCAGACAAAGTCTTAAATTTTTCCATATTCTTCATCCTCTCGTTTATTTTTTCAATAATAAAAGCCCCTAAGCATTCTGCTTAGGGACGAATAAACCGCGGTACCACCCTTATTATAAGATATTTACATCTTATCACTCAATGCATAATAACGCATGCCTACGAAAATCCCTACTCTTTTTTCAGGATTTTAGCTCCAAGGTGATCTTCATAAAAAGTACTGTAATAACCTCTCACCAAATGATTATTTCTCTGTAAACCCCATCTTTTTACTACTGTCCTCTTCGTAACTTTTTATTTTTATATTTTTACACTTTATTTTACCCGTAATATGATGAAAATGTCAAGGGATAGGACGAAATTCTATCAATTTTTCCATTATTTTTTTGTAAAATTCACTCACAAATAAAAAAAGCTGGACATATTATATTATTGCAAAAGACTATATGAAAAGGAGGCGAAAAAATGAGAAAACAAGAAAATAATAACTTTCCACGTATGATTAATGGATTTGTATTAACCAATGAACAAATGAAACAATTCGATGGATTTATAAAAAAATATGGAAATCAATCAGATAGAGTCATCTTTAGAGATATGTATAGAGTTAAAAATAATGTTTCTGATGAAGTTCTTCAACAACATATACAAAACCTTGATCATTTATCACAAATGGGAGGATTTGTGAATGATGTGAATAAAGAAAGAATCGCAGCTGTAAAAAGAGTATTGAATACTCCTAGACCTTCCTTTAGTAAAAACGTCAATGATCAATCTACTGTTGAAAGTCAATACGTTAGTGGTACTAGTCTTTTATTATGGTTTTTAACCCTTGTAGCTATATGGCCTGGATGTTGTTATTAAAAAAATAAGCCCTATGATTTGTCATAGGGTTTTAATTTGCTACATATTTAATTTCACCACTAACTAGAGTCATTACAGCTTTTCCTTTTAATTTCCATCCATCAAAAGGTGTATTTCTTCCTTTAGAATAAAATTGATCTACCTCTACAACCCATTCTTTTTCTAAATCAATTATAGTAATATCTGCATCTTTTCCTATTTTTAATGTACCCTTTGGAATATTTAAAAGCTTTGCAGGAATATAACTCATTCTTTTAATTAAATCTTCTAAAGACATTTTTCTTTTATGGACAAGTTCTGTAAGGGCTAACCCTAATGCTGTTTCTATTCCTATTATCCCATTAGCAGCCTCTACTAAATTTTTATCTTTATCTTCCTTCGTATGAGGTGCATGATCTGTTGCAATAGCATCAATCGTTCCATCTAATAAACCATTCTTTATAGCTTCTACATCTTCTATATTTCTCAAAGGAGGACTCATCTTAGCATTACTTCCCTTTATTAATATTTCTTCATTCGTTAAAGTAAAATGATGGGGAGTAGCTTCACAAGATACTTTAATTCCCTTTTTCTTTGCTTCTCTTACAAGCTCTACTCCTTTTTTTGTAGAAATATGCTGAATATGCATCTTCGCCCCTGTCCTTTCAGCCAAGAAAATATCTCTTAAAATAATAGCTTCTTCCGCTAAAGGAGGAATCCCTTCTAGGTTCAATTTCTTTGATATTTCTCCTCTATGGATAGATCGATCATATACCATATTACTATCTTCACAATGGGCACTCACTAATAAATCTAATTTTTTTGCCTCTTTCATAGCTTCATACATAACCCTTGTATTCATCACAGTCTTTCCATCATCTGTAATCCCTACAATTCTCTTCTTGATCAAATCCTTATAAGGACTCATCTCTTCTCCTTCTAAATTCTTCGTAATACTTCCCATCATATATATATGACAAGCTGCATTTTTCCCCTTTTCTTTTATATAATTTACCGTATCCACATTATCAATTACTGGATTTGTATTCGGCATACATACAACACTTGTAAATCCTCCTGCAACAGCTGCTAAAGCACCCATCTCAATAGTTTCCTTTTCTTCAAAGCCAGGTTCACGAAAATGTACATGCATATCAATAAGCCCTGGTACAATATATTTCCCCTTAGCATCAATCACTTTTTCACTTTCTTCTAAAATATTTTTTTCTATTTTGACTATTTTTCCATTTTCAATTAATACATCTAAGGGTTCGTTGATCTGTTGAGATGGATCAACAACCCATCCTCCCTTAATTAAAATTTTCATAAAATCTTCTCCCTTATGATTATTTTTTTAATAAACAAATACCCTAAAAACAAAAAACCTTTTACCAAAGGCAAAAGGCTTATATACAAACATAAATAAATATAGAAAAATAACTATATCTATCTTCTACTATCCTTTTCAGCCTCTCTGGACCAATTTAAAGGTATCTATATTTTTTAAAGATTAACATAATTTTCACTAACTTGTCAATATCTATATCCTATCATTTTACTTTTTAAAAATTCCAAAGGGCTTTCCTACAGGTAAAAACTCTCTTCCAAAATGTGCATTTAATACACATGCTGCAAAGCCATAAAATGCAAACATAGAAATCAATATTTCTGAATAAGCTGCAAGCTCATGAGCAAACTCTTTCATAACTCCAAATGTACTTAATGATAATCCAACAAACAATAAATCAATCAAGGAAAAAATAATAAATAATACCTTATTTGTCTCCATAGATCCAATTGTCATGAAAATACTAAAAATCAAATAACCAATAAAAGCAAACCCAAGTTGCTTAATATCCATATTTGCTGCCATTTTTTCACCAAATACACCTAGTTTAATCATCCATGTCATAGCCACGCCAAACCAGAAGAATGCATATCCTCCAAAAGCAGTAGTTCCAAAGGTATTATTTCTTTTTGAATCGTTAATACAAGCAAACAATTGTGCAAAAGCACCTAAAAATATTGCCCACGGGATAATTAACGATACACCTTTTGTCATTCCAAGCTTTTGAGATGATGCTACAAGGGTTACAATAGCTAGTCCAAAAAGTCCTAGTGCAGAAGGATCTGCATTTGTAATCTTTACATTTTTCACTTCATTCATTTTTGTTTACACACTCCTTAAAAAATAATTGGATCCCAGTAATTTTTTTACATATTGAAACATTCTGGAAATTCTATATAAAATTTTAATATGCCAAAAGATATTGGCACACAAAATACCTTAATCATTATATCATAATATATCGAAATAGAGAATATTTTGTCGGTTTTTTGTGATTTTATATCCCCCCTACTAATAGCAATACTATCCAAAAAAACTTTTATATTCAATCCTAATTATTTGTTTGTTAACACCCTGAAAAAAAACTACTCATTCTTTTATTTATGAGTAGTTTTTTCATACACTTTCTTTATTCATTTAATCTACTAATTCATCATGTTCTTCAAACTGGAGTGTTTTATTTAAAAGTTTCCAGTTCTCTATATTTTTTATTGTTTCTCCAGGTAAAATCTTTTGTTCCTCTCCAAATGTTTCCATCTCTACCATAAAGTTATTCTTCCCTACAAATATGGCAATATTACACCCTCCAAGGGGATAGTTCCCATCCCGCTTGCAAATACTATGCTTAATAAAGCTTATATTCTCTTTCGGCCACGTCATAGCAATTTTCCCTTGTGGTGCATATACAGCTCTCTTTGTGACGATTCCCTTAGGATGAACAATCATGTATTGATTATTATAAGTAATTTGTGGGTCATCAATGGAAACAATATTTCCTGCAAATTTCCGTGGTATGATGATTTTTACAATATCCCATGATAAGGAGTCATCGCCTAATGGAATACCAAATATTTTACCATCCTTAGGATCTATACAGGTTGGAGACCAAACACCACCCGAGTAAAGCATACACCCTGCATTTTTTATAAAATTTGTCACTTGTAGCTCATCCTCATGGACTACCTCTATATCCATACCACGTTCAATCTTCATCATATAATGAGCTGGACTTGTAATCCTTACACCATTTTCACGTATTTTCACATGACATACTTCATTGTCTTCCATATATGCATCCTCTGATTCATCTGCTCCTGGTCTTGTAATCCATACTCTATGCCCCCCATACAACTTCCATTTCCCATAAGATAATCCATTTTTATCCCAATAAAGAAGATTTTCTCCCTCTACAGTTCCAAAAAATGCAATACGCGGACCACACTGTGTGGTAATAACCATTCTTATTTTCCTTGTAGTTATTTCAATACTTTTTATGCCATCAAACAAAGTTTCTTTTATATGCATTATTTCCCCTCCTTCAGCATCATTCTATCCAAGGATCTTTTCATTCTTAGGAGCTGCATATTTTCTATAGGGCTATTTCATATATTTTTCGCACATCTTCCTTTGTGATTGCTGGCACACTTCCAAGCATGCTATCCTCACCAAAGCTTACCCGAACAACATCCTCTGTAAGTGTATCTAGCTCCTCTTGTGTAACACCAAATTCTGAAATATGTGATTGTACACCTATTTTCTTTAATAAGCTTTCAAATTCATCTGCTGCATCTAATAATGTCTTCCCATACATCCTTTGTGCATATTGTTCATAGCGTGTATTATCTTCTCTCTTTGCAAAAAATCTCATCCAAGCAAGGATCATGGTTGCTAATGTAGCACCATGGGTTGCATTAAAGCGTGCACTAAGAACATGACCCATTTGATGCATAGGCGCCCAAGTATAGGTTCCTGAAAGCAACCAACCATTTAATGCAATTGAAGCTGCCCATTGCATTACCCCTCGTGTCTCAATATCATTAGGATTTGCTAATACCTTCGGAAGATTATCAAGTACAGTTCTAATAACTCCCTCCTGCATACGATCCTGTAAATCTAAATTTCCACCTGCACCATTAAAATAAGACTCAAGAATATGCGCAATAGTATCTATCCCACCACAAGCCGTTTGATAGGATGGCAAACTCGTTGTCAATGTTGGATCTATAATCGCAACCTTTGGATAAAGACAATCTGGTGCCCAAACATAAGATTTTCTAACACGAACCTCATCTGTAATAACGGCTGTTGGATTCATTTCACTTCCAGTTGCTGGAAGTGTCGGGATCATAATGGTTGGCAAAGCTTCTGTTGGTGGAATCTGAGAATTATCATTATGACTAAATGCAATCATTTTAGCAATATCCCCAGCTTTATATTCAACTCCCGCCGCAATTACTTTGGCACAATCCATAGCACTACCACCACCAATACCAATAACAAAATCTACCCCTTCTGCTTTGCAGATTTCAATTCCTTTTCGTGCCTGTGCAAGTGTAGGATTGGCTGTAACTTCAAGGAAATCTACATATTTTATATTTTGTTCATGGAGTAATGAATGAATACGATCAAATAAATCCCCATAAAAAGATATGTCCGTATAGGATACAAGCATGGCCTTTTTCCCATATGCTTTTCCTTGAATTCCAATTTCCTTTACCTCTCCTGCTCCAAATATCACCTTTACTGGATTAAAATATTCAAAATTATTCATACGACAATTTACCTCCCTTTCCCCTTTGTTTGTTTTTAGCAATATTCACAATTGCTACGCCAAGTAGCAATAATGCGCCCTTAATAATTTGCCCCATAAAGAAGGATGAACCAAGTAATGTCAATCCATTTACTAAAATTGCTAACAATATAGCCCCTACAAGGGTTCCGATTATATTTGGTTTTCCGAGCTTAAATACAACGGCACCTAAAAATACGGCTGTAAAGCCATCGAGGAAAAATGATGAGCCTAGCTTTGGCTGTCCTGATTGCAAAATTGCCATCATAATCACGCCCCCAATTGCTGCAAATAGTGCTGAGAAAATAAATAGACTACTAAGGATTTTCTTTTCGCTGATTCCTGCTTCCTTTGCTGCTTGTCGATTTTCTCCTATAGCATATACATGTTGCCCATAAACTGTTTTTTCCTGAATCCATAAGCAAACGAAATATAGCATAATGGCAATAATAAATAGTACAGGTATACCTGCAATTTTTCCCCAAACCATGTTGTAGATAATACTTCCACTAGCATTTGTAATAGTAAGGGGCATACCTTTTCCTATAATTGCAGCTATTGCCTTTGCAATACCTGAAACAGCAATAGTTGCAATAAGTGATTGGAATTTGAATTTTATTACAAGTATACTGGTTAATACGCCAAAGAGGGTACATAAGCCAATTGCAATAATAGCAGAAAGCTCAAAGCTTAATCCATTTCTTAAAAGCAGAGCTGTAATCATACTTGCAAGGGCTGCTATATCAGGAAAGGAAGCATCCATCTCATCTGCTGATATAACCCACGTTACACCCAATATTAAAATTGCACTAGTGCTACACTGTCGCAATATTTCCATTAAATTTGATGGTTTACTAAATACAGGTGTCATCAATGAAAATGTAATACAAACCATTGCAACAATCCACAAAAGACTAGATTCAGGACGAAATAGCCCTTTCATTTTTTTCACTTTGCCGTCACCTCCTGCCCTTTCCTTTTACCTAATTGCCTCTTAGATCCAAACCCTTTTGAAATCTGAACCTTAGAAAATAATATGGCAACAATTAATACAACACTAATTACTAAATCTCCATAATAAAAAGGTACACTTAGAAGCGTAAATCCATTGAGCATCATAGATGTAAATACGGCTCCTAAAAAGGTTCCAATGACACTTGGTTTTTTAAATACAGATAATCCTATATAAACAGCAGAAAAACAAGGCATAAGCAAGTTTAATCCTGATTTTACATTTCCATTTCCTTGTGCTGCTGTAGTAATCATTGTAGACATAGAAGCTAAGACAGAACAAATAATAAACGCTATAATAATCACTCTATTTATCTTTATCCCTGAAAAAAACGCTGCTACTTTATTTGAACCCGTTGCATAAAAATATCTACCATATTTAGAATGCTCCATAAGAATATAAGCGAAACTATACAGTGTAAGCATAATTACAACTGGTAATGGAATCCCTAATATTTTCGCTTCATTAAGAAGTCCTATTCCTGATGTTAAAAAGTTTTTATAGATGAAAGCACCATCACTAAATAAATATGCTGCGCCAAATGCCATAGAACCAATTGCTATCGTTACAATAATATCTGGTAACTTATATTTCCCAACTGCAATACCTGATATGGCTCCAAAAAAAGCACCTCCAAGTAATCCTGCTACGATACAAAGGATTGGATGCCATCCCTTAGCGATTAACCAAGACATGAGCATGGCAGAAAAACAAGCTGACATATAAAAGGATATATCACTATGTCCTACTGCAATTACAAAAGTTAACCCCAAAGCTGCAATGGCTATAACGGATACATGCTTTAATATGTTCATAATATTTCTTACGCTTAGAAAATCTTTACTGAACTGAGAAAACACAAAAGCTACAATTGCAAATAATACAAAGAATACAATAATTGTAAAAGCATCATCACTTATACGCTTTTGCTTATTTTCGTCTTTCATGATTCAACCTCCTATCTAAAATTCATTAACTAGCTGAAATGGCATGCACAAGCATATTGTTTAAATTCGTACTCTCTGCATCTATATCTAATGTAACCCTTCCTTGATGCACTACCATAATACGATCTGATGTTCCTAAAACCTCTTCGCAATCTGACGAAATAACAATAACTGCTGCATCCTTTGAAAGTTCACGCATTGTTTCATAAATTCCAGCCTTTGCACCTACATCTACCCCCACTGTAGGCTCTGAAAATATATAGACCTTTGCTTGTGTAAATAATCCTTTCCCGATGACAACCTTTTGTTGATTCCCGCCAGAAAGCAAGCTTATTTTCTTATTAATACCAGTAGTTGCCACCTGCAATTTTTCTACAAGGGCATGAGCATACTGATCTTCTTGTTTTCGATCGACAAGGGCTATACCATTCGTAATTCTTTCAAGCTTTGAAAGGGTTAAATTACTTGCAATCGTTTGATCTCCTATTTGCCCTTCTAGCCTACGATCTCCAGGAACAAGAAAAATACCCTGCTCAATAGCCTTACCAGGACTATTTATTTCTACTTGCTTATCTTTTATCTTAATATGTCCACTACTCTTTTCCATTGCTCCAAATAAAACTTTCGATATTTCATCTATACTAGATCCAACAAGTCCAAAAATACCCAGTATTTCTCCTTTTCTTGCCTGAAAACTAATAGGATCAAATTTATCTTTAAGATAAAGGTCTTTAACCTCAAGTATAACCTCTCCATCAATTCTTGTTTTTTTAGGATAAAGAGCATCTAATTTTTTCCCTAACATAAGCTCTGCAATTTGTTCGAAATTCATTTCCCCTCGTTCAACAGGAAGTGTAGCCACATTTTTTCCATTTCGAAAAATAGTCATATTGTCACATATTTCACTGACTTCATCAAGATGATGGGTAATATATATAATAGATACCCCTTTATTTTTTAGCATTTTTATAAGATCAAAGAGAATATGTTTTTCTTTTTCCGTTAAAATAGATGTGGGTTCATCTAATATAAGAATATTAGAACGTTTTGATAGGGCTCTAAGCACTGCTATAATTTCCTTCTCTACAGCACTTAGGGTATATACAGGTTTTTCTAAATCAATATCAAGAGGAAATTCTACTAAAAGGTCTTCTGCTTTCTTTTTCATCTCTTTTCTACTAAGGGGTGCAAAAACACCCTTTTTTTCACTTTCCGTACCAAGGAATATATTTTCATAGCCTGTAAAAGATGTAATCATTTGAGGATCTTGGTAAACAGTTGCAATTCCAGCAGCCATTGCATCATTTGGTTTGTTGATTTCAACGGGCTTGCCATCAATAAATATTTCTCCACCTTCTCTTATATATACACCAGAAAGTACTTTAATCAAGGTAGATTTACCTGCACCATTTATACCAAGTAATGCATGTACTTCGCCTTTTTTAAGCTTGAAATCTGCATAATCAAGGGCTCTTAATGATAGAAATTCTTTGACTATTCCATTCATTTCCAAACGATATGTGCTCATTATTCCATGCCTCCTATCTGTTCTGACTTATAATTTAAAGGAGAGGCAATATATTTTGCCATATTACCTCTCCAACCCTATCTAAATTGTAGGAACCCAATTAATCTTCTTAAAGTTTCCTGGAATATCATAATCCCCAATGCCATTCCAATCTTCTGGCACTTTCACATTCATAATCATATCACGTGTAATACCAATACCAGGTGCCATTACCACACGCGGAACAGCTTCTCCACGTAAATATTGATGTGCATAGAAAACACATTGATAAGCCATTGTATAAACAGATTCTCCAACTGTTCCTATAAAATTAGGAGATTGTTTCATAACCTCAAAACAGTGTTCTCCACCATCAGAGCCTGTAAATAATATTTCCTCACGACCTGCAGCCTTCACAGCTTGAATTCCTTCAAATACGGCACCATCCCATGCACACCATATAGCATCAAGATCTCCTTTGTTTGGACATGCTGTAAGCATATTATCAATAGCCATACGTGGTGTAACTGCACCCGTTGAATCCCAAGACCATTTTTGTACGATTTCTATATCTGGATATTGCTGTAGTACCCATTTTGCACCTTGACCACGAGCATCCCATCCTTCATTTGAAGGAAGATCTATCATTGCAATCTTTCCTTTTCCACCTAGTTTTGTACATATTTGTTCCATTGTCCATGCACCACCAGCAAAGTTGTCAAATGCAACGGTTGTCGTTACAGCAGCTCCCGGTACAAATCCATCAGAGCAAAATACTGGAATACCTGCATCAATTGCATGCTTTACAGCTTCACTAATCCCTACTGGATCTGAAGGTGTAATGAATAGTGCATCCGGCTTTGCCTTAATAAATGCTTCTATTTGTTCTGATTGCTTTTTCGCATCATAATTTGCATCTACAATTGAATAGGTGCCCCCTAATTCTTTAATAGCCGTTTCAAAAGCATACTTTTGACGTTGTCCTGATTCATTTTCCATCCATCCAAGAGAAATGGCAAACACCATGTCCTTAGGATCTTTTTTCCCTACTTTTGTTGGTTCACTCTTATTTTCATCCGATTGGCTTTCATTTGTCGTTGGTTCTTCCGTTGTAGTAGGTTGATCAACTGTACAACCCATTAAAGAAAACACTAATACTACAGCTACTAATAATGACATTATTTTTTTCATTATAATTTCCCTCCCGTAAAATTTAATTTTTTTACTTGCACCACAATTCTGAAAATTTAATTTAAATAAAAATTTTTCCTTATAACTCATGGAGCATATCTCCTATATCTGATTGCATATCAGATACATTACGAAATACTTCTAAATACTTTTCATAGATCTCATTATGATTTTGATTTGGCATTACAACTTCTTTTATTTTATGAATTTCGTCTATTATGCTAAAATCTTTCCATAATCCAATTCCTACTGCTGCACAAGCTGCTGCCCCAAGAGAACCTGCATCTTGCCCTACATTTGTTTTAATAATTTCTTTATTATAAGTATCTGCAAATATTTGTCTCCAAAGCTTGCTTTTCCCACCCCCTCCAACGATCAGCATTTGTTTTGAAATTTGAGTATATTCGCCCAATACATCTAGCGCTATACGCAAGTTCATTGCAATTCCTTCCATAGTTGCCCGAATCATGTCTCCTTGTGTATGCCCTAAGTCAAGTCCAATAAATCCTCCTCTAACTCTTGGAGATTTATCTAACCCAGATCCACCTGCAAGACTTGGATTAAACAATAATTTTTTTGCCCCAATAGGTGAGTCCTCTGCTGCTTTATTCACAAATATATATGGATCTATCCCTTTTTCTTCTCCTTCTCTTATCATGTCTTTACAAATGTTATCACGCACCCACTTTAGTGAACTACCTGCTGCAAATATACATGTAGCAGAAGTAAACATACCTGGAATACAGTGTGTAAATACATAGGGTCTTTTTTGTGCATTGACAATAGGTTTCGTAGACGTAACTGCAATCCATGCTGACGAACCAAGGGATGTATATACCCTTCCTTCATTAATCCCTCTAGCTCCTAATGCCATACAAGCGTTATCCACACCCCCACATACAACCTTTATGCTATTTGGTAATCCTAATATTTTGGCAGCCTCCTTTGTAAGATTTCCTAATATTTTCGTTGAAGGAACAATTTTAGGTAAAACCGATTCACATATGCCTGATGCCTCAATAAATGCTCCTTCATATTTCCACTTTTCAAGATTATAAACACCACTGCCTGATGCATAAGAATAATCCGTACATGCAATACCTGTCAGCATAAAATTAATATAGTCCTTTGTACCAATAAATTTATCTACTTTTTTAAACATTTCTGGTTCATTGTCCTTATACCACATAATTTTGAAGATAGAATATAACGGAGCTGGAAAACCATTTCCTGTTGTCATGTACCATTTTTCTTCATCTACTTTTTGGAAAAATTTCTGTGCCTGCACTACAGCTCTTCCATCTGACCAAATAGGTGTTGTATCTCTAAGAAGATTTCCATCTTGATCGATTGGTACAACCCCTAAGCTATGCCCTGAAATCCCTATTCCTTCAATATCATTCTTATCAATATTCACTTTCATCAGTAAATTTTGTGTGGATTCAACCACTGCATTCCACCAATCCATTGGTCTTTGTTCATGCCATCCAGTAAAAGGGTAGTACGTATCATATGGAACAAATGAACTTGCAAGGGACTTTCCTAAATCATTATAAAGAGATGCCTTGATCCCACCAGTGCCTAAATCATAGGCGATAATGTACTTGTTCAACTTGGTTTACGCCTCCTTTATGCTTTAAGGATTACAAATTTTATAAATGCTTATTAATAGCTCTCATTTTCTGCTAATACAAAACCATGCTCTATGGCTTCATTCCCCATACGTCTATTGGCCTCATCCATAATTTTGATGGCTGAATTAAGTCCAATACCAAATCTACTACATCCTGCTTCCACCATTTTTATCACTGTATCTAGATCCCTTACGCCTCCTGCTGCTTTTATTTTTGCACTATTCCCTATTGTACCCTTTATCAGCTTTATTGTATCTACTGTTGTAGGTATATTTCCCCAACCTGTACCTGTCTTTACATATGATACACCTGCTTTTACAGCAATTTCACTGCCTCTTGCAATTTCGTCATCTGTTAAATACGAAATTTCTAAAATTGACTTTACTGGTAATCCATCTCCTGCTTCTACAATTGCTTTAATATCATCTTTCACAATATCATATTTACCACTCTTAAGTGCACCTACATTAATGACCATATCTAACTCATTACAGCCTAGCTGCTTCATTTCTTTTGCTGTTGCAACCTTAATAGATGTAGTATCTGCCCCTGATGGAAAACCCACAACTCCTCCAACCATGATATCCTCTTCGTCTTTAAGCATTTCTATAAGCTTTTTCGTAAAACATGGCATTGCAAATGCACAAATGAATCTATATTTCTTTGCCACTTCAACCATTTGATCAATCTCATCTACCGTTACATCCGTACGTACAGCACTAATATCTATAATCTTCCCAATTTCTTCAAAATCAATAATATTTTTCATGAATTATCACCTCTATCTGATTGTCTTTTATTTACACCATAAAATCTATTTTATAAAATCTACATCCCTATTAGTATTTGAATGGATATCTGTGCACAGCTTATTATTCATAGTTACATTATAACGTCATTATGTTTCATCTGTCAATTATTATTTTATCTCTTTCACTAAAAAAATAAGTGCCCCATTGGATCTAATGGAGCACTTATTTTTTATCTAGAATCCCTTCCATTCATATTTATAACAAATTCATAGCGATCACCTACAATACTCAGTACATCTACACAAATAGGTTTTCCTTGTCCATAGCCAATACGTCTCATGGCAAGTAATGCACACCCTACTGGAACATCTAACATTTCTGCTTCAACTGAATTTGCTGATTTTGCTGTAATCGTATCTCTTGCAGCATCTATACTGATATTATAATTTTCTTCTAAAAATCTATAGAGTAAATTAAAATCTTCATTACGTTTTTCAATCCCTTCTACCATATCTGCTACAAGGAAATTTTTCATAATGGCAATTGCTTTCCCATCTGCAAATTTGATCCGTTGAATACATACTACTTTCTCACCCGATTTTATCCGTAAATCTGATGCTAAATGTGCAGATGCTTCCATCACCTCTACACGCAAGCATTTCGTAGTAACCGTATACCCTTTTTTCTGTAGGGTTTCAGAGATTGAAGTAACATAATTTAAGTTTTGCATTGTTTTATGATCAAGTATTTCTGTGCCTATCCCTTGTTTCTTTATCACAAAACCTTCTCTTGATAACATGTCTACAGCTTTACGCACCGTTGTACGACTTACTTTAAATTTTTTCTCTAGCACAGGTTCCGCTGGTAATAAATCACCTACCCCATATTCTCTTTCTACTATTTGACGCTTTAATATATCATAAACTTTCAAATATGCAGGAATTCTTTCCATAGCTATCCTCCTAATCATCTTTAATCCAAAATAATAATATGGTCTATATAAGTAACATCATAACATTATTATGTTTGAATTTGCAAGACCTTTTCCTCATTTATAGCATCATTCGACTATAAATTATGTTTGATTTTATTTTCATTATATGCGAATAAATTTTAAATCAACACTGCGTTGAAGTATAATGTCATTTGACTTTTATTCTATATTTAGAGCGATTATCATAAAATATATTTTATGTCAGTCTATTATTATGAATATAAGCTTTTTTTCAATACGCTATACCTTCACTTATGTTTTTATACTATTAAATTCCCCTATAGTAACACTATATGCTTATATAGTTATAACTTTTTACACAATTTGTAAGCAATTCACTATATATAAAAAGACATATAAGTTCTAAAAAACTATATGTCTCTTCATTTTATCATTATCCTATTTTTTAAATAGCCAACACCAATTCTCTAATAATCTTGCAAGCAACTGCCGTCGAAACACCACTTGTATCATAATGAGGAGAAAGTTCTACCACATCGGCGCCTACAATATTTAAATCCTTAATATCATTGATCACTTCCATCATATCAGAAAAAGAAATTCCTCCGGGTTCAATAGTTCCTGTTCCTGGGAAAATAGAAGGATCTAAAATATCTAAATCAATGGTTACATATACAGGTCGATTTCCTATTTCTTTTACTGCTTCTTTTAACCCCTTACAATTAAATTTTGTCAGCTTTGTATGTTCCTTCGCCCACTCAAATTCGTACTTTTCTCCTGATCTTATTCCAAATTGATAAATTCTATCATCCCCAAGAAAATCCCAGATTCTCCTTATCACTGTTGCATGGGACATCTTTTCCCCCATATAATCTTCTCGAAGATCTGTATGGGCATCAAAGTGCAGAATACATAAGTCTTTATGCTTTTTATAAACAGCCTCTACTGCTGGTAATGTGACAAGATGTTCTCCACCAATCATTACAGGTATTTTTCCATCTCTTACAATATCTGCTGTAAAAGATCTAATCATATCTAATACCTTTTGGGTGTTCCCAAAGGGAAAATCTAAATCGCCTGCATCAAATACAGGAATGTCTTCTAAATCTTTATCTAAATAAGGACTATAGGTTTCTAATCCATAAGAATCATTTCTCATAATACCAGGGGCAAATCTTGTTCCTGGTCTAAAGGATGTAGTTCCATCAAAGGGACTTCCAAAAACAACTATTTTTGATTCTTCATATTCATTATCAAAGCCTAAAAAAGTTACAATATTCTTAGATCGTTCCAGTTTCAATCATCTCCTTCACATAATTTGGAAGTGCAAAACTACCTCTATGAAGATCAGTATTGTAATATTTCGTTTTTAATTCTAAATCATTCCACTTCTTTTCATCAAGATCGTTTACTGGATGAAGCTTCTTAGATGCAAAACCAAATAACCAATGTCCAGATGGATAAGTTGGAATATGTGCTTGATAAACTTCTGCTATTGGGAAAATATTTTTGATCTTTTGACTTGCTCTAATCATTTCTTTTGCATCATCTTCATAATAAGGACTTTCATTTTGATTAACTAAAATCCCTTCTTCTGTTAATGCTTTATAGCAGTTTTTGTAGAACTCTGTTGTAAATAGTCCTTCTCCAGGTCCTATAGGATCTGTTGAATCTACAATGATTAAATCATATACATTTTCTTTTCCTTCTACAAATTTGATTCCGTCTTCGTAATAAAGACTTACTCGAGGATCATCTAATTTACATGATGTAATATTAAAATGCTCTATGGATGCATCTACCACTACTTTATCGATTTCAACCATATCAATTTTTTCGATGGTTTTATATCTAGTAAGCTCTCTAACAGTTCCACCATCACCACCACCAATAACTAAAACCTTTTTGATATTAGGATTTGTAGCCATTGGTACATGGGTAATCATATCATGATAAATAAATTCATCTTTTTCAGTAATCATCACAAGTCCATCTATTGTAAGTAATTTTCCAAATTCATATGTATCAAAAACATCTATTTGTTGAAAGGGACTAGTTTTCGTATATAAGTGTTCTTTCACCTTTATTGAAAATTTAACTGTATCTGTATGATTTTCTGTATACCATAATTCCATATTTCTTCCTCCTACTCTTTTGTCTTTACTCAACCTTAAAGCTTATATTCAAAAGTGCATCTAAACAGTATTGATTTTTCATCATAGTACTATCTTTTACTTTTTTTGTAGCTTCATTCATATATTTTGTTAACTGATGATCATTCATATGCCCTTTTTATGTCTACTTACTATTTGAACGCCTAGAGTTACCCAATATTAAATATACTATGTTTTGATGAAATGTCAATACTCTTCATAATAATTTCATGTAGCTTTTCATGTCAATCTCAAAAAGGACTATTCGTAAAATGTATATCTTCTGCTTTAAAATATATTTTAAACAAAAAAACATTTCATCAAAACATTGAAATTACTTAGTTTAAATGAAATGCCTTTAAGTATTTTTTTATAACCCTAAAACTTTAATTTTTTCCACATAAGGATCTTGTGAATCTGTCATCATACTGTGCTGACTCTTTAAAAATTTTATATACTGAATCATTTCACTACTAATTCTCTCCCCTGGAGTAACAATAGGAATTCCTGGTGGATATGCCATAATAGATTCTCCACTTATTTCTCCTTCTGCATCTTCTAATTGTACAAATTTCTTTCTAGCATAAAAAGCATCTCTTGGAGAAACAATAACTTCTGGATTTTCTAGAGCAATTTTTGCATATTTTATCTGATTCCCTTTACTTACTTTATATTTTTCACTAATATCTTTTAAAGCATCTACTAAAGCTTTAAGGGACTCTTTTGTATCCCCTACACTTACAATGGCAAGTATATTTAAAACATCTCCAAGTTCAACTTGAATATTATATTCATCCCTTAACAAATCATACACCTCAAATCCTGTTAAGCCAAGACCTGTTACATTGACCCCTAATTTTGTTTCATCAAAATCAAAAACACCGGGAGTTCCAATTAATTCGTTTTCAAAGGCATAAAGCCCCTCAATCTTATTGATTTCATCCCTAGCTTCTCTTGTAAATTTCAATATTCCTGTTAGTACTTCCTCGCCTTTAGTTGCAAGCATTTTTCTAGCTACATCTAAGCTTGACATCAAAAGGTACGAAGCACTCGTGGTCTGGGTTAAATTGAGGATTGTTTTAACTGTATTCTTATCAATCAAGCCTTCATTTAATAACAAAATAGAGCTTTGTGTTAAAGAACCTCCTGTTTTATGAATGCTTACTGCTGCCATATCCGCACCAAGTTCCATAGCTTCTGTAGGAAGATCATCATGAAAACGAAAATGTGCACCATGGGCTTCATCCACTAAAGCTGCTATTCCATGTTTATGAGCAAGCTTTACAATATTTTTAATATCTGAAACAGCACCATAATAAGTAGGATTTATAATAAATACAGCCTTTGCATCTGGGTTCTTCGCAATAGCTCTTTCTACACTCTCTACAGATACACCCATAGCAATACCCAGCTCTTCATTTGTTTCTGGCTGTATATATACAGGCAAAGCACCACTTAATATGAGTCCATTAATAGCTGATTTATGGGCATTTCGAGGTAAAATAATTTTATCTCCAGGCTGACAAACACTCATAATCATAGCTTGTACTGCTGTAGTAGTTCCATTCACTATAAAAAAGGAATGATCCGCCCAATACGCATTTGCCATTAATTCTTCAGCTTCTTTAATTACACTAATAGGGTTACTAATATTATCAAGGGGTTTCATAGAATTCACATCTACTTCTAGTACTTTTTTTCCAAGAAACTCAGCAAATTCAGGTAATCCCTTTCCATACTTATGACCTGGTACATCAAATGGAATGACCTTTCTTTCATGATAGGCTTTTAAAGCATCAAATAATGGCGTATTATTTTGATTGGATAACATTTTTCTACCACCTACTTTTCTTAAAAAATTGAATACAAGATATGTTATAATATCTACTTTCTATTGTCAATACACAATTTTTCGAAAAATCTACAAATAAGCATTTTGAAATCTAAAAGTACTATATCTAGTACATTACTTATTTTCACAAAAAAAGAAACGGGAAATTCATCCCTATTTCTTTTTATTTTCTTCTTTTTTTAAGAAAATATTTCTGCTTTCATCACATATAATCCTTTTCTTTATATTATCAACCTTTGTTCTTAACTCTACTTTTCCTCCCCAAAGGGTCTGCAAATATCTTAAGGTTTCATAAGCATAAGATAATTCTAACTCTCTCCCATCATATTCATGCATGATCAATAAAGTGTTATCTTTTTTAAGTACCTCTATTACCTTTATGCTAGGGATAGATCCCATTCCCGTATTACTCGCTAAAGTATTTCTAATAATTTTATATCCTTCCTCATCGCTAACCTCTTCTATTAAATAATCCTTATCTCTCTTTTTATACTGAAATAAATTCATTTCATAACAAAGCTCTTTTGTAAGATATCTCCTGATAAAAGAAGCATCTCTTTCCATTTTTCGAACTTCAAAGATCTTTTCCTTTCCATACTTTTCTTCAAGATCTTCAAATATTTTAAACCCTACATAATAAGGATTTACATTTCCTAAAAAAGGTCTAATGACTTGATTATGTCTTGTTAAAAATTCCATATGCATCTCTTGTGGTAATTCCAATCTATTTAAAATCTTATAATGAAAATAACTTGCCCATCCTTCATTCATAATCTTTGTTTCAATCTGAGGAATAAAATATTGAGCCTCTTCTTTCGCAATACTCAATATATCCTTTTCCCATTCTTCAAGTTTTCCATGTTCAATTAAAAATTCCATAATATCATCTGTAGGTTCTAGGGGAATTCTTTCAAGATCAGGAAAAGGAATATCTTTTTTCTCATCAAGAACGCTAGTCATCTTCGTCTCATCATAATATTTTTGAAGAATTTTTTTCTTTTTTTCTTCTTTTGATAGCTTTTTAGTTCCTATTACTCTTGATGTTTGAAATTTTAATGCATGGGCAGCATCTAATATTCTCTCAACCCTTTCATATCCAATACTAGGATCATGTATGTAGCTCCTTATACGATCCCCATGATTTTTAAACATTTCTATCGTACTATCAGCGTTTGTTCCTTCAGCAAACAATCTATTATTCTTGAAAAAATCATTGTGCCCATATACATGAGCCATAGTTAAAATTTGTAAAAGAAAGGTATTATCCCTCATCAAATATCCTATACAAGGATTAGAGTTTATTACCATCTCATAAGGAAGTCCTGTTACATTATACTTATAGAGAGTTTTCTTTTTCTCATAGGATTTTCCATAACTCCAATGAGGATAATGAGAGGGCATTCCTACATATGCCTCATAGCAAATCATATCTTCATAGCTACAGATTTCATATTCTTGAGGGTAAAAATCAAGCCCCTCTTCCTTTGCAATGGCCTCAATCTCTACATTCCATTTTTCAAGCTCTTTAAGGGTATATTCCATCATAGGCAAAATTATTATTCCTGTAATTTGTTTTCTTTGTCTAATATGCGTTTAAGAGCAGGAACAATATCCTCCTTTCTTGACATAGTCACAATTGAAAAGTTTGGATATTTCACCTTCAAATTGTATTCTGCTTTAATGGTACTCATTCTAGTATAATATCCTGGTACAATCTCTCCATATCCAAAGAGATTACAAGTTTCACATAGCTTTTTAGCAGCTGCTACAGCCTTTTTATTATCCTCTGACCAATTATCTCCATCACTACAGTGAAATGCATATACATTCCAAACTTCAGGATTGTACCTCTTCTCAATAATTTCTAAAGCTTTTTCATAGCCACTACTAATATAAGTTCCTCCTGATTCTCCCTTATGGAAAAAATCATCCTCACTAACCTCTTTAGCCTTAGTAGTATGAGCAATAAATACAATTTCCACATGAACATATTTTAATCTTACAAATTGATACAAAAGGAAATAAAAGCTTCTAGCTAAATATTTTTTAGTAAGGGTCATAGACCCAGAAGTATCCATAATGCAAAAAACTACTGCATTGCTTTCTCTTCTTACATCTTCCCTCACTCGATAATATCTCAGATCATCTTCCTTAAAAGGAAATCTTTTTTCCTCATCGTAATCCTCATTTTCTCCTTTTCCTCTTTCATATGCCTTTTTTCTTTTTATTTTCTCAATAACAGATCTTTTCTTCGCTAGTCTTGGTGGAATTCCTTTTCTTTGATAACCAAGTCTTTTAAAATTCTTTTCTGATTCAATCTCACTAAACTTCTTTCTTTGCATAAAGGGAAGATTTAAATCCTCAAACAAATATTGTATCAACTCTTCAATGCTAATCTCAGTTTCATAAATATCTTCGCCCTCTTGATTTCCAGCCTTTTCTTTTCCTTTCCCCATCTGCTCCTGCCCTATCTTATCGCCTCTTTTTTCATCTCCAGTTCCTGAACCTGTTCCCTTTTGATTTTTCCCATAAATAAATTGATATTCCTTAATCCCTTTAATAGGTACTTTAATCTTCCGATCTTTGCTTTTTCCAATAATACTCTCTTCCGCAATAATATTTCCTATATTTTTCTTAATAGAATCTTCTACAAGCTCTCTATGTCTTCTGCGATCTTCTGCTGATCGATCTCGTCCCCTACTATCGAATTCTCGAAATATAGCCACCTATCTCACCTCCATGTAAATATTAAAAGGAAATCTATAGACATACATGTAAAAAACACGTATGTCTATAACTTAAGCTTTAATCTTTCCACAAATTATTAGCAGCATATTTCAAGATCACATTGCAGCAGTGATCGCAATAGCCATTGCGTTTCATCTCTTCTACCATTGCATCATATTTTTTATTTTGTTCCTTATCCCTTACCTTCGTACGAGTAATAACTCTACTTAATTCTTTTACAGAACCTGTAAGTTTTTTCTCTATAGCTTCCTTCAAAGGCTCATAGCACTTATAATCCATCTTGCTTTTACTACGCATCAAGTAGAACATATAGGAGGTTACATCCTGTCTAAAACCTTTTGCTGCACTACTTGTAATACCAATTTGCTCTTCAATGCTTCGTAAGAATTTTTCATCAGGCTCTAATTCTTCCCCTGTACTGCTATCTTTAATTTTTGTCTTATTCACATAAGCTTCTGCATGATCTAAATAATTGTTAAATAAATCTTCTGCTTGCTCATTATATCCATGGATAAATGCTTTTGTCACTTCTTTTTCGAGAAGCTTATGATACTCTTTTTTGATAACATTTTGAATAAAATTCAAATATTTTTTCTTTTCCTCATCACTAATAGATAGCTCTTTTACTGATTTTACTAAAACCTCAAGAACTAAAATAGGATGGATACAATCATGCTCTGCTTCTGCCATTGCCGTATCTATAGCTTTCATAATGAATCTTGTAGAGATTCCTGTCATTCCTTCTCTAGATGCTTCTTCACGTAGTTCTAAGATATCTACCTTTTTCGTACTTCCCTTTTCTACGATTTCTTCTCCATTATAAATTTTTAATTTTGTTAATGGATCAACCTTATTAGATGATGCAAGTCTTGTAAGGATGGCAAACATAGAAGCTACTTCTATAGTATGAGGTGCTATATGTGCTGTAAACTTACTGTTTTTAAGAATCTTTTCATAAATCTTCACTTCTTCATTTAATTCTAAGCAATAAGGAATCTCAATTTTAACAATCCTATCTAAAATAGCTTCATTCGTATGATCTGCTTTAAACTTATTCCATTCAGCTTCATTGGAGTGAGCTAATATAATTCCATCAAAATAAATCATAGATCCCTTACCAGGAGACGGAATACTCTTTTCTTGGGTTGCAGTAATCATAGTGTGAAGATACTCAACTTCATTTTTAAATACCTCTATAAACTCTACAATCCCTCTATTTCCAACATTAAATGCGCCATTTAAAGATAATACCCTTGGATCATCTTCTGAATATAGATCTAATTTAGAGATATCTACAGAACCTGTTAAAACCGAGGTTGGCGTCTTTACTATTTTGGTATTTAAAGGTTATTTCTACATTTTTATGAATATCTACATATATAACTTCTATAATTTCTTTTAACATAGCATTTGTCCATTTTTCTTCATCCAAATTTAACAATTTTTCTATATTCTTTTTTAGTTCATTTTCTTCATTAACTTCTACTTCCATATTATTAGACCTATTGATTAATTCTTCTCTTTGCTGTATAAGTGTTTTTAGATTTTTCTCTATTATTTCATTTTGTAATTTAAATTGGGTTTGACCTAAAATTCCATTACTATATGCATTCAGTAGTGACATGCTTAATCTTGTTTGTTCATCTATTTTCTTTTCTATTACTTTCAACTCATTTTTAACAGACTTAGGTTTTTCTTCTTCCCTTTTGGCTTTAAAGATTTCTTTTATTTTTTTATAATTTTCTGTTTGTAAATCATATAATTCATCCTTAAGATATGTTATTAAGGTTTCTTGATATATGGCATTTCTTTTATGCCCCACCCTTTTAGCACCTTGTAGCTCATAGGATATACAAGTATAATACGGTGAATAATTTTTAAAATGCTTCTGTCTTTTAATCGTGAGGGTACTATTACATTCTTTACACTTAATAATATTAGAAAACAAACTTTTGTTACTATGTCTTGTTGCACCTAATAGATTGTTTTTAGCCTTAAGGGAGCGCTCTTGTAATAGAGATTGGACTTTTAAAAATGTTTCTTTAGAAATTATGGCTTTATGATGATCTACATGGATCATCCACTCTTTTTCATCTTTCTTTTTTCTTTTTTTAATGGTTACATCCATTGTTTCACTCTTACCTTGTACTAGATTTCCTATATATACTTGATTCGTAATGATTGTTCTTATTGTTGTATTCGCCCACTTACCCCCCTTTTTAGTTCTAACACCTTCTTCTTGTAATGTTCTAGCAATCTTATCTAATCCATAACCTTGAATATATAAACTAAATATTTTTCTAACTACTTTTGCTTCTTCTTTATTAACCACGAAATTCTTTATTTCTTTAGAATAATCATATCCATAGGAAGGATGTGGAGCATGTATTTTCCCTTGTTGATCATAATGATTCCAAATAAGCTTTATTCGATCACTCACTTTTCTTGCTTCTTGTTCAGCTAACCATGCAAATAATCCAAACTGTCCTAAATCCCTTTTGCTATCTAAATTATCTTCTATAAAAATTATTCTAATATTTAAAGCATGTAATTCTGCTATCGTATTTAAAGTCTCACGTTGATTTCTACCAAAACGACTATATGATTTTGCAAGCAATATATTGTATTTATTTAATTTTGCATCTTTAACCATCCTTTGAAAGGACAATCTTTTTTTACTCTCTGTACCAGAGAAATTTTCATCTGTATAAATGTCATGTAATTCCCATTCATTTCTATTTATATAATTTGTAAAATATTCATGTTGATTGACAATACTTGTATTTTGATCCTCCGTAGATACTCTTGTATATACTGCACATTTCATCAAGTTTGACTCCTCTCGTTTCATTACCCTATCAATTAAGTATTTAGTCATGGTTATTATATATTATTTTAGGTATACATTCAATACATTTTGAATTGTCTGACTTCTTTTCATCTTGCCATATGTATACGTTACTATGTTTATTTTATGATCTATGTTAAATAATTTTATCTTATAGTTTTCATTTTTGAATATTAATAAACTTTCATGCTCTTTAATCATTTCTTTTAATTGCTTCTGAGATAATTGTTTTAATGCATTATACGTTTCTTCAAATTTTTTCATATAATCCCCCCTAAAACAATATATCCATGACAATACTCGTCCTATGTTCAATTTTTAGAATTGAAGAAATAATAGTATTTCTAAAATAGAAAGAGTAAAGCAACCTCTTAAAAAATATATATCGGGGAAATTAGGCGATAAAAAATCCTTCCTGAATTTTTTCTTAGGAAGAATTTTTCTTCATCTATATTTATAATTTGTTTGGTATTTCTTACTAAAACATGATTCTTTAGATGGAAACTTTGCATTGTATTAGTAATAAATTAGTAGTAAAATAGTATAAAGCTAGTTACCCTGTACACACTATAAATATAGGCGGTGAATAGATTTATGAATCACTTAATTAGTAGTTTTAATGAAAAATATCTGACAAAAAAAGAAATAGAGTATCGCATTCCTACAGATGTGAATTTAAATGAACTTTGGAATAAAGTAATGGACTCTAGAAAAAATACCGGTCTAGAAATCCCCCTCAGAGATCAATCGCATAATAGTTTTTGGTTTAATTTAAGCAATGAAATAGCTAATAATATACAAGTTATTGAAAACTCAGCTACTGAAGATTTATTTAAATCTGTTCCTAATGATTTAGAAATTTCAGTTATAGCTGATGCACTAATCGACGAAGCTTTTAATTCCAGCGTGATAGAAGGAGCTTTTTCAACGAAACGTAGAACGAAAGAAATGATTGAAAAACATTTAAAACCCTCCAATAAAAGTGAAATCATGATCATGAATAATTATTATGCATTACAATATATATTACATCACCTTGATGAACCTCTTGATGAAAACATTATTTTATCCATATATAAGATCCTTACCAAAGATACCCTAGATGAAGAAGATCTTGTTGAAAAGTATCGAACAGATAGCGTATTTGTATGGGATACAAAATCTAATACAATAACTTATACAGCACCTCATCATTCTGAGGTTCAAGAACTAATGGATTCTTTATTAGATTTTATTCATTCCAATAATAACTTTCATCCTATAATTAAAGCTTGTATCATTCATTTTTATTTTGTCTATATACATCCCTTTTTTGATGGGAATGGAAGAACCGCTCGAGCCATATCCTATATGTATTTACTTCAAAATGGTTATAATTTTTTTAAGTTTTTCTCAATTTCTAGTGTCATTAATGAAGAAAAAAATCAATATTACAGTGCAATTAAAAATACCGAAATCTATGATAGCGATATGACTTATTTTATCAGATACTATACTCGTATGATCGTACATTCAATTATCAAAATCAAAAACAGTTTTAGAAAAGAATTTGGGAGAAGGCTGATCAAAGACACTCTAGAAAAAGCAGGTATCATATTAGGGAAACGCCAAAGTAAAATAGTAAATCATTTTATTACTGTAGATAAAAATTTTATTACAATCAAAGAATATCAAAAAAAATTCAAAATCTCTTATGAAACAGCTAGAACTGATTTACTAGAACTTGAAACAATAGGCTTCTTAAGGAAATCAAAAAAAGGCAAAAAATATCTATTTATTTTTAACGATTTTAACAAAATAATTACAAGTATAAAAGAAAACTTTTATTAACCACAAAAATCATATCATATTAACTATAACTACAAATATACTCTTAATCTACAATTTTACATTCTTCGAGTAGTATCCACATATTCACTTCATCGTAGCCTTTAACTTTGCCACTTATTAATTGATTAGGATACAAACTTTTACATGAAGATTTTTGTACACAAGCCTCATAATCCCCTAATGCTAATGTATATTTACCTACTTTTATTAGCATCCCTTGTGGGTAAATCACTTCAATACTACCTTGCAATTGCATTCCAACAGTATAATCTTCTTTACTTTTCTTCCATAGTTCAAGATGGGCACTACAATGGACTTCCCATAATTCTTCAAATTCATCTTTAGAAATCATACTAATATCCCCATCAAAAGAATTAATCTCCTTGAGAGTAACCTTACCTTCTGCTAAATAATATTCAAATTCCTTATCCTTCCTATTTGATCCTACCCATCTATCTTCAATGAGCATTAATTGTCTTAATACATACTCATCTATCAATTCATAATATGTCACAGATGAAATCCCTTCATTGTATTCTCCAGTTTCATCAATCCACTTAAAATAAATCATTCTTATAACCCCTAAATATAATAATTTTTACTAATGTCTATATACGTCTTGATTTGCTTTAGAGTTTCATGACTCTTAATCTCTAAAATATTATTATTTCTACCTTTTCAAAAAAGCTAAAAAGTAAATGCTCCCTTTTTTGTTAATAAAATAATATTTGCCATCAACCCTCTTACTATGATATAAATACAGCTTATATTTTTTTACTCTTACTTTTATCAGGTCCTACATACATATCATTTTTTCTTCCCTATAAGGAGGAATTCTTCTTTCTTAATGCAATCACAGCAGTAAATATTAAAGCAACTATTAGAGCATATATGAATCCTAAAATCACACCAATAATGCTTGCTATTACAAGAGCAATAATGCCTAAAGTACGTTGTTCACGCTTAATCCCTATTAAGTATGGCAGTAATCCACATATCACTCCTCCAAATAACGCACCTGTGATTACTCCAATCCAATAAACAACAGTCTCAGTTAAATTACTTTCCATATGAAACCTCCCCGTTATATATATTTCACATAACTACTTTTTCCTGAACATTATTCGCTTTCTATCCACATATAGTCGGATTTGCGTACTGATTCAGGAATATTTGCTTATCTTCAAACCATCAGCTTATATATTAAATTGTTCTTAGATTATATCTAAAAAACTTATACACATAATCCTTACTACTTCTATTTCTAATCTTAACTTCCAAATCATAAACACACTGAGAATCTAACCTCTAAAAATATTATTTTATTTCCATTTTCACTTTTACAGCTTACATCCATTTTATACTATTTTTGTTAATAATCCTACATATTTCACAGCTTTAATAGCAAAAAAAATAAATAGAGCATTTGCTCTACCAGTTAACCTTCGCTAATCTAAGCTCTAATATCCAATTTTGTTAAAACCGAGGTATCTTGATTATTAGGATCTACTGGAGGAACTACCCCTACTCCTTTTCTGGATCTGATACTAAAATCTACTGTTTCCACAGGAACTTTTTCAAATTCACCACCATATTCATGCTTTAATCTGTATCTACATATAGGACATAAATCCCCTTCAATTTTTATCCCTAATAATTCTTCAAATTGATCTCTTAAATGCTTTGGAACAAGATGTAGAGGTTCCTCTCTCATAGGACATCCTTTGATAGTATATACTGGTGAACCCATCTCAAGTGCTCTTTTTAACACTTCCATCAGTGATGATTTCCCTGCTCCCACAGGACCCACTAAGTAAAGAACCTGTCTAGACTCTTCACCTTTCATAGCTGCTGTATGAAAATACCTTACCATTTTCATCAAGCTTTTATCGATACCAAAAAAATCATCCTTAAAGAAATTATATCTTTTGATCAATTCATTTCCATATATTCTTCTAAGTCTTGGATTTTCTTCTGTATTGATGCTTTCTACTCCCATTTCCATGATTCTTTCATACATTCTTTGGTGTGCTAACATAGATACTGAAGGATTTTCTTTTAAAATTTCAAGATAATCTAAAAAAGTTCCCTTAAACTTCTGTTTTTTCCTCTCTTCCCTATCCTTCTTAATAATTGCAGAAAAATCCATCATCTTCTCTTAAAGCCCCCTTTTCTAGAAAACATACAAAATTATAAAAATCATCATTCTCTTATCCAACAAATATAATACTACTTGTAATTATATGTATGTTGTTATTTCGTATTTTAAAACTAGAATATTTATATCTGAAAATTCTCAACTTTTACATAACCTTTATATCTTATGCTGTTTGGTATCCGTCAAAGAATAGACGTATAGAAATTAAATTTAATACCTGATAAAATTTAATCCAGTAGGAGAATTAACTCTTACTGGATTTATTCTTTTTAGGTTCAATTTTTAGTTTTTGAGGAATCTCACTGGACCAAGGGAG
>JAOARV010000044.1 GCA_025210395.1 Marinisporobacter sp.
CGTTTTGATTCTGTTAGTAATGCTATCTCGTCATAACTTTTACCTTGAGAAAAATATATCTCAATTTGTTCTTTAACGCTTGGTAGCTCATCATTTCTACTGTCTTTTAGTTCCTTAATTTTTTCCTGCTTATAGATTTCATATCGTTTTGCTACTAATTCATTATTTCTTGCTACCTCATTTTCGTATGCTTTTTTTAATTCCTCTAACTTCCCATTTGATTTTGCAAGTTTAAAAGCTATTTTATCTTTGTCTGAAATCAAGTTTACATCATTTATAAACCTGATTTTTTTGTGTTCTCCATTCTCATCATAGCTATATATCATGATTCACCCCACCTATTTTTCTATTTTATTAAGTAGCATTTTTAACCCCTGTATTTTGATAATACTCCAAGCACTATATAATGCCTCTAACGCAACCATGGTATTGTGCTTTGACCCATCACTTAACTTAAAAATCGCATGAATTTTGTTAGATAAAACATTTGGTTCAAAACTAAACTCAATATCAATTTCCTCTACGATTGATAACACTTCTTCTTCTGTTACTACTTCTCCATTTTTCAACATTGTTTTAAGCATATTTATCTTCTTAAATAATTCCATCAGTTTTTCTTCATTGATACTAGCCATTGAATTGATTTTGCTTATAATCTGCTCTTTCATAGCCCTTCCAATCAGCTCTATTGTTATTATCTGTGTATCTATTAATCCTCCATCAACCTCTGTATACATCTGAATTTCCTCCCCTTTATTTTTCATTTATATGAGTTTTAAGAGGTAGACACCTACTCTAGTCTACCCTGTTACCCCATTTACCATCTAGCCTTCCATTTTTGATGTGAATCTGACCAGAAAAAATTTTTAGTATCCTCAGTCTCTATCTGTTCTAACTCTAGTATATCTAATGATTCTTTATAAGCTTCTTTTGTCCCTATGTCCTTAGGTAACTGTTGCTTTACCTTTTGACCTATTGTCTCAACCAGCAAAGCTGGTATGAGACTTATCTTTACTCTTTTCATTTACCATATCCCCTCTTTATAAATTTATTGTTTTTATTCATGTATATACTTTTATCTATATGTGTCCATTCCTTTATTCTTCTACTTCACCAAATAATTCAATGTAATCATCTGCATGTAAATGCTTTTCAGCCCATTCTTTCGCCTCTACTGTTGATAAAGGTATTATTGTAGCACAATCGTGAATTCTTGTGTAATACTTACTATACTTTGAGAAAGACATACCTTTCCCATAGAGAAACATTTCCCCTGTCTTTTTTAAATAAAGTTCTTCCTCATAGTAATACGCATCTGTGCTTGGGTGTTCACTTTGATAGTCCCCTACAAGTGTTGCTGTATCTGTATTATACATCTTTCCATTGATAATCATTTTCATTTTCTCTTCCTCCTTCTTTGTTTTATTGTTCTTTAATATTTTTTATTGAATTACAACTTTGTACTTCTTTTTATTAGCTGACTTCAAATTTATCTAACCATATCGTTTCTTTTATTTCTTGCTCATCCATCGTTGTCAAAATTACTTCATTATTGTTTGGTAATAGCATACATTCTATCTCTAAAACTCTAACATCTAATTCTTCCAATTCTCCTATTGCGCTCCATACTGTTTCATTAGCAAATTTAGTATTTGTATTTAATCCTAAATTTGCTAATGTTAAGTCTATGTATGAGTTAACATCTAAATAGCCCTGCTGTATTAAATCATAAATACCAAAGTCTTTCACATACCTATCCAATTTCTTGACCATCTCTGTTAGTACCACCTTTGTTTCTTCTCTTGAAACACCTTGGTTTAGATAGCATCCTTTAGGTGCTAACCAGTTTAAAACTTCATTATACTTTCCTATTAATAAATCATTTACATTTATATTGTCTGTTAATATCTCTAAGCCATCAAACCCCTTATATGTATCAAAGATTATGTAGTATTCTAATAGAAAGAGTTTTATTTTTTCTTTCATCACTCTTACTATAAAATCTTTTATTTCTTTTTTTGTTTTTATTTCATTTATAACCTTAATTATAATTTCTTCTACTACCTGTTCTTTTCTATATGCACCTTGTAGATACTCTAGTTTCTCTTCTTCTGAATATTGGTCATAGAATTCATTGAAGCTATCTCTCATCAATAAGTCGCTATATTTTTGTACTTGCTTTTTTGCTGTATCCATTTTATAAAATTCTTTAAGTCTCATTTTAGCTGTTGCTAATATATTTTCCTCTCCTCCATTTAGCCTTTTTACCATTTCATATTCTCCTTTCTTTTCTTTGTTGTTTTTAGATAACTCTTTCATCTCTTTGTTTACTTCTTTTATTTCCGCTGGCTTCGTTACTACTAATTTTTTTGTCATTTTCATACTCCTTCTCTTTTTATTATTTTTTGTTTCCCTTAACTTGTTTTCATTTTAACACCAATCTTTAATGAAATTTTTTTTTTAAACTTTAACCCGATTTTTGACATATGCTCATTGACATTAGCATTAAAAAGATAGTAAAATCAGGTTAAACCTGATTTAAACTACAAAAATAAGTTTTAATACATATAGGAGGTTCATTCTATGACAACAGAAGAAATAGTATTAGCAAAAGTTTTACAGCTATTACGAAATTGTTGTGGTGGTTACTCTGAATTTGAACCATCAAAGGACAATCCAAGTTACCCCATATATTTGCTTTGTAGTCAGAAACTACTTGAATTGCATCTTAAAAAAATTATACTTTCAAAGAAATTATCAAATGATGAATTTATTAATTTAATTAAAATATGTACAACAGCATCTAAAACTAATAAAATGGTAACTTTGTATAAAAATAATGAGTTGGAAGAAACTCATCTGACTAATATTAATTTTACTAAACTGTCTAACAGCCAAATGAAACAATATATAAGAAGTAATACAAAAAAAGTACTTACTGAACTACCTACGCTCACATCTTTTAACAACTATAATGAGAAAGTTGCTTATATTGAATTGGAGAATCTATTAAAACAGCTCTTACCTGTTTTTGACTTACAAACAGCAAGGATTGACCTATTAGAATCACTTCTAAAATTACTGTTAAGATTAAATTTCAAATTATCTTTAAAAGAGGCAAAGGCTATGCTAGATAACAATAATTCTACTGGCAAGAGATTAACAGATAAGGAAATAGCAAAAGTTTTAAATATCACTCCTGCATCTTATAGTGAATATATGAATGCTAAATCACTACCTGAGCTAGAGAATTTAGTCAAATTATCAAAATATATAGAATTCCAACTTGGAACCAATAGTATTTCTTACGACTTTCTTTTAGGAAATATTCAGAAACCCACACATGAAGCAGAATCATTGTATAAAGATTTCGGTTTATCTGAAGAATCCTATAGGATTATGCAAATATTAAAGACGTATCCCCAAAATTATTATAA
This sequence comes from Marinisporobacter sp., assembly GCA_025210395.1. Lineage (GTDB taxonomy): Bacteria > Bacillota > Clostridia > Peptostreptococcales > Thermotaleaceae > Crassaminicella. Next base: position 3,438 of record JAOARV010000044.1, read on the forward strand.
ATTTATTACTGATTCTCTTAATCTTCTTATCAAAGGTCTACATATGGAAACCATAGTTAAAGAAGGTATGCAAGGTTTCATTGACGTCACTAAGGAAGAAGAACTTTTAGAAATATTAGAAAAAAAAGCTAATGAAATAGACAAAAACACTTCTATTGAGGTCAAATGGAAAAATGGATATCAATATAAGGAATATCAAGATATAAGAATTTTCTACAGTAAAACATTTAAACTTATTAGACAAGGTACTACTGAAATTAAGAAAAAGAAGAATATGAAATTATACAAAGGTTCTAATTTTAAAATTACCTATAAAGAAAATATGAAAATCATTGAGAAGAACGGTATTAAGAATAGAGCAATTAAAGGTCAAGACTATAGATATATTTTTACAGGTACCAAAGACCTTGATGTATTATCTGCTGTGGGTCGATTTTTACAATTTAACCCTTCACATGTAGTTCATGTTATTAACGAAGATGAATATGATTATTTTAGGATGTCATTAGATGATGCAGAAAATAAAGAAGATGTTGAGTGGGCAATAGAAGATTTTTTCCAAGAATTATATGGTAATACAGGACAAATAGATATGCTTAATATTAGGATGATGGATGTTCAAAGAAGATTAGAGGCTTATAGAAGTTATTTGCAGAATAACAAAAAAGATTAATTAATGTCAACACCATTACTAAATTCCCAAAATCTGTATTAGAGTTTTTAACAATATCGGATATATGCTCGTTAATTTCATCCTTAATAAAGGCTCTAATGCAGATTAATATTTATTTTATGGAAGACAAAGGTCTACAAATTTAATGATTCATAAAACCGGTTATAAAGCATGATTTCAGAATGATATTAACATTACTCTCTTTATCTTGTTAACTACATGTATGCAAAGTATATTCAATTGAATTACTCCATTTTGTCACAGTTCTTTCTCTTCTCACATTTTTACATTTTATGTCTATTTTGTGATTTATCCGTAATTGCTTATGTTTAACTGTCCATTTACCCTTATCTTTACTGTATTATTTTTATTTTTTCGATATTTCTCTATAGTACTTCATGTTATATTTCATTTTCTTATCTGCCCCCTTAGGTTCATATTATCCTAATCTGATTAAGAGATAAGAGGTTAAGTGGTAGGAGACAAGTTGTGATTGTGGGTACTATTCAAGTAAACTGTTTTCTATCTATGTAACCCTATATATCTTAAGATATATTAAATATTCACATTTATAGCAAATAAAAAATAAGAACCTCAGCTCCCACATCTAAAAATCTATGATTTTTTCATCGTTTTCATAAAAGTTCTCTAAAATCCTTATCACTGCTACATTCCAAATACCTCAATTTTTTCACCATCATCAAATCCGTTCAAACTATTGTAATTTCAATAAATTTTCAATTCTATACTTTCAATTTTTCGACCTAATCAACCTCTAATACATCTTAACCTTATATTTACTAATAGCTATTTTCATAAACCTAACTTAGATAGATTTTTTAAACATTTTTACTTTTTGTATGGTAAATCCAACTTAAAATTGCAAGAATATTAGTTCAATTTATTTTTTTCGAAAATTAAAATAACCTTAGAAACTTAATTCTAAGGTTATGCTGTTCGACTTACTTTATTTTGCTCTAATCTATTACATTTATTCTGTCTCTAGTTCTTGTTTTCTATAATAAAAAATACATCAATTACGATGTATTTTTATATATATTTCTTAATTAATAATTTCAATACTAAAATAAATTCTCAAGTTTTTTACTTATATCCTCTGATAAGTTGAAAAACATTCTTTCTAATATTAGTTATACTACAAATAAAGTATAATATTGTTTTAGCACTTGTGACTAAGTCCTCATAGTTTGGAAACATAGCTTTAGCATGTTCTTCATTAATATCCTTCGATTGTAAATCATATTCCATCAAAATAAAATCTAGAAATCTTAGAATATCAAAATAGTCTAAGGGATTATTAGTTATTCTTAATATTAGATTGTTAAATGCCTCAAAATATTTGGGCGGACTTCCTCCTATATTAGGAACTTTTAATGTACCCTCAAAATTAGGTACATGTTGAAGTATTATACCATATGCAACTTTATATGTAGCATCTACAATTTCTGCTCTTTTTTTCATAGATATTTCTCCAGAAATTAAACCTTGTAATATTGTTTCTTCCTTGTCCCTATCTGAATAATAATATAAATCTCTACAAATATTCAAAGTAGCTAAAACAAATAGATTAACCAATTTATAAATTGCCCAATGTACAGATTCCATTTGTTGTTGCTGTAATGGATATTGCATTACCTCTGAGAGTTGATTTAATGCCGTTAATGTCCTTTTTACTTTTAAATAATCATCAACAGTCCAATAACTACATGATATAAAATTTCCTATTTTTTTAAATCTATCCTTAGTAGGTACATCTATGTTTTGAAACTTTATTAGTTGATTTAACTGGGTTCTGGGGTTCCAAGAACCTCTCCAATCAGTGGTATTAATTTTATAATCACGTTCGAGCTTATTTATAACTTCTAAATCTAAGATTTGTATTCTAGATTTTCTTGCAAATTGTTTTGTAGCCATTCTTACACCTTTTTTTACGAAAATCACATCTTCTATACCAACAATATCTTTTACTCCATTAATCCAGGAAATCCTTTCTAATGGTCGGGCTCGACCTGATTTGCAATCTGCCCAAATCGTCTTAGAAGCAAAATTTTTATGTATATATGTTCCATAGACATCTAAATCCGTTATCGTATCTGCTTGCTCATTAGTTGAAGATTTAATTATTACTCCAACCTGAGGATAGTATCCCATAAAAAATATTAGTCTTTTCAATCTATATTCAAGTAAATCTCCTTCAGAGATGTAATTAGATTTCTTATTTTTACTAACAGTTTTCTTTTTTTGTTCCATTTGATTGTCTAACATACTTATTTGTTTACCAGAGTTCATTTTAGTATTGTTCTTTTCATCTATGAACCTATTATTTGATTTACTCCTAGAAGTTGGTCGCTTATTATCCTTTGTATCTGATATTATTACATTCTCTATACTTTTTTCTTTATTAGTTAAATCCTTATCTCCTTTTGAAAGAGTTTTATCATTCTTATCACTCATTAAAAATATTCCCCCTTTCTATAAGAGTTCATCTCTCAATACTTTATTGAAGTGGTCTTCCATTTCTTGCATAGGTTCAGGTGATTCACCAAATTTTAACCTAAATTCCTCTGACGATATAAATGTTCCCGTATCATTCACAGGTTCAAAACTATTTATTTCAGAATCAATTTTCAACTTATAGTCAGAATTTTTTATAACTTTAAGTGCTTCAATTGCAACATCTTTCCTAACTAATTCTAAACAATACCCTGATTTTGTATAATAGTGTCCATAATAACTACTCCACTTTTGTTTCGTTTTATGAACTACATTAACTATCCCTTTTTTTTCTAACAATGTATAGTCCGTTGAATTTGCATCGTGTGGTCCAATATCACCATATTTTATTAAGTATTCTAGAAAACTTACAGGGTCATTAATCGTCGAGTGTGGTGTATAATTCTCACCAAATCTAATAGATGCAAGTAACAACTTTACATCATCAAGAATATCATCATGATATGTTAGTGGTTCTAACATGTTTGGGCTAAATGCAAATTCCTTTTGTATACCTCTACTTGACTTTATAGCAGTAGGGTTTAGCATTCCTACCTTTTTGGCAAGCAGTAGCAATTCTTTATCTGCACAAGGTAATTTTTCAACTGGATACCCTTGAGAGTTTTGCACTATTTCAATAACTTCTTTTAACGTCTGCTTTCTACCAAAATCAATACTAGAGACTGCCATAGCAATTTTCTGATGATTATATCCCCAAACATATTCATTGCTAATAATTGGGTCTTTGCTCTTTGTCTTATTTAGTCTTTTAATTAGCTTAAAATGCTCCTGTAATGCTAACGATAGTTTTAAATCCTCTTCTCTAAAACCATTTTTGATTAAGATTTCCATTATTTCTCTTTCTAAGTATGGAATTCGTTTAGTCTCGTCCATAGTTTCTATAGCTATTCGTTCTAAGTTAGAAGGATTCTGATTTTCAAATACCTCCCCTGCAATTTCTAAAACACTATTATTCGTAAATAGATACTCGGCAATACCTGTAATTTCTCCTGTTGAATTTTTAATTAATTCAACTTGTTTGTCAGATGCTTTTTCTATTTTAGGTAGAATAATAAGATGCAATTCATTTTTTGAGATTCCTACATTATTTGCCATTTTTTCAAGCTTTTTTATATTTTGAATTTTGGTATTTCCTCTTATTGCTCCTAAGAATCTACCCGATTTACCTGCTATGTTAAGATTATCAACTTCATCTAAATTAGTACTATATGTTGTGAACTCCTTTAAATGTTTTTGAGTAGCAACAGACCAATACCCAGCTTTAATCTTTTCCTCCTTCGACATATCTATTCCCCCTTAAAAGCTATCATTTTATATGCTTTTTTATTTCCATATTTAGTTATAAGTTCTACTCCATCCAAACATTTTCCTGTCTAAAACCTGATATTTCGCCCGCAATCTTCGACAATCTTCTAATTCGTATTGAATTACACAATTTCTATTAGACAAAAACTCAAGACTATCCATTTCAAGGTCTTTTCACTCAATATCTTTTTTATACATTCATTTATCTCTCAAAAAAATAAAAATACCTATACTATCAAAGTATTGGTATTTTCATTTCAAAATGGCGTTCCCGGAGGGAGTCGAACCCACGACCTACTGCTTAGGAGGCAGTTGCTCTATCCTGCTGAGCTACGGGAACATATTATATTTTAAGATGTTGACCATGGTTGCCCACGTTGGTCAACATCTGGTCAACCAAAATGTATTATATAAACAATACTTAAATCCTATAAACCTTGAAATATAGTGTTTTAAACAAGTTCAAGCTTCAATTTTTATTCCTAAATATAATACCCCTAATAACAGAACATAGTTTAGGAAACCGACGCTCTATCCCCTGAGCTACGGGTGTACAAATATGAATATCATTAATAGGATAATCCTATTTCTTATATTTGTCAAGGCTACAATATACTTATTCCTTGTATTTCTATTTGCTTAAACACAAGGTAATTTCTAAGGACTAATCTTAAAGTATTTTCTACACGAGCACCTTTATATACATATACATTTATACCATCTACTTGAAAATAATCGTATTCCTCTAAAGATGACGGTTCCATTGCCCTAGCATAGGGCATAGGTGTATGGGCTCAACATAAGGAACTTACTTGAAGTTTTACAGTTATAGCTTTTTTATTCTTGTTTATTAAATATTCTTTTAATTTTTCTTCTATAATAATCTTCAAGTTTTTCATCCTTTCTATTTTTTCCTTACATCACATTAGATATTAAACTTCCTACCACAGACCAGAAATTTTTTATAAATACTTTAAAAGGGATCTTTTTCACATCTCGATCACTGATGAGATCCATCGTTATGACTTTATCGTTGTATAATGTAACTTTCATCTCTCCAAGCTTTTGCCCTTTTACAATTGGAAAAGGCATATCTTCTAATAAAGCAACTTCTCTACCCTTTTCTATTTTATTTTTTTCTCCAAAACCCCAAACATTTTCCTTTGCTAAAAGCTTTATGGGTAGCTCTTTTGCCTCCCATAAATTGATTTCTTCAATAGGCTCTTCTACTTTTATGATTCTTTTTTTTATGAAATTATCCATTCCATAATTTAAAAGCTTTTCACTTTCACGAACTCGACTCCAATCACTTTTTGTTCCAAGGATTACAGAAATCAATCTAAAATCCTTTTCATCTTCACTTTGTTTGTTCACGTTCATAGTAGAAGTTAAACAAAATCCTGCTTCACTCGTATATCCTGTTTTTAATCCATCTACATTAGGTATCACCTTTAAAAGACCATTGGTGCTTTTTTTATAGAAATTTCTTTCTGGATTTTGATAGAATTCTTGATCTGTAAGGGGTAATATTTCTTCTTTATAATTCCGAATAATATATTTTGCTAGTATTCCTATGTCTCTTGCACTCATCCTATTTCCTTCGCCTACTTCTGGCATCCCATTAGGATTTACAAAATGAGTATCTACCATTCCTAACCTATTAGCTTTTTCATTCATCATCTTTACAAAGTCTTCCATACTTCCACCTACATACTCTGCAATAGCAAAGGCTGCATCATTTGCAGATACGATCATCATAGTCTCTATAAGTTCTCTTAATTTTATCTTCTCTCCTGCCTTTAATCTATAGGTTGCTCCTTTTTCATTTGCTGCTCTGTGGCTTATGATTACTACATCCTCCATAGAAACCTTTCCTTTTTCTACAGCTTCTATAGCAACAAGATACGTCATTAATTTTGTAATACTAGCTGGTGCAAAGCGTTCTTCTACATTTTTAGAAAATAATATTTCTCCTGATGTCTCTTCTATAAGCAATGCAGCTCGTGCATTCACGTTAACTTTAGTATCTGCAAAACTCACTGGACTATTTAGTAATAGAATAAATGTAATGATAGTTACTGTAAGTCTTCTCAATGTATCTTCCCCCTTATCTATATATTAAAGGAAAAGCATGAAGAAAACCACAGGTATTTTTTCCTGTGGTTTTCTATTATTACTGTGCAAGCAACCATTTATTAAAAAGAGAATCTAGATCATCTCCTGTCACTTCTTCACAGATTCTTTTAAAGTCCTCTGTAGTAACATTCTTAAAGCGATAAGCTTCATAATATTTTTTCATGATCTCATAGAATTTTTCTTCCCCATATTTTTCATAAATGGTATTTAAAAACATAGCCCCTTTATTATAGACTAAAGTTCCATAATCCTCCCAACCTTCAAATTCGTTTAATGGTCTTAAAATCGTTTCATTGGTTATCGTTGATGCAACATCATTATATTGTTCCTCATGCATATACTTATGGTATTCTCTTCCTTTTTGTTTTCCAAATATTTCTCTGGCATAAACAACCTCTGAATAAGAGGTTAAGCTTTCATCGAGCCACGCTTCATCAATTTCATCATTGCCAACAACGCCATACCACCATTGATGCCCAGTTTCATGAACAATAACCATTTCTAGATAATTACCATAATCATTGGTATAAGCATTTTTATCAATAAATACGATTCCTGGATACTCCATACCACTAGGGAAATTTGTCTGTACTACTGAATACTGTCCATAAGGATATTTTCCATATGCTCTATTGAAGGTCTTTAATGATTTCTCTGCTGCCTCTATTGCTAAATCTGCCCTTCCCTGTTTTACATCTTCCATAAAATACATCTTTAAAGTAGTCCCTTCTACATCCTTCTTCACTACTTCAAAGTCTTTGCTCATTACAACAGCAAAATCACGCATAAGCTTTGCTTCTATATCCCAATTTCTTTTACTTCCCACAACTTCATCTTTTAAAATATTTCCTGATGCTGCTACAATAAAATCCTTTGGCGTTTCTATGTGTACATGATAATTGCTTATATCACTATAAAAAGGATCTCCTAGAGGATAGTATGGATCTAAATTCCATCCACTTTCATCATAAACAGCTGCAATAGGATACCAGTTTCCAAGATTAAAGGTATTGTCCCCATATCCAAACCGTTCCTGAGCAGGAGGTATTTTTATAATATATGTCATCTCTATTAAAGCTTCATCATTAGGTTCTAGCACCTTAGCTAGTGACACTTTCATGATGGTTTGCCCGTCTCCTTTAAATTCATAATCTATCGGTTCTCCATCCACCAGTACTTTTTCTATGTTAATATACCCAGGGTTAAATCCATTCGGATAAGCACGGTCAAAATTATCCATCAAAAATGGAGCTGTTTCCTTTTTCCGAAAACTATTTGGATATAAATGAAAGTAAACTTCTCCTAATGAAGTATTTTCTTTGTTGATATAATTAACCTTTTGTGTTCCTTTAATGGTAGCATCCTCTGGAGAAAACACCATAGCCATACTATATTGATCCATCTTTTCAGGATCTATCCCATTATAATCTTCTACAATCAATGTAGGATGTGCATTTTTCTCTATTTTTTTCTCTATTTCTTTTTCATTACATCCTATCAATAATAATATACTTAACAATATCAGCCCTAATTTTTTCATCTCAAGCCTCCTACCTAGATTTCTCAAAGAAAACATTCATTCATGATAAATTCTTTGAGCCCATTAAAAATCCTGTTTTATTCTTTATATTTCATCATAAAAACAGTGTCTTCACAAAATGTAACAGGATCATCATTAATTTAATATTCAACCTATCTATCTAAAATATATCATACTTTCTTTACAACTGTGTAACAAAAGTACAACCCCTGAATATAATATAAAAGCCACTCATCCAAATCGAATGGGTGGCTTTATTTTAAAGTCTTACATATTTTGCCCATAATACATTTTCTTTTTGCATCAACTTTTCTAAACTATTATTAGATACTTCATCATCTATTGTTAAAACCATCAACGCCTCTTTTCCTATAGCATTTCTTCCTACTTGCATGGTTCCAACATTGATCTTTTCTTCTCCAAGTCCCATACCAATATGTCCAATCACACCTGGAACGTCCATATTTTGTACAAACAACATATGCTTTGTTGGATTCACATCCACTTCGTATCCTTCAATTTTTACAATTCTTCCTTCTTTTTTAGAAGATAGATTTCCTGCAATAACAAATGTCTTTTCTTTAGTACCAATTTTTATTTCAATATAATCTGTATACCCATTATAATTTTCTTTTATTTTTCTTTGCTCTATACCAATCCCTCTTTGCTCGGCTAGTAGCTTTGCATTAATATAATTTACTTTATCTTCTACTACAGGTTGTAAAAGTCCTTTTGTAAAGGCAATGGTACTCATCTCTACATCTTGATTTGCAACACTTCCCCAATACTCAATGCTTACATGCTCAATAGGGTCATGATGTAATTGATAATAGATTTTTCCTAACTTCTCCATTAATTCAATATATGGTTTCATCACGGCTAATTCATCTCTATGAAGAGTAGGAAGATTCACTGCATTGGGTACGATTTCTCCGTTCAATGCATTCACTACCTGTTCTGCTACTGTAACGCCTACATTGATTTGTGCCTCTATTGTACTTGCTCCAATATGTGGTGTTACAATAACATTATCATATTCAAATAATGGATTATTCAAGCTAGGTTCTTCCTCATGTACATCTAGTCCTGCACTGGCAATTTTTCCACTTTGAATTCCTTTTAATAATGCTTTTTCATTAATGATTCCGCCTCTTGCATCATTTACAAGTCTCACCCCTGGCTTCATCCACTCAATTTCTTGTTCTCCAATCATACCATCGGTTTCTTTTGTCTTTGGTGTATGCACGGTGATAAAATCAGATTCTTCTATTAACCCTTTTAAAGTATCTCTTTTCTCAACTTTAAATCTTTTAAATCTCTCATCTGCAATATATGGATCATATGCAATTACTTTCATTCCAAAAGCATTCATTCTTGTGGCTACTAAAGAACCAATTCTACCAAGACCTATGATTCCTAAAGTTTTATTATAAAGCTCCACTCCTTTAAATCTATTTCTTTCCCATTTTCCTGATTTGATATAGTTATTTGCTTGGGTTACATTTCTTGATACACCTAATAAAAGAGTAATAGCAAGCTCAGCTGCTGACATAGTATTACTAGCTGGTGTATTGGCTACGATAATTCCTCTCTTTGTTGCTTCTGGTAAATTTATATTATCTGTACCATTTCCTGCTCTTCCTACAACTTTTAATTTGGGTGCTCTCTCCATCAATTCTTTATTAATTTTTGTAGCACTTCTAACGATAATGGCATCATACGCATGTATTCTTTCTAATAATTCTTCTCTTGTTAGATTAAGGCAAACGTCTACATCCAAATGCTTCTCAAGTAACTTTACTCCCTCGTTATCTACTTTTTCCGTAATAATTACTTTTTTTCTATTTTCCATTTCCATCGCTCCTATTCTATATTCAAATCTCAATATCCGTCAAAATATTCTGTATATTCTTTATGCACAGATTGCTCTTTTTCTCGATTCCATGAAATATGATTTTTGATAAATAAAAAACCCGTCCTTAAATCAATCAAGGACGGGGACATTCATCCACGTGGTACCACCTGTTTTCACTGCATACACAGTCTCTTTTTTGATAACGAGATCTTTCCCGGTATAAGTTTTTTACCCTTATACAGCTTCTGGTCGGATTCAATAACCTTTCCTATCGATTCACACCATCCATCGACTCTCTGAAAGCAAAGTATTATTTACTACTACCATTCACAGCCTTTTCATATAAACACTTTAACGAAGTAAAGTTTTTTTGATTACGCTTATTATATTATTTATACGCTATAAAATCAATAGTAAATTTAATTTTTTGAATAAAATTTTTATTTTAAATATTCATCAATTGTTTTATATTCTATTTCTTCTTTATTTTTTTCTATATCAATAGCTATTTTAAAAATTCTTGCTGTATCAATACTCGTAAATATAGGAAGTCTATGTTCACTCATTTTTCTTCTGATTCTAAAGCCTAAGCTATATTTATTATTTCCTCTTGTAGGTGTATTGATCATCATGTTGATCGTTCCATCTGCAATGCGTTTGTCTACTTCAAAGAGTGGAATTGTTTCACAAGAAACATCATGTTTCTTTAAAAAGTTAGCTGTTCCCACAGAACCATATAATTTGAAGCCTAGTTCTTCATAGCTCTTGATGATTTCTAAACCTTCTTCTTTATCAACAGCCTTTAAGCTAACATAGATAGCTCCTTTAGTAGGAATTTTGATTCCCGATGCTTTAAGTCCTTTGTAGATAGCTTTATTTAAGTCTTTATCTACTCCTAATACTTCTCCAGTAGACTTCATTTCAGGCCCTAGGGACATATCTACATCCGCAAGCTTTTCCCCTGAGAAAACAGGTACTTTAACAGCATATAGGTCTTTATTTTCCATGAGTCCTGTTCCATAGTTTGTATCCTTTAGTTTATTTCCAAGCATAGCATCTACTGCTAGCTTTACCATGGGTACACCTGTTACTTTACTTAAGATTGGAACGGTTCTTGATGCTCTTGGATTTACTTCTATTACATATACTTCTTTTCCATCAAACACATATTGAATATTTACAAGTCCCACTACATTTAAGCCTTTTGCGATTTTTCTTGTATAATCTACTAATTTTTGTATCGTTTCTTCATTCAGCGTTACATATGGATATATAGTAATACTATCTCCTGAGTGAACTCCTGTTCTTTCAACATGTTCCATAATTCCTGGGATTAATATATCTTCTCCATCCCCTATAGCATCTACTTCTATCTCTGTTCCTTTTACATATTTATCTATAAGTACTGGATATTTTCTAGATAAGCTTACTGCTTCTTTTAAATAATTTTCAAGTCCTGCTTGATCATATACAACCTGCATTGCACGTCCACCTATTACATAGGATGGTCTCACCACTACTGGGTATCCTAATTTCTCTACTGTATCTAGTGCTTCTTCTATACTTGTAACAGCTCTTCCCGTAGGACTTGGAATATTTAATTCTTCTAAGAAGCTTCTGAATTTATCTCGATCTTCTGCTATATCCATGGACTGATAAGAGGTTCCTAGTATATTTACCCCTCTTTCATAAAGCTTAGGGGCTAGGTTTACAGAGGTTTGCCCCCCTAATTGAAGGACTACCCCCTCTGGCTTTTCATTTTCGATAACATTCATTACATCATCTATATATAATGATTCAAAATATAGTTTATCTGCTGTATCAAAATCTGTACTTACTGTCTCTGGGTTATTATTGATAATGATGGATTCATATCCTGCCTCTTTAATTGCCCATACTCCATGGACACAAGAGTAATCAAATTCGATTCCCTGTCCGATTCGAATAGGTCCTGATCCGAGTACTAATATTTTCTTCTTGTCACTAATAATGTTTTCATCTTCCTCTTCATAGCAAGAGTAGTAGTAAGGAGTTTGTGCATCAAATTCTCCACTACAGGTATCTACCATTTTGTAGACAGGTGCAATTTCTTTCTTTTTTCTCATTTTTTCTACTTCAGTATGATCCATTCCTTTTAAATCACTTATTTCTTTATCTGTAAAACCCATTTCTTTTGCTTCATAAAGTAGCTTTTCGTCTAGATCTTCTGTCTTTATTCTATTTTCCATCTTAATAATATTTACTAACCCATTTAAGAACCATGGATCTACCTTTGTTCGATCGTGAAGTTCTTTTACGGTTATTCCCCTTCTTAAAGCTTCTGCAAGGGCGAATATTCTTTCATCATCACATAAATCAATCTTCTTGAATAAATTTTCTTTATTCATCTCCATCATAGAAAACATTCTAAGTCCTGTAAACTTTCCTTCTAATGAAGTTAAAGATTTAAGAAGGGCACTTTCAAAGCTTCTGCTAATTGCCATTACTTCTCCTGTTGCTTTCATCTGAGTTCCAAGGGTTCTAGATGCCTTACTAAATTTATCAAAGGGCCATTTAGGGAATTTTACTACAATATAGTCAAGGGCTGGCTCAAAGCATGCACTTGAATTCTTTGTTACATAGTTTTTTAGTTCATCTAAACTAAAGCCTATACCGATTTTAGCACCAATCTTTGCGATAGGATATCCTGCTGCCTTTGAAGCTAAAGCACTAGAACGACTTACCCTTGGATTTACTTCTATAACGATATAGTTATTACTCTTTGGGTCTAGTGCAAACTGAATGTTACATCCACCTTCAATTTTTAAGCTTCTAATGATTTTAATAGATGATTGTCTTAACATCTGATATTCTTGATCTCTTAAGGTTTGCGAAGGCGCAACTACAATACTATCTCCTGTATGTACCCCTACAGGGTCCATATTTTCCATATTACAGATAATGATACAATTGTCCTTTTTATCTCTTATAACTTCATATTCAATTTCCTTCCACCCTGCAACACTTTGCTCCAAAAGAATTTGTCCAATAGGACTATTTTCAATTCCTCTTTGGCATATTTCAATCAACTCATCATAGTTACTTGCAATACCCCCACCTGTTCCGCCTAAAGTGTATGCTGGTCTGATGATTACTGGATACCCATACTTTTCAACAAAGTCTTCACATTCCTTGATCTTTGTTGCAATAATACTCATCGGGATGGGTTCATCTATTTCTAGCATAAGCTCTTTAAAAGCTTCTCGATCCTCTGCTTTTTTGATGGTTTCACTATCAGTCCCTAATAGTCTTACACCATATTTATCTAGGATTCCCTCTTCTTTTAGCTGCATAGATAGATTCAGTCCTGTTTGCCCCCCAAAGCCTGCTAAAATTCCATCTGGTTTTTCCTGACTAATAATTTTTTCTAAGCTTTCTACATTTAATGGCTCTATATATACTCGATCTGCTACATTTGTATCTGTCATGATTGTAGCAGGATTGCTGTTTACAAGGATTGTTTCAATTCCTTCTTCTTTTATAGCCTTACAAGCCTGCGTTCCTGAATAATCAAACTCTGCTGCCTGACCTATGATGATAGGGCCTGAACCAATAATCATCACCTTTTTTAAGCTTTTGTCTATTGGCATTTTTCATCCTCCTTTAACTGGTCGATAAATTTATCAAATAGATAAGTAGAATCTGTTGGTCCTGGTGCCCCCTCTGGGTGGAACTGTACGGAGAATACAGGAAGTTCTTTATGCTTCATTCCTTCTACTGTATCATCGTTTAGATTAATATGGGTAATCTCCATTCCACTTTCTTCTATGCTTTTTCGATCTACTGCATATCCATGGTTTTGTGAGGTTATATAAGCTCGATCTCTTTTTATATCATAAACGCCATGATTTCCGCCTCTATGTCCATACTTCATTTTATAAGTTTTTCCCCCTACTGCTAAGGCTAAAACCTGATGCCCCATACAGATCCCAAAGGTAGGTACTTTCTTGATAATTTTCTTTACTGTATCAACTGCTTCTGTAGCTTCTTCAGGATTTCCAGGTCCGTTGCTAAGTAATACCCCTTCAGGGTTTATCTTCATAATTTCTTCGTAGCTTGTATTGTAAGGAAATACAGTAATATCACAGTTTCTATGTTGTAAATTGTTTAAGATATTTTTCTTTATCCCAAAATCTAGTACAGCAATCTTTGAACCATTTCCAGGTATATGAATAACTTTTTGTGTTCCTACTTCTTTCATCCAATCTTCTTTTAATTTCTCTTCTTTTAAGATTTTTTCTAATTCTCTTATAGATAGATCCTCATTAGATATAATGCATTTTAAAGCCCCTTGATTTCTTATTCTTTTGGTAATACTTCTTGTATCTACATGACAGATTCCTACAATCCCCATGTTTTGAAGCATTTCTTCTAATGTTTGTTCGCTCATGTAGTTTGAAGGATTTTGTTCAATAGCTTTTGTAATAAATCCTTTCGCATACACCTTAGAAGATTCATTCTCTACACTATTTACGCCATAGTTTCCTATCAATGGATAAGTCATGGTAATAATTTGTCCTGCATAAGAGGGGTCTGTTAAAATCTCTTGATATCCTGTAATAGATGTATTGAATACCAATTCCCCTATAGATGTACCTTTTTTTCCAAATCCTTTTCCTTTGTATACCGTTCCATCTTCTAGATACAATATTCCATTCATTTTGTATCCCTCCAATATCATTTATATTTATCAATAATTATTCTTTATTCATATGAACATTTTTTATAATTATACATAAAATTATATATTTATTCAATTCGTTTTAAAAAATTTTCTTCGGTAAATTTCACTTTTTTATAATTTCTCAGCTATAAGTGTGTATTTACCTTATTCGTAACTTTGTGTTCATATTTCCACAAATGCTTTATTTGTGTATTATTATTAATCGATTTATAATCTTTTTCATTATTCATTGCTTATAATAATCATTTTATACATATACTTTCTTATCCTGATCAATAAAAAAACCTTCTACCAGAGGTAAAAGGCTTGTATTTGCGTACAGAAACAAGATATCACTATTTTTTGTGTATCTTCCCTATCACATCCTTTTCAGCCTCTCTGGACCGATTTAAAGGTACATATTTTATTTTCAATATATGATATCATGTTTTTCTCCTATGTGTCAACAATCATTTTTGACAATTTCCTATTATATAATTATTTATTCCTTATGTCTATCTTAAAAAAATAAGTTGTAAAATATTTCAACTTTTGTTATAATATCACTGTATTCTCAGGGCGGGGTGTAATTCCCCACCGGCGGTATTTTTGCTATTTTGCAAATAAGCCCGCGAGCGCTTGTTTTAGTGAACAAGGTCAGCAGACTTGGTGAGAATCCAAGGCCGACGGTTATAGTCCGGATGGGAGAGGATGAAATGTTTTTACATGTCTTTTATATGCTTTTTTAATTTTACATTTTTTATACATTTCTATCTCTCATCATAATTCCTGATGAAAATTTTATTTTTAGAAAGGGAGTTTTATGATGAACAAATCACTACTATTCAAATTTGGTAAACCTCTTGAGCGTGTTGAGCAAGCACTAAAAGACCTTCGTAACGGAAAAGGAATCCTTCTAGTAGATGATGAAGATCGTGAAAACGAGGGAGATCTTATCTTTCCTGCTGAAACGATCACAGTATCTCAAATGGCTATGTTAATTCGAGAATGTAGCGGTATTGTATGCCTTTGTCTCACAGATGAAAAAATCCATCAGTTAAATTTACCTCCAATGGTAGCAAAGAATACAAGTAAATATCAAACAGCTTTTACTGTTTCAATTGAAGCTTCTCAAGGCGTAACAACAGGTGTTTCTGCCTCCGATAGAGTGACTACTATTCGTACAGCAGTAAAAAGTGACTGTAAATCTGAAGATATTAGTCGTCCTGGACATGTTTTTCCACTTTGTGCTCGTCCAGGTGGTGTTTTTACTAGGCGTGGACATACAGAAGGAACAGTTGATCTTATGCAACTTGCAGGATATAATCCAGCTGGGATCTTATGCGAATTAACAAATCCTGATGGTAGCATGGCAAAATTACCTGAAATCATTAATTTTGCTGAACAGCATGATATGGTTGTTGTAACCATTGAAGATATTGTTCAGTATAAAAAGCTAGCCCTTGGAAAAGTTGAACCCTATTCTAATTGATTTATTTCAGATTAAATATCAAAAGGGCAGCTTCAGAATAATGTTTAAATTATTCTGAAGCTGTCCTTTTTTATAAAAAGCTATATCAAAGACATGCTAACACATCCTCTAATATCTCTAAAGCTTTTTCCATATCCTCATTTTTTACATTCAGTGGTGGCAACATTCTTACTACATCTTTTCCTGCGCCCACTAACAAAAGACCTTTTTCAAAGCATTTATTTACAATAGCCTTTGGCTCTATATTTACCTTTATTCCAAGCATTAGCCCCATTCCTTGAATCTCTTCAATAATAGGGTATTTACTTTTTAAGTTTTTAAGTCTATCTACAAAATATCCACTCTTTTCACTTACTTGATCAACAATGCCTTTATCTACTAATTCTTCTAAAACAGATAGTGCAACTTTACAAGCTAATGGATTTCCTCCAAAGGTGCATCCATGATCTCCTGGTGAAAAAGCACTTGCTGCTCTTTTATTTGCAAGGGTAGCACCTATTGGAAAACCTCCCCCTAATCCTTTAGCCATACATATAACATCTGGAACAGTCCCAAAGCTTTGATAAGCAAATAGCTTTCCTGTTCTTCCTATTCCACACTGTACCTCATCAAATATTAATAATGCATCAAATTCATCACACAGCTCTCTAGCTTTTTGTAAAAAGTCTTTCTGTGCTTTAAGGACTCCTCCTTCTCCTTGAATAGGCTCTATGATTACTGCACAAATATCTTCATTCATATTTTCCTCTAAATCTTTTATATCATTGAAGGCTACAGCTTTTACCCCTTCCATCAAAGGCATAAAATCCTTTTGGTATTTCTCTTGCCCAGTTACTGCTAATGCTCCTAATGTTCTTCCATGAAAGGAGTTTTTCATATAAATGATTTTATTTTTTGTATTGCTTTTGAGTTTTCCATATTTTCTTGCTAGCTTAAGTCCAGTCTCTACTGCTTCTGTTCCACTATTGCAAAAAAATACCTGATCATGATGACTATATGCTACTAATTTTTTTGCTAAATTGATTTGAGGTATATTCCAATATAAATTAGAAACATGTATAAGCTTAAGACTTTGTTCTTTTAATGCATTGATTATAGCTTCATGACTATGCCCTAAAGAGTTTACTGCAACACCAGATACAAAATCAATATATTCTTTTCCATTTGTATCGTATACCTTGCTCCCTATTCCCTTCTCAAAGGTTATATCAAATCTTCCATACGTGTTCATTACATTACTTTTACTCATTTTGTTCTCCTCCTTTGATCATTGTACCCATTCCCTTATCTGTAAATATTTCTAAAAGTAAACTATGTTCCTCTCTTCCATCAATCAAATGTATATTTTTTGTCCCATTTTCTATAGCTTCTATACAACATTGCATCTTAGGAATCATTCCCCCTAAGATCACTCCTGTCTTTATATATTCTTTTATTTTTTCTACATGGATGCTAGAAATGAAGGTTGAAGAATCATCAATATCTTTATATAATCCTTCTACATCTGTTAATAATATAAGCTTTTCTCCTTTTAACACAGAAGCTACAGCTGATGCTACATAGTCTGCATTAATATTATAGCTATTTCCTTCCTGATCACAGCCAATAGGAGAAATCACAGGAATATACCCCGTATTTAGTAAATCGTTTAATAATTGCTCATTGACAGATACCACTTCTCCCACATAGCCTATATCTATTTTTTCATTTCCTTCATATAAATATTTTTTAGTCGCTTCAATAAGGTGATTGTCTCTTCCACTAATCCCTACAGCATTGATCCCATGGCTACATAACTCCCCAACGATAGATTTATTAATCTTTCCTGATAGAACCATTTCCACAACTTCCATAATTTTTTCATCTGTAACCCTGAGTCCTTTTATAAAATTTGTCTTGATCTCTAGTTTACTCAGCCAATTCGAGATATTAGGTCCTCCCCCATGAACAATAACTATATTGATTCCTACGAGCTTTAATAACACCACATCTTCTATAAAAGCCTTTTTTACTTCAATATTTTTCATAATGCTTCCACCATATTTGATTACAAAAGTTTTCCCACTAAATTTCTTTATATAAGGTAAAGCTTCTATTAATACAGCTACTTTTTCATAATCCAAAACTTTCACTCCCTTGTCATGTTTTTAATAATTATACTTAATTTTAAATAATTATTCAATATTTTATTGTATGTTTATTTAATTTATTGTATAATTAATTAAATTTTTTTATTAAAAGGGAGGTTTCTTTATGATCAGAGTAGGTATAATAGGAGCAACAGGATATGCTGGTCAACAGCTAGTTTGGCTCCTCCATCAACATAAATCAACAGAAATTATATTTTTATCTTCTTATAGTTATGCAGATCATTCCTTTTCAGATATTCATCCTCAATATGATAGATTTTTAGAGAATGTATGTATAAATATCCAAAGTATAGAAAATAAACTTCACGAAATTGATTTATTATTTATCGCTCTCCCTCATGGAAAGTCTTTTGAGATCACTAAAAAAGCTTTAAATCTTGGGGTAAAGGTTATTGATTTAGGTGCTGATTTTCGATTAAAAAATCCCCTTTCTTATGAAAAGTGGTATGGTCTACAGCATAGCTGTATCAATTTATTATCTGCTAGCGTATATGGTTTACCTGAAATTCATAGAAAAGCTATAAAAAAGGCTCAGTTAATTGCTAATCCAGGCTGTTATCCTACAGCAAGCATCTTAGCCTTAGCTCCCATACTCAAACACGGGCTAATTGACACAAAATCTATCATCATTGATGCAAAATCAGGTGTATCTGGAGCAGGAAGAAAAGCAAGCATTCCCACTCTTTTTGCAGAATGTAATGAATCTATTAAAGCCTATGGTGTAGGGGGGCACCGTCATACACCCGAAATCGAACAAGAAACATCGAATATTTATGGAAAAGAGATTACCTTATCCTTTACACCTCATTTGATTCCTATGAATAGAGGTATTCTTGCAACCTGTTATATCAATCTAAAAGAAAAACAATCTCAAGAAGATTTGTATATACTCTATAAGGATTTTTATAAGGATGAATGTTTTATAAGAATTAGAAAAAATCTTCCTGAAACAAAATGGGTAAAGGGAACAAACCTTTGTGATATAGGCTTATGCGTAGATGAAAGAACAGGAAGAGTCATTATATTATCTGCTATTGATAATCTAATGAAGGGTGCCGCAGGACAAGCAGTACAAAATATGAATATTCTATTTGGTCTAAAAGAAACAGAAGGTTTAGAGCTACTCCCAATGAATCCATAGATTTTAACTACCTGATAAAAAGAAAGGATGGTCCAATTGAAAATTTTAGAAAATAAAACAATCTCAGATGTACCTGGCTTTCAGGCTGTAGGCATATATAGTGGTGTAAGAAGAAGTGGAAAAAAAGATTTGTGCCTTATTTATAGTCAAAAGCCTGCTGTAGCAGCTGCCACTTTTACTAAAAACAAAGTAAAAGCAGCTCCTGTTTTACTTAACATGGAGCATGTAAAATCAGAAAACACTCAGGCAATTGTTATAAACAGTGGTAACGCCAATGCTTGTACTGGAAGTGAAGGCTTTGAAGATGCCGTAACTATGGCAAAGGTAACAGCAAAGGAATTAGGTCTAACCCCTCCTGAAGTTATGGTATGCTCTACAGGAATTATAGGCGTTCCCATGCCTATGGATAAAATTACAAAGGGCATTGAAACAGCCTGCAAAAGTCTTGATCAAAACCACGCTGACTCAGCTGCTAAAGCTATCATGACTACAGATACCTTTACGAAAAAAATAACTGTCCTCACCCATATAGAAGGGAAAGATATATATATTAGCGGCATTGCAAAAGGCTCTGGTATGATTCATCCAAATATGGGTACCATGCTTAGCTTTATTACTACAAATATCAATATTGAAAAGTCATTACTCCAAGCAGCTTTAAAGAACAGTGTAGAGGATACCTACAATATGGTTTCTGTAGATGGAGATACAAGTACAAATGATATGGTTATTGTCCTAGCTAATGGTTTAGCTAAAAATTCATTCATTACTACAACGAATGATTCTTATGTAAAATTTAAAGAAGCTCTTGATTTTGTAAATAAAACACTAGCTAAATTGATTGCAAAGGATGGAGAAGGGGCTACCAAACTCATTGAAACAAATGTCATTCATGCTAAAACGAAGAAAGATGCCAAGCTTTGTGCAAAATCTGTGATCTCTTCAAGCCTTGTAAAATCTGCTTTATTCGGAAGCGATGCCAATTGGGGAAGAATATTATGTGCTATTGGTTATGCTGATGGAGATTTCACACCTGAAAAAGTGGATATATTTTTTAAAAATCCTATAGGCTCTATACAGGTAGCAAAAGATGGTATGGGGATTCCTTTTGACGAGGATACAGCAAAGTCCATATTAGAACAGGAATACGTAAATATTCTTATTGATCTAAAGGATGGAGAAAGCTCAGCTACTTCATGGGGTTGTGATTTAAGTTATGATTACGTAAAAATTAATGGTTGTTATAGAACTTAAGATTAAAACAATATAACGGAGACGCTTAAAGAATTCATCCTCAATGAATATTTTGATTAAAAAATCTATAGCTTTTTATGCTATATAGTTAACGTTTATACACAAAGAAGAAGCTCTTCTTAAGATGAGCTTCTTCTTTGTTGATTATTTTTTAAATATTATAAGTTATCCACATCTATCCACAATAATTTGTGGATAGATAAAGCTCGTCCACTATATATTGTCTTCATATTGGTTATTTTGTAGAAAAAAATCTAAAGTTCCTCTATATAAACCTCTTTCAAAAGGATTATCACTTGTTAAAGTTAAGTTATTACCTTTCTTTAAAAGGATATCCACAAAAGGAATTAATTTTTCTTCATAAATCTTCATAGATTCTTTTGGCAGTGTTCCTGGCCACCCGCTACAGCTTATTGTTACTCTGCGATATTTTGTACTCACTTGAGATGGAATATTCTCATAAGCATCATCCGTTTTTTCAAAAACATACTTTTTCAAATCGCCATGAGGAATTCCTTCTATGGCTTTTATTTGAATAGGATCTACAGATGTATCATAAGGATCAGCTGTTAGATCCAATATCATACTATCTTCTTTTAAAAAATGGATGTATTCATTAGGTATAATAACTTTTGAAAAATCAATTCTTCTAGTTGCATCTATCAATACATCTGTATCAGAAAAAATCCGTGGGAGTAAATTCTTATGTTTTGTAATATGTCTTCCAATATATTGAACCATCACACCTGGTACATCCTTCTCTCTTATCTCTTTTAGTACTTCTTCATCTCCAAAAGACATACAGATTCTTCCCGCTCTTACACCTAGCTGACCCATTCCTATGATCGTTACTTTTATAGGTCCTCTTTCCTTTGAGAAGAAATCTTTTCTTCTCTTTTTCATTTCTTTAAAGGTTGCTTTTACACCCCCTAAAGCTGTTAGCTCATAAGTTACTACCATACGATTATGATCATCATCCACAATAGAATCCATAGAATAAGCAACAATCTCCTTTTCTTTTAACCTTTTTACAAGCTTCGGTCTTGAATCATAGTGAAGCATAGAAATAAGCATACATTTCCTATTCATCATCTCTATTTCATCATCATGAGGTGCTTTTAGTACAATCACTAAATCCTTCTCATAAACCTCTTCATGAGATACAAATTTCACCTGATCATTTGCTTTTAAATAATCTTCCTTTGAAAATCCCATTTCAACACCATAATTTTCTTCTAAAAATAATTCTATAGGATAGATCTTTAACTTTTTCACAAAGCTTGGGAGAAACACTCGTATTTCTCCTTTTATTCCTCGGATTTTAGGTAATCCTATAGAAGTAATCTTTTTCATTCAGATTCACCCTTTCAGCCAATTATCTGTCTTTATACTGTATTTAATAGTTTATGCAATATTTTTATATTTATTTGATAGGATTGGTTATGAATAGAAATTTAATAAAGTTCATCCAATCTACTTTTTTATGAAAACAGTAATAGGCTTAAAGCAATGAACGCCATCCCTGCATTTTACAAAAGATAAAACCGAGAGTACGTCTTTTTACAAACATATTCTCGGTTCTATCTTTCAATGATTTTTTTATTTTTTTAATATTTCCTTTACTTCATCCTTTGAAACAACTCTTCCAGAAGCCTTCACAACACCGTCTACTACAATAGCTGGCGTTTTCATTACCCCAAAGGATAAAATATCCTTCATCTCTGTTACCTTTTCAAATTCTGCATCAATCCCTAGTTCCTTTGCTGCCTCTACTGCATTTTCATAAAGTGTTGTACAGTTTTTACATCCTCCACCTAAAATTTTAATGTTCATGTAAATCCCTCCTATTTTTTATTTCAATTTTATACCTCTACAGAATCATATTAAATAAATATCCAACAAGTATAATAGCTGTCCCCGTAATAGCAATAAAGATCCCAATAAGCTTTGGTTTCATTACTTGCTTAAGTAAAATCATCTCCGGGAGGGATAAAGCTACCACACTCATCATGAAAGAAAGAGCTGTTCCAACGCCTACCCCTTTACCAATTAAAGCCTCTACAATAGGAACGGTTCCTACTGCATTTGAATAAAGAGGGATTCCTAATACTACAGCTATAAATACTGCAAATGGATTATTAGGTCCTGCATATTTTACCAAAAAATCCTGTGGTGCATAACCATGAATCCATGCCCCTATACCAATTCCTATTACTACATAAATCCATACTCTCTTGACAATATCCTTTACTGCATCAATAGAAAATTTCAATCTTTTCTTATGATCCATCTCTTCCATAACCGCTTCCCCCATATGAATCTCAAAAACATAACTTTCTACCAAATGGGTTAAGTTAAGCTTTTCAATGATGACTCCTGCAACGATTCCTATAAGCATTCCAGCCACTGTATAAAGAAAAGCTATTTTAAAGCCAAAGCTGATAAATAAAAATCCTAATGCGATTTCATTAACAATTGGTGATGTAACTAAAAATGTAAATGTAACGCCTAGCGGAATACCCGATTCCACAAAGCCTATAAATATAGGCACTGTTGAACATGATCAGAAGGGGGATAATACCCCTAATATAGCTGCTGCTACATGGGCCCAAACTCCACCAAATTTTGAAAGCATCCCTTTTACTTTTTCTGGTGGAAAATAACTTCTCACATAAGAAATAGTAAAAATCATAAAACTAAGGAGTAAAATAATTTTGAGTGTATCATATACAAAAAAGTCTACACTATCTCCTAATCTAGAATGTAAATCTAATCCTAATACATTTTCTACAAACCAATCAGCAAATCCTTTTAACACACTTCTTCCCTCCTATCTTGATTTAAAATGATTATTTTTTTCCCTATAACACATTTATTCATTTTTCTATATGAAATATTTTAATTACTTCTTGATCCCTAGTTGTTCATGAGCTTCTTCTAATTGCTTTGCTAAAATATCCTTTACTAAATCTAAAATCCTATAGATTTCCTTATACCTTACACGATACATAACCTTTAATCCATCTTTTCTGCTCGTAAGAATACCTTTATCTTTTAAAACTTTAAGATGTTGTGATACATTAGATTGTTCTAATTCTAACTCCTCATAAATATGGCATACACAAAGTTCTTCTTCACTTTTTAATCTTTCAAGAATCTGAATACGCGTTTTATGTGCCAATGCCTTTAACATAGAGGCAGATAACTCATAATACATAGCACTCATATTTCTCCCCCTCGCTATATTAGAATATTCTAATATAATTATATATAATGAAATTATTTTATGCAATAGTTTTTTGCTTTTACTTTCCTTGTTTTTTTCACCCATTGTGGTATACTAGATAAGGAAAATAAGATAATTAGGAGTGTGCTTATGTCAAACAATATTGAAGTTGGAAACATTGTAGTAGGAAAAGTAACTGCTATCAAGCCTTTCGGTGCTTTCGTAGCAATCGAAGAGGGAAAAGAAGGATTAGTTCACATTTCACAAATCGCTCATGGATTTGTAAAAGATATCAACGAACATCTTTCTGTTGGTAATGAAGTAAACGTAAAAATCTTATCTATGGATCAAGAATCTGGAAAAATTTCTCTTTCTATTCGTGAAACATTACCAGCACCTGAAGTTACAGAACGTAAACCTGAACAAAAAACAGATCGTCCTCGTCGTCCAAAGCAAAGAAGAGGCGGAATGAACTACCAAGATCCAAAAAACAACGAAAGCTTTAATCCACTTGCAGATCAACTAAAAGCTTGGGTAGAACAATCTAAAAAATAATAAGAAGAACCCACTGTTTTCGCATTTGCATACAGGGGTTCTTTTTAGTTATAAGCTTAATAAAACCGTATAAATAGGAATAAAAATTAAACTTGCAATGGTCGTAACACTCACCATAACACTTGCATATTTGTAATCTGCACCGTAAGCTTGTGCCACAATTGCACTTTGGGTCATTACTGGCATGGCTGCTTCTATCACAAATACCTTCTCCATTAATAAGGGTACATGAAAATAGGAAAGTGCTGTAAAAACTAATAATGGACAAAATATAAATCTTCCAATCAAAAGGATCATCATATGTTGATCAAATCGAATATCTCTTATATGGATACCATGAATAATTATTCCTATAAAAAACATAGATAGAGCTGTAGTAAGATTTCCTATATATCGACAGCTATCCATCATAAATTTAGGTGGATTTATTTTCAGTAATATAAAAATAAGTGCTACTAAAAATCCCATAAGGGGTGGGGAAAAAATTCTTTTTAATGTATTAAAGGTAAAAATCCCTTCTTCATCATTTCCACTATCTTTTCTAATATTATATACCCCTATGGTCCAAAAGGTAGTCGTATTGGCAATATAATAAAGAAGTACCATGGGAACACTTTTTTCGCCATACAAAGCTAAATTTACAGGAAGTCCTATAAAAATCGTATTGGATAAAGCGAACATAGATTGAAATAAACCTCGCCTCTTAGAAGGAATTTTTAAGACTCTTACTAAGAGTATGCTAACGCCATATGCTAAAAACATGGTTGAAAAGGCAATCCCTATACCAATTTTCGATTCTATTAACATTTCTTTATTAAAATTTTTCATGAGGTTTGAAAACATTAGTGCAGGTAAAGATACTCTCACTACTAGCTTTGAAAATAGTTTAGAAATTCTTTCATCAAACCATCCTTTATGGGTTAATGTATACCCCACACCTATCATTACCATAATACTCAATACACTTTGTATAGCATCCGCTACGATCATTTCTATAACTCCTTTTTCTCTAAATTTACCTCATTCTATAAATACTGTCAACTTCAAAAAAATCACCTGCCATTTATGAAAATAGCAAGCGATCACTGATTAAATCCTTTGATTGATTTTTTTCAAAATAAGTTAATAGCTTTGGAATAGTTAATTTTTTCTTTTCTTCTCCCCTAATATCTAAAACAATTTCTCCTTTATGCATCATCAATAATCGATTCCCCAAGCTAATAGCTTGATTGAGATTATGGGTAACCATTAAAGTTGTCATTTTTTGCTCTGTAACGATTTTTTCTGTCAGTTCAATAATTCTCTCAGAGGTCTTTGGGTCTAATGCTGCTGTATGCTCATCTAAAAGAAGGATATTCGGACTAGATAAAGTAGCCATCAAAAGGGATAAGGATTGCCTTTGCCCTCCAGATAATAATCCTACCTTTGTATATAATTGTTCTTCAAGACCTAAAGAAAGGGGAGCTAAAAGTTTTTCAAATAAAGGAATATCTTTTTTTGAAACCCCCATAGAAAAATTAAATTTTTTCCCTTTATTCATAGCCATAGATAAATTTTCTATAATATTCATAGAAGGTGATGTTCCCATAGTTGGATCTTGAAATACTCTTCCGATTGATCTTGTACGCTTATATTCTGGCTGATCAGATAAATCTTTATCCTTTAA
This sequence comes from Marinisporobacter sp., assembly GCA_025210395.1. Classification (GTDB taxonomy): domain Bacteria; phylum Bacillota; class Clostridia; order Peptostreptococcales; family Thermotaleaceae; genus Crassaminicella. Next base: position 29,668 of record JAOARV010000044.1, read on the forward strand.
TAAAACAGAACCATCATCTGCTTCAATAGATCCTGATATCATATTTAAAAGAGTTGATTTTCCAGCTCCATTACTTCCAATAATCGTAATAAAATCTCCCTCTTGTACATCTAATGAAAACCCATTAAAAACAATCTTTTCATTAACCGTATTTTTATGAAATGTCTTACACAGATTTCGGATTCGTAGCAACAGAATCACCCCCTATAGAAAATAACTTCTTTTTTTTAAAAGGATTTTTTCCTTGATTAATGGCTAAAGCAGTCACAACAATAACAGCTGTAATTAATTTTAAATCTGTTGGTGGAAACCCTAATTTTAATGCAAAAGCTGTACTGGTCTTATATAAAATAGATCCAAATAAAGCCATGGTCGTAGGAATGATGAAAGGAACTCTTTTAAAAATGGCTTCCCCAAAAATAATAGATGCAAGACCCATTACAATAATTCCCGTTCCCATACCCACATCTGAAAATCTTTGGTATTGAGCAACCAATGATCCTGATAGTGCTACTAATCCATTTGAAATCATAAGGGCAATGATTTTAATCCTTCCTATATCAATTCCTAAAGAAGTAACTAATTGAGGATTATCCCCTGTAGCTTTTATAACAAATCCAAATTTTGTTTTTAAGAAAAGATCTAATACGATTTTTACCAGTATAGCAAATATAAAAATAATAAAGATAGGCTTTACTCCACTACTAAAAATCGTTGCTTTATTAAAAAGGGGAACATTTGCTTTTCCCATAATTCTTAGATTCACAGAATATAAGCCAATCATTACTAAAATTCCTGATAATAAATTTGTAATTTTAAATTTCACATGAAGGTATCCTGTAACCCCTCCTGCTATCATTCCTGCCATAAGTGAAGCTAAAGTTGCTACAAATGGATTAATGTTCATCACCAAAAGAGCAGCTGTGACAGCAGCCCCCAATGGAAAGCTGCCGTCTACTGAAAGATCTGGAAAATCTAATATCTTATAAGTGATATATACACCAAGAACCATTACGCCAAATAATAATCCTTGTTCGAATATATTTAACCAAAAGTCCATTATTTTTCGCCTCCTAAAAGTTCAGCTTTTTCTTTTAAATCTTGAGGCAATTCAATATTTAATGCTTTTAAAGTATCTACATTAACAACTAACTCCGTTTCCTTCAAAGTCTCTATAGATAGATCTTTTGGGTTTTTCCCATTGATTACCTCTACTGCTACAATCCCTGTTTGAAATCCTAATTTGTAGTAATCAATTCCTTCTGTAGCTAAAGCACCATTTTCTACATGCGCCCTTTCTGCTCCAATAATCGGAATATTTTTCTTCATACATTCTGCTGATACTAAAGGCATAGCTGATGCAACCAAATTATCTGTAGGGGTATATAAAACATCTATTTTGTCTACCAATTCATTTAATGCTTGGGCTGCTTCATTGACATTCGTAATACCTGTTGTAATAATTTCCAAACCAAATTCAGGTGCTACTTTTTTTGCATGCTCAATTTGTATTTCAGAATTTGTTTCACTTGTATTGTATAAAATACCTACTTTTTTCACATCTGGAACTAATTTTTTCATTAACTCAAATTGTTTTTTGATAGGTGCCATATCACTTGTTCCTGCAACATTTGTTCCTGACTTTTCCCAAGATTCCACAAGACCTGCTTCTTGTGGATCTGTTACTGCTGTAATGATAATAGGAATCTCCTTTGTTGCATTAAAAGCTGCTTGAGCTGTTGGTGTTGCAATTGCCAATATCATATCCTTTTTTTGTGATACAAAGTTCTGAGCAATTGTTTGTGCTGTTGGCATATCCCCTTGGGCATTTTGAAAATCAATTTCTACCTTTTCTCCGTCTTTAAATCCTTTTTCCTCTAATGCATCAATAAAGCCCTTTCTTGCTGCATCTAATGCAGGATGTTCTACAATCTGAGTAATCCCTATTTTTATCTTACTTTCTTTACTTTCTGCTTCTGCTTTTGTAGAAGCTTTTTGACTTCCACAGCCTACTAAACCTACCAATAATAATCCTACTAAACCTACTGAAATACTCTTTAAAAATCTTTTTCCTACCATGCTACCATCCTCCTAAATATTTAAAATAAAAAAACTCTCGAGGCGAGAGTGTTTTGGCATATCAAAATAAACCCTTTCCAAAGGGCATATTTTACATTATTTCCTACCAAGCTACTCGCCTACATATTTCACAGTACTTCTAAATTCCTACCTACATATCTACCAATCTACTAAATTAAAGTTGATTATATAGAAAGTTCCTATATTTGTCAATACTAAATGTAACTTTTAGAATTTTCAATTTATTCCGTATCAGGGATAGATCTATGTGCAAGACCAATAACAACCTCATTTAAATGAAGTAGTCCTATACTCATAAAAATACATACACTTAAATGTTCTCCATATCTTGCAATCCCAATTTTTCCTCCAGCACTCAGTCCATTTGCCTTTGCTGCTACCTGCATGATTGCTTCTCTTGCTGCTCCTGCAACCGCTCCATCATGAACATGACTCTCTATAATCACGCCTGTCTTTCTTGATGAAACAATAGCTCTTTCAATGATCTTTGGAATAGAATCTATTAAATTTCCACCTATATCAACAGCTACTGTCCTAATACCTATAGACTTAAATTTTTTTATCATCTCTTCTTCTCCACTTCTCGAAGAAGAAATAGCAATTTTAACAGCTGCTCTTGCAACATCTAAACTATCATATTTCATTATTTTCCCTCCTTCTGTATTCCTTCTAAGTTTTATATTATTATATCCCTACCAGAAAGTAAAGCCTATCGCAAAATCACTTTTCCACAAACATTCGTGTAATAATTTTACATACATTCTAAATAACATTATAATAGTGTTAAGTTTTAAAGAAAGGATGATTTTATGAGTAACGTTTTAAAAAATTTAAAACCAACATCTGTTTTTAAGTATTTTGAAGAAATATCAAATATTCCTAGAGGTTCTGGTAACGAAAAAGAAATCAGTGACTATTTAGTTGCTTTTGCAAAGAAACACAGTTTAGAATTCATACAAGATGAAACCCTTAATGTAATTATTAAAAAAGGTGGAACAGCTGGATACGAAAATGCTCCTATTGTTATTCTTCAAGGTCATATGGATATGGTTTGTGAAAAAAATAGTGATACCATCCATGATTTTGAAAAAGATCCTATCAAGCTACGAATTGAAGGGGATATGATCTATGGGACAAATACCACGCTTGGTGCTGATGATGGGATTGCAGTAGCTTATGGGCTTGCCCTTTTAGCATCAAATGATATTCCTCACCCTCCTCTAGAGGTACTGATTACAACATCAGAAGAAATAGGCATGGATGGTGCTATGGCAATTGATCCTAAAAATATAAAGGGAAGACTACTTATTAATATAGATTCTGAAGAAGAAGGCTTTCTTTTAGTAAGCTGTGCAGGAGGTATGGGGGCAAGACAAATCCTTCCGATTAATTGGGAAGCTCCAAATAAAGACCATATAGCTTATCATATAAGTATACGAGGTCTTCGCGGTGGTCATTCAGGAATGGAAATTGAAAAAGGAAGAGGAAATTCTAATAAATTAATCGGGAGATTTTTAAATGATTTATTAAATACGATTCCTTATACCATGAGTAAACTTAGTGGAGGGTCTAAAAATAACGCTATTCCAAGAGAAGCTGATGCATTTATTTTAATGGATCAAGCTCATAGTTCTCTATTAGAAGAAAAAATAAATGAGTGGAATGAAATTTTTAAAAACGAACTAAGAATTTCTGATCCTGAAGTACGTATAAGCTATAAAGAAATTGAAAATAACTTTGAAAAAGTATTTTCTAAAGAAACAACAAAAACAGCTGTTAGCTCTTTAGTCCTTATTCCAAATGGTGTTCAAAGCATGAGTATGGAAATTGAAGGTCTAGTAGAAAGCTCTACAAATTTAGGTGTTGTAACAACCACTGATCAGTCAGTTACTTTTGAAAGTGCTATTCGAAGCTCTGTAAAAAGCTTAAAAGACAATATAAAGAATCAATCAAAATTAGTTGCTGATGCTTTAGGCTGTACGTTTATAGGAGATGCAAGTTATCCTGAATGGGCTTACAATCCTGATTCTAAGCTTCGTCCACTATTTGTAAATGTATACGAAAAGCTTTATGGTAAAAAACCTGAAGTAACAGCTATCCATGCAGGACTTGAATGTGGGTTGTTTAAAGAAAAAATCAGTGATTTAGACATGATTTCTGTAGGACCTAATATGTTTGATGTTCATACACCAGATGAACATTTAAGCATCTCTTCTACAAAAAGAACTTGGGATTATCTTCTTGCTGTACTAAAAGAAATAAAATAAGATTAGGCCTAAGGCCCAATCTTATTTTTTTATAAACTCACAGATCAATGCTCCTATTTCACTAGTAGTACCCTTTCCACCTAAATCAGGTGTAAGTTTTTCTCTATCCTTTAATACTGCTTCTATCCCGTCCATTATTTTTTCTCCTAAATCTTCATGCCCTAAAAAATCAAGCATCATTTTCACTGTCCAGATCATAGCAATAGGATTTGCAAGTCCTTTTCCTGCAATCTCTGGCGCTGAACCATGAACAGGCTCAAACATAGATGGATATTCTCTTTCAGGATTGATATTTGCTCCAGCAGCAAATCCTAGTCCCCCTTGTAGAGTTGCTCCAAGATCTGTAAGAATATCTCCAAAAAGATTAGAAGCTACTACTACATCAAAGGTTTCTGGACGCTGAATCATATACATAGAAGTGGCATCTACATGAAAAGATTCTGTCTTGATTTCTTCATGTTCTTTAGCTTTTTCTTTGAATAATCTATCCCAAAAAACCATGCTATAATTTAATGCATTCGATTTTGTTACACTCGTAACTTTGCTTAACTTGTTTCTTTCCTTTGCTAGTTTAAAAGCATACTCCATTACCTTTTCTGTATTTTTTCTAGTAAACACACTGGTTTGGATGGCTACTTCTTCCTCTGTTCCTTCTCTTTGAATTCCTCCAACCCCTGCATATTCTCCTTCTGTATTTTCTCTGACAAAGACCATATCAATGTCTTCTACGCCCTTGTTTTTAAGAGGACAATCCTCTTCCCTTAAGAGCTTTATAGGTCTTAAATTAATATATTGATTAAATCCCTGTCTTATTTTAAGCAACAAATCACGAAGAGATATATGATCAGGTACTCCAGGAAATCCTACTGCCCCAAGAAGGATGGCATCATATTTTTTCAATCTCTCAAGTCCACCCTCATCCATCATTTTTCCGTGCTTTAGATAATACTCACAACCCCAATCATACCAATCAAAAGTAAATTTTATATCTTTATTCCATTTTTCTAGCACATTTAGTACTTTTATGCCTTCCTGCATAACTTCTATACCTATTCCATCTCCAGGAATAACTGCTATTTTGTAATTTTTCACCCTTTTCCCTCCTTCGTATATTTATACAGTATATTGAAACTTTATCATAAGCATACTATATCCCCCTGCAAGATTCAATATAACTACTCCTAAAAAAATCTTATTTTCAGAAAATTTTTCAATCCTTTTTTCAAACAACATCCAAAGTAATCCAAAAAATATTTAAGAGCCTCCCATGGAAGCCCTTTTAGATTCATGATATTTCTTTTGTTGTCTTTTTAGGAAATAAAAAGCTAAGCTTTGTCTCTGCAATAATAATAGCACAGAATATAAGAACACATCCTAAAATCATATGGCTATTTAAAAGATCACCCATAAGAATCACCCCAAATATTGTTCCAAATACAGACTCTAATGATAATATAATGGCTGCATGGGTAGATGTAGTATATTTTTGTGCTACATTTTGAATAAAAAATGCTCCCATGGTAGACACAAAGGTCATATAGCTAAGAGAAATAGTTAAATCAACTGCATTTCCTGTAAATCTAGGTACAGGTTCAAGGATTAATGCTCCTATGATACTAAGTACCCCTGTTACACCCATCTGGATCGTAGCAAGATTAATAGGATCCATCCCTTCTGCAAAATAGCCTACAGAGGTGATATGGGCTGCAAAGAATACAGCACAAACAAGCGTCAAGCTATCTCCTAAACTAATATGTAAACTTCCTTGCAATGTCAAAAGACCTATTCCTATGGCACATAAAATCGCTCCTAATAATGCATACCAATCAGGATGCTTTTTGGTAAGCCCCCATACTAAAAAGGGTACGATCACTACATTGGTTCCTGTTAAAAAAGCTGATTTACTAACTGTTGTATACTGAAGTCCTATGGTTTGAGTAATAAATGCAATCCATAAAAATATTCCTACAATCGCTCCATATTTTAAATCCCTCTTTGTAATTTTTCTTGTTTTTTTCCAAAATATAATCGCTAATGTAATAGAAGCTACGCAAAAACGTAAAGCATTCATATAGAATGGGGCTAGAATATCTAGCGTATCTTTCATAACGATAAAGCCTCCACCCCAAATGATAGCTACTAAAAGCAACGAAAGATCTGCATATAAACCGATCTTTTTATTAGATGATTTCTCTACTTCGCTCATTTACCTTCCTCCGATTTGTTGTATTTTACCATATAAAACAATTTATGTATTTATCGTCTCATAAATCTATTTCTTCGTCAAGTTCTATTTCCTCATTAAAATAGAAGTAGCCTATTTCATCTACTCCTTATAGCTCGTAACAGATTCCCTCTATTACTATATTACTTTCTTTTTTTAGATCGCATATAAAAGGTTCTACAATTTTTCCATCTTGCTTAATCACCTTTACAATAGGTCTTAATATATATATACTGTTGATATCCTCTACTACAGCAATGCTATTATTACTCAAATATACAATGGTTCCAATAGGATAAGGATTAATCTTTTTACAAAAGGTTTTTACTAAATCTATATTAAAATATCCTGATCCTGAGCCCATTACATATTCTACTGCTTCATTTGGTGGCATAGCCCTTCTATACGGTCGATCAGAGGTTAGAGCATCATATACTTCTGCAATAGCCGTAATCTTTGATAAAATATATATTTGTTCTTCCTTTAAACCAAAGGGATATCCACTGCCGTCTACTTTTTCATGATGTTGCAAAGAAATGATTCTAATTTTATTACTCATATCTGAATTTTCCCTTAAATGATTGTATCCTCTAGTCGTATGTTCTTTCATAATCTTATATTCTTCAGGTGTAAGTTTTCCTTTTTTATCTAGGATCTCTTTTGGAATAAACATTTTCCCTACATCATGAAGCATAGCCCCCATTGTTAAATCATAAAGATCATTTCTATTGAGTCCATAACCAATTCCTAATGTTAAAGATAAAATAGCTGCATTTACACTGTGATTATATGTATAGTTATCTGTACTTTTAATATCTACAAGATTAATCATAATATCTTTTTGGCTAAGTATATCATCCACAATTAACTTGATAATCTGTTGCATATCTTCTAATTGCTGTTCTGATTGCTGATGGAGCTTTTTCTTTTGAAAAGAATTTAATCCTTCATCATCCATATCTCCATAAGTATTTAAAGTAGCTCGAATAGTAGCAATTGCCTTTTGCCTTACTTGAGGCTTTATAACATCATCTAGCTCGCCTTGACTAAATTCATCTAAAACATAAACAGAATAGAATCCGCTTTCTTTAATTTTATCTTTTAGCCTTTCACTTAACTTTACACCTTTTGCTAATAGAATACGACCTTGATCATCATATAAAGGTTGTGCTAAAAATGATCCTTCTTTTACTGCATTTATTGGAACTAATCGCATAGAATCTTCCTTCCATGGAATATTTATTGTTAAAATTTACTTTTTTTTGAATATACAAATAGTATCTCGGTCATATTGACAAAAAGATTTACACTTCATAACAAATTCCTTTTATTACGATATTACTTTCTCTCTTTAAATCGCATAAAAAAGGTTCTACAATTTTGTCATCTTGTTTAATCACTCGAACAATAGGTCTTAATATATATAAACTATTAATTTCTTCTATCACCGCTATACTATTATTACTCAAATATACAATCGTTCCAACAGGATAAGGATTTATATTTTTTACAAAAGCTTTTACCATGTCCATATTAAAATGTCTTCCACCTGACCCCATAATATACTCTACAGCCTCATTTGGAGGTAATGCACCTCTATAAGGTCTTCCTGAGGTAAGGGCATCATATACTTCTGCTACGGCAGCTATTTTTGATAATTTATAAATTTGTGCATCCTTTAATCCATAAGGATATCCACTACCATCTACTTTTTCATGATGCTGCAAAGAAACAATTCGCACCTTTGTACTCATATTTGTATTTTCCCTTAAATAATTAAACCCTCGGGTTACATGCTCTTTTATAACTGCATATTCCTCATCATCTAACTTTCCTTGCTTATTGAGTACCTCTTTAGGTATAAACATTTTTCCAATATCATGAACCATCAATCCCATTGTCAAATCATAAAGATCATTTCTATTAAGTCCATAACCAATTCCCAATACAAGTGCCATAATTGCTGAATTTACACTATGATTATAGGTGTAATTATCTACACTTTTAATATCTACAAGATTGATCATGATATCCTTTTGAGTAAAAATATCATCTACAATCAGCTTTGAAAGCTTTTGAATATTTTCTAATTCTTGTTGCCCTCTCTTTTCAATTTTTTTCCTTTCAAATTTACTTATTTTTTCATTATCTAGAGCCATACTCGTATTAAGGGTAGCTCGAACAGTAGCAATCGCCTTTTGTCTGATTTGAGGCTTAATAATATCATCTAGCTCTCCTTGACTATATTCATCAATAATGTAAATACAATAAAAACCATGAGCTCTAATTCTAGCTAATAAACCCTTGGTCAATTTCACACCCTTTGCTAATAATACACGTCCTTTATCATCATATATGGTTTGAGCTAAAAATGTATCTTCTTTTGCTGCACTGATTGGAACTAATCGCATATAGGCTCCCCCTTAGTTGGGTATTTCTTTATAATTAATTTATCAGAATATATCTAAAAAATCAAATTACTATTTTTTACTATATAATATATATTTTTCAATATTTACGGAAAATTGGCATTCTACTATATCACATGCTCATGTCGCCAACGAAATTTCCGTTGTTCAAAGTAGTTGATCCTTTAATTTTTCAATCATAAGTTATCAACAGATTTTAGCCTTCATAATTTTTTAAAACATAAAAGAGGCTCTATTTGAGCCTCTTTTATCTATTTCGTTATTTTCTCAAGTCCACCCATATATGATCTTAACGATTCTGGAATGACTACAGATCCATCTCCTTGCTGATAATTTTCAAGAATAGCAGCAACCGTTCTACCTACAGCTAGTCCTGAACCATTAAGGGTATGAATATATCCTACCTTTCCTTTTGCTTCTGGTCTAAATCTGATATTTGCTCTTCTTGCTTGGAAATCTTCAAAGTTACTGCAAGAAGATATTTCTAAATAGCGATCATAGCTTGGCATCCATACCTCTATATCATAAGTGCAAGCTGAACTAAATCCTAAATCTCCTGTACAAAGCTTCACTACTCTATAAGGAATATTTAATCTCTTTAATACTTCTTCTGCTGCTAAAAGTAATTTTTCTAATTCTTGATCAGATTCCTCTGGTTTTGCAAATTTTACTAGCTCTACTTTGTTAAATTGATGTTGACGAATAAGACCTCTCGTATCTCTTCCAGCAGAACCTGCTTCCTTTCTAAAACATGGAGTATAAGCTGTATGATAAATAGGAAGGGTTTCTCCATCTAATATTTCATTCATATAAAGGTTTGTTACAGGCACTTCTGCTGTAGGAATTAAGAAAAAGTCTTTACTTGGAATATGGAACATATCATCTTCAAATTTTGGAAGCTGTCCTGTTCCTGTCATACTATCTCTATTCACCATAAATGGTGGTAAAATCTCTGTAAATCCATGTTCTGTTGTATGTAGATCCAGCATAAAGTTAATGACAGCTCTTTCTAGTCTTGCACCCATCCCTTTGTATACAGTAAATCTTGTTCCTGTGATTTTTCCTGCTCTTTCAAAATCTAATATACCTAAATCTGCTCCTACATCCCAATGGGCCTTATATTCAAAATCAAACTTTGTAGGTTCTCCCCATTTCTTTACTTCTACATTGTCTTCATCACTATTGCCAACAGGAATATGCTCTTGTGGAGTATTTGGAATTCTTAGAAGAATATCTTTTATTTCTTCTTCAATATTTTTTACGTCCTCATCTAGCTCTTTTATTTTTGAAGATAATTCTTTCATCTCTGCAAGAACTGCGGATGCATCCTTGCCTTCTTTTTTAAGCTTTGGAATTTCCTTTGATACAGTGTTTTGCTTGTTTTTCATCTGCTCTACTTCTTGTAAAATCTTTCTTCTTTTTTCATCCAATACTAAAACTTCGTTTAATCCGAAGTCTCCTTTGCCTCTTCTTTCAACTAGTTCTTTTACTTCATCAAAATTCGTTCTTATTCTTTTAATATCTAACATTTTAATCCTCCTCTTTTATTCAAAAATAAAAAACTCCTCATCCCTATGTAGGGACGAGAAGTCATTCTCCCGCGTTGCCACCCTTATTGGCTAAAATTCAGTCCTCTTTACTGCGATATAACGGTCGCTCCCGACAAAGCCTACTACAATTTCAACTTGTGACTTCAGGATGGATTCAACAAAAAACTTCATCGGTTTTCACCAAACACCGACTCTCTAAAGAAATTTTATTATTTACTAATTCCCTTCATTGTCTTTCCTCATTTTTAGGATATTTTAACATATTACACCTAGTTTTTCAATATTTTTATCCTTTTATTCATTTTCTTTTTATCTTTCCTATCTTCTACTTCTGTTTGCTCTTATATAAAAAACTTAAAAGTCCAGGAGTCCTTTTATTTCTTAAAGAATAATATACTTGATCTAGTCTTAAAAGATACGGAAAATCAATATAAAAAGGGATTAATTTTTGATGATTCCCAGCTTTTTCATATATATATAAGCATAAGCTTTTCTTGATCAACCATAGTTCTACATACATATTGTGAACAATATTTTCTCTTAGCTTTAGTCCTCTATAAGCATCCCCTTTTATTTTTAGGATATCTGTTTGTTCTCTTAAAACAATTAACTCTAATAATTCATAAATTCTTTTTTTAAAGCTTTCTTCCTTTTCTTCTCCATCATAGTATTTTTCAATATATTCTGTATGTATATCCATTGTATGATAATATATTTTTTCAAGCTCCTCGTCCCTTTTCAAACAATAGGCTACAAGGGATTTTAGAAAATACTTCGTAAGCTTAAAAAAATATCTACATGGAGTCAATTCATCATATCCCATATTTCTTCCTCCCTAGATTTCATAATCTTTATACTATAAATTATATTTGTCCCATATACATAATATGCAATGCTATTTTATGTATATTTTCTCTTATAATGGTTAATACTTATAGATACAATAAATATTTATGGGGGGAAACTGTTATGTATGATATTGATTTATACGCACAAATAGGAGATTTAAAGGAAGTAGATTATAGAAACACCCTAGCAATGGCTACACTTATAGAAATTCTTATTTCAAAAGGCTTCATTGACCGAACTGAATTTTCTAGAATGGCCAGAAATTTAGATGCTATGTCTATAGAAGAATTAAAAATATTGAGAAATCATTAATTCTTTTTATCATTTTTTAGCTTTCATATAGTCTCTAAAGAACAAAGGGTCTTTACGGAACGATCTTTTGTTCTATTTTTATTCTTTAGGAAATTATAAGTAGAGGTGATCTGTAATGAAAAAATTTCCTTTGTTCATGGGAATCATTTTAATTCTTACTATAATTCTTACTGCTTGTGTAGAGCATAAAAATTTAAATTCTAATGAAATCGCTATTGTAAATGGTGATGTTATCACAGTAAAAAAGATAAAAGAAAAACTAACAACCTTTCAATTGGAAAAAACTTTATATGAATATAATGGCTTTCAAAATAATATCTATAGAAATCTTGAACTTCTCCATTTAAGACGTGATTTAATTGATCATATTATTCATTTACTAAAAGAAAAAAAGCTTGAAGATGCAAAAAACTTTATTTGTTCTTTAGAAGACTACGAAGACCTGGAAACTTTGAAATATTTTCTAATAAAGGAAATTGATCATTATGAGGAAATATTAGATAAACAAGATAATGTTATTATTGCTTTTGAAGAAGCTTTGAAGGATTTGCTGCTCCTACAAGAAGCAAATAACAGATCCCTTATACCAACGGAAAATGAAATTCAAGCTTCTTACGAAGATTATTTATTGACCAATCAAGAAAAAATAAATACAAATGTATACTACAAATATTTTCACACCTTTCGTCAAACAAACGAAAAAAAGCTTTTTCAGTTACATACAAAAGATGATTATCGTCTTTATGAACTTGAAAAAATAAAAAGAAAATTAATCCTGCAAAAACTAAAAAAAGAATTAGGTACTTATCAACTTGACCAATATATAAAAAATCAACTTAAAGAATCTCATGTCATTATCAATAAAAAATATGATCACTATAAAAATCATTTCTCAAGTTAAGTATTTCCTAATTCATGAATTTATTATAAAATAGACGTAGACTTTTTACTAATAAGGAGGAAATTCATGAATATCGACATAAGAGAAATACTTTTAACACTTCCAGGAATCATTATCGGTCTTTCCTTACATGAATATGCGCATGCTCAGGTAGCCGTTTGGATGGGAGATGATACACCCAAGCTTCAAGGTAGATTATCACTAAACCCTTCTGTTCACCTTGATCCTTTAGGTTTTATTGCTATTATCCTTGCTGGTTTCGGTTGGGCAAGACCTGTTCAAGTAAATGAACTAAACTTTAGAAACCGAAAAAGGGATGATCTTTTAGTATCCTTCGCAGGTCCTATGATGAATCTATTGATTGCTTTATTTTTCTTTACGCTTATGAAGCTCTTATATGAAGCGCCTATTACACTTTTACCAAATGACCTTTATGGAACAATCATGGAAGTTTTTAATCATACGGTATTGATTAATATTGTTTTATTTGTATTTAATCTATTGCCTATACCACCACTAGATGGTTCACATATTTTCTTTGGTCTATTCGGATTAAAAGATACACCCCTTTATTATACACTTCATACAAGAGGAAGTTTCATTCTTTTATTATTAGTCTTTACGGGGATAACAGGCAAAATTATTAGTCTTCCTATTTCAATTATTTATTTATCTTTAAGAGGCTTATTCGGTGTTTAAAAAAATTTGCATGTGACGAATAGCCTATGCGCATCTCGCAAATTTTAAATTTGATTTTTCAATCTATAAAAGGGAATCTCATGATGAGATTCCCTTTTATTATTCTACCTTTTCTATTTTGTTTAATCTTTCTAATAACCCCTTTAACTCCTCTAAGTATTTTCCATAGCTCGCCCAATCTCCATCTTTTTGAGCTTCTTGTGCCTTCATAAATACTCTGTTGGCTTGTTGTATCATTTGTTTTATATTTAAATCTTCTGTAGCTTGTTCTGGAATAGTTACTTCTGGTTTTTTAGCGCTTCCAAATAATTTGTCTAATGCCTTTTCTAAGGTTTCTTCATAAGCAATTCGATCTCCATAAGCTACAACTACTCTTTTTACTTCTGGTAAGCTATTTTCATTGTCTGCCTTTAAATAAATAGTTTCTACATAAAGAAGTGAATTTTCTATTGGAATAGTCAATAGATTTCCTCGAATATAAGTAGATCCTTTTTGGCCCCAAAGGGAAAATTCCTTAGAAATAGTTGTATCCTGATCAATTTTTGATTCTACCTGCATAGGTCCATATACATTCTTTTGCTTTGGCATTTTATAAATAATGAGCTTTCCATAATTTTCTCCATCATTTCTTGCCATGAAAAGAGCTGTCATATTGGGCTTGTTTTTAGGTGTGTATGGAATAGAAAGTAAAAATTCTTCCTTTTCTGCTTCTGGTAATTTCATAATGAAATAATTTGATTCCATCACTTGTTTTTCTTGTTCATAAATTTCATGAGCAATATCCCACAAATCTTCCTGTTGATAAAATACGTCTGTATCTGTCATATGATATACTTTATACACATTTGCCTGTATATCAAATAAAGTTTGTGGATATCTTATATGTTCTTTTATTCCTTCAGGCATTTTATCCATACTTGTGAATAACTGAGGGAAAATTTTTGCCATGGTTTTTATGACAGGATCTTTTTCATCTGATACATAATAAGTAATCTCACCATTATAAGCATCTACTACTACCTTCACAGAGTTTCTTATATAATTAGCACGCCCCTCTCCAAAAGGCTTTGCATAAGGAAAATTCTCACTAACAGTATACCCATCTAACATCCAATATAATTTTCCTTCATTGATTACGAGATATGGATCTTCATCGTAATATATAAAGGGTGCGATCTTTTTCGCTCTTTCTTTGATATTTCTATAGATTAAAATTTTACTTTTTTCTGTAATATTTCCAGATATTAATATCTTCGAGCTCTTTTCCTTAATAGCATATAAAAGCTTATTCATTCCTCCTAAGTGGATTCCAGCACTTCCTTCATAGATGGTTTCTTCATTTTGCCCGCCACTTGGATAGTCAAACTCTTTTTCCTTTGTATTGGTGATCACATAGTTGTTGGTAAGTTCTCCAAAATAAATTTGTGGATATTTTATCTTCATATCTTTTATATCTGATTTGGGTGGGATATTTTTTATCAAGAGATCAGGCTGTCCCTGACTCGTAATAGCATTCACAGGAGATAATGCAGCCCCGTAGCCATGAGTATATTTTAAATGCTGATTGATCCATTGTTCATTGATTTTTTCTTCATTAATCTCTCTTCCTGATAAAAATACTTGTGTCAACTGCCCTCCAATAGTATATCTATCAATATCTACATCATGGAATTGATAATAAAGTCGAATCCCTTGACTTTGATTATAAAACTGCTTTGTAGGACGATAATCATTGATACGAATATTTTTTACAGTCTCTATATTCTTTTCTAAATCTTCCCTTGTTAAATCTTTTGTTGCAGGAAAATCCTTTTCTTCTATTTCATCTAGCCCATAGGCCATTTTTGTATAGTTTATATTATGCTCTAAATAAATTCTTTCCTTCGAAATTTCATCAGGAGCTACTATAAAATTCTGTACCCCTAAAGCAGCAGCATTTCCTACTATAGATAGTACGATCATCATTACAGGTCCTGCAAGAACTAATCTTAATTGCTTTCTTTTTGCACCTATCATTAAGACAATAGCAGAAATAATGGATAATACGATTTTTATTCTATACACCCATAAAGTTACATGAATATCTGTAAAGCTTGCTCCATAAGCTACTCCACGAGGTGAATATAATAAATCATATGTTTTAAGTATGTACCCAAGTCCTAAAATCACAAAGAATATAACACCTAAAACGGTCAACTGCCCTAATGCAATATTTAATAATTGCTTGCCATTATTCATATTCATATTCGGATGAATTCTTCTAACATTATCTTCTGGGTCATGATTTGCATCAAATAAAGTAGGTCTTTTTACACTCATCAAAATCATATAAAAAATAACTGTAACAATCACCAAAAAAACAATAAAGCTCATGAACAAATAATAAATCTGTTCTAACAAAGGTAGCTTAAACATATAAAAAGCTACATCGTTTTTAAATATAGGATCAGAAATATTAAAATCTGTTGCATTAAAAAACCTTAATATTTCAAACCAAAGATTGCTTGTTACGCTCATAGTTGCTAAAAAGGATACTATAGCTGAGATTCCTAATGCAATCCGATTAATTCCTTTTTCACTTATTCTATTATTCGTTGTATCAATTTTTTTATTGTAATTTTTCTTAATGGATAATAGATAAAAATGAATAAGCAAGGTAAGTACAATGAAAATAGGTATTCCAATCTTAAACTGAGTCATTAGCTTTGTTAAAAAAACTTGGTCATATCCTACCTCCTTAAACCACTGATAATCTGTTACAAAATTAATAATGGTCGTAAAGGAAGTTAAAAGAAATATAACAACTACTATTACTACACCTAAAAATGTGCCTTTTGCTTTTCTCAAATTTTTCACCCCTATTCTTATAATTATCATTATAATCTTTATTCTCTTAATAATAATATATCCACCTTTGCTTATTTTCTATCAAAAAAATAAGCTCAATAGCATAATCTTAGTCTCATTATACTATTGAGCGGAAAATATTTCAAACTAGGGATTTAATTTCATATCTCCATAGGAAATCCATCCTTTTTTTCTCATATATTCAGAAATGATCAATGTTAACAAAGCTGGTAAAATAAAATGTAATACTGCAATTTTTCCTATAATCAAAACCATAGGCTGACTGCCACTCATAGCTGCCATGGTTCCAAACTGTCCAACAAGACCACTTGTCCCCATTCCTGCACCAATACTATTATTTTCCATTCTTAATACGTAGGTGGCAATAGGTCCTAGGATGGCACTGGCTAAGGTTGGCGGTACCCATATGAAAGGATTTTTAATGATATTTGGAACCTGTAGCATAGAAGTTCCAAGACCTTGAGCAATAGCTCCTCCTACACCATTCTCTCTGTAGCTTGCCACTGCAAAACCAATCATTTGTGTTGCACAACCTACTGCTGAAGCCCCTGCCGCAAGACCACTAAGTCCTAAAGATATAGAAAGTGCTGCACTGCTTATTGGAAGAGTTAGAATCATTCCCATAAGGGTTGCTATCACAATTCCCATGGGAATAGGCTGAAGCTCTGTTGCTCTATTGATAACACTTCCTAAGCTTTTCATAACAGATGCCATAATAGGTCCTATAAAGATTCCTGCTAAGCCTCCAATAATAATGGTTCCTGCTGGTACTAAAACAATATCCACCTTTGTTTTTCCTGTAATCATCTTTGAAAACTCTGCTCCAATCAAAGAAGCTATAAAAGCACCTACAGGCTCACCTATTTTCACAATAAAAGCTCCATCATTTCCTGAATAAACAGTTCCTGCACCTATAGCTCCTGTAACAATCGATGCAAAAACACCTAAAGGGGGAGCTCCTACACTAAAAGCTACTCCTGCACCTATAGCGGGTCCCATTACAAACTGAGCAATTTTTCCAAATTTCACTAAAGCTTCTATCCCTGCATAATCTCCAATCTGTTTTAATATCAGCCCAATAATCAAAGAAGAGAATAATCCTAAAGCCATACCATTTAATGCTTTTGTTATATACTCTCTAAATGAAAATTTATTTTTCTTCATTGATTTCATCTCCTTCATTTGTTTTTACACCTGTCTTGTCACCTGCTATAAAAAATATAACAAATCTTTAAGAAAAATTCAATCCCCTAGATTTGTAAATTTTATTTATACCTTTTAAATTATTTTAAAACTATTATTCTCCTTTTACTAAATATCCTTTTTCTTTTAAAACTTCTAACATCTTCTCATAAGCTCTGTTATTTGGAACCTCTACCGTATGGATATGATCTCCCCCTGTTAAAGAAGCTAATGGAGCTGCATCATTTTCTTTTATTTTCCTTATAAAATCTTCTATATCCATTCTTGAACCAATCATCAAAGAACTTCTAATTTCTCCGTAAATAGGATGCTCTACAATTACATCTAATACCTTTGCACCTCTATCTACCATAATTTTTAGTTCTTCTTCCATATGTGTATATCCCTTATGTCTACATATAATCGTCTTGATATTTTTATTTTCCCCTCCTGATTGAGGTATCATATACCCATTAGAAGTAGCTAAAATATTCTCTCCTTGTGCACGCATAACAGCAATATCCTGTACAATTACTTGTCTACTCACTTTAAATTTCTTAGCAAGAGCTGTTCCTGTTATAGGGTCTTCTTGATCTTTTAATATTTTTATAATCCCTTTTCTTCTTTCGTCCGTTGTCATAAAATCCTCCTTCCTTTTTTTATCATGCTCCTAGTATACCACAATTTCATGCATAAGATTTCGTTACCTGCATCGTAAGACTTTTCTTTGTTTTTGTGGTTCTTTTGCTTATTTTTCTGATATTTCTACAAATATGTGTTTTTTCGCTTTATTTTATCCACGTTTGAATATTGAAATTTCCGAATTTTTCAATCTTTATTCAATCACTTTTATTTTTTCTAAATGATTATCATGCATTCCCATGATGCTTATACCACTTTCTTTCAATATTTTCACATTTTCAATAATTTCTTTTGATATTTCTTCTCCTGGGCATAAAAGGGGGATTCCAGGGGGATATGGAATAATATATTCTCCACTAGTTTTACCCACACTTTCTTCAAGTTTGATTTCTTTTTTATATGCAAAGGCTGCGTCTCTTGGCAGTATATTTATTTTAGGAATCCTCTGTAGTAATGAAACTTCTTCTGCTTTTTGAACTTCTATTGCATTCTTTTCTTTTATATTGACTAAAGCCTTGAATAGTTTTTCAAGATCATCTCTCGTGTTACCAATGGTACATATAGCCACAATATGCTTCCTATCACTCATTTCCACTTGTATACCATATTTTCCCCTTAATAAGCCCTCTAACGTTTTTCCACTGATTCCTAAATCTGTTAGATCTATGACAAGTCTTGTTCTGTCTACATGCTTTATACCGTATTTTCCTATTAGCCTTTCATCCAATACTTTTATCCCAGAAACTTTTGAAATCTTTTTATGAAAATCGTTAATATTTGTTAAAAGTTCATTCATAAGAGCTTTTCCATATCTTTGTGCAATATTTCTTGCTTCATCTAAAGACGTCATCAATAAATAAGATGGGCTACTACTTTGATTCATCATTAACATGAATCTTAGCCGATCTATATCTACTCTTTTTGATTTTACATGAAGCATAGAACTTTGAGTAAAGCTAAGAAGGGTTTTATGGGTACTTTGAATCACAATATCTGCCCCTGCCTCTATTGCATCTATAGGTAAAGCTGTACTTAAATTAAGATGTGAGCCATGGGCTTCATCTACAATAAGAATCTTTTCATATTGATGTACAACCTTTACAATTCCTTCAATATCAGAACAAATTCCGTAATAATTAGGATACGTTAAAATAACTGCCTTCGCATCTAAATTTTCAAGAATCGTCTTTTCTATTGTTTCAGCTGTTATGCCCATAGAAATATTATGCTCTGTACTTACTTCAGGATAAATATATATAGGAACCAATCCTCCAAGGATACATCCATGCATAATAGATTTATGACAGTCTCTTGGTATAATCACTTTTTCATTTGGATTTGCCACTGTCATAAGGGCTGAAATATTTCCTGTAGATGTACCATTAATTAAAAAGAACGTTTGATCTGCACCAAAAAATTTTGCTGCTCTTTCTTGGGCTTTTCTTATCATCTCTTCTGGAGCATGGAGATTATCTGTTCCTGGAATTTCTGTTACATCTAAAGTTAATAATTCATTATTTAAAGGATAGTTTTCATATCTTTTATAAACTTTTCCGTTTTTATGTCCTGGTACATGAAAAGATACAATATTTTCATCTGCTAATGCTTTTAATTTTCTTAGAATGATACCATCTTTCATATTCATTCTCCTTCCACATAAAAAGACTACTATCAATATAGTAGTCTAAGGATTTACATTTTTTTCTACATTTTTTTTTGAATTCTCTACATGGACTGTGAGGGCTCTTTGTGCTACCTCTTGATCCTTATTGAGAAAAGCATCTAAAACAACTTTATGTTCTTTTAATGATTCTTTAATTCTTCCCTTAACATGTAATGATTTTCTTCTTGTCTTCTTCATATAATACTGAAAATCCTTAAGTACTTGTTCAAGATGTCTACTCTTAGTTGCTTTATAAATAATTTCATGAAATTTTGTGTTTAATTCTGCGAATTTTTCAATATCATTTTTAAAGGTATAAAACTCCATTAGTTCATATGCTTCTTTTAATTCTTCTAATTCTTCTTCTGTAATTCTTTCTACAGCCCATCTAGCAGCGATTCCTTCTATTGCAGTTCTTATGGTATATATATCTTCAATATCTTGCTTAGATATACCTAATACAACAACCCCTCTATTAGGTTTATTCTCCACAATGCCATCTAGTTCAAGCTGTTTAAGCGCTTCTCTTACTGGTGTACGGCTAACTCCTAGTTCTTCCGCTAATTTTGCTTCTCCTAGCTTTTCGCCTTCAGCATATTTCCCATTCAATATATCTTCTCTTAGTATATTGAATATCTTTGATGTTAGGGACAAACCTGTATTATCTTCATTTAATAGATCCCTTGCCATACTATCCCCCACAAATTTTCATATTTTACCTAATTCCATCCTTTATCGACAGCATTGGTAAGTATACTCCTTGCAAGGATATTTTAATACAAATATACGATAATGTCAATGCATGCAAGTATTTTCAAGTATTTACAATATAAAATCATCATCCTTGCATTTTGTATTAATTTCCTTCCTCTTTTATACATCCTTTTCTTTTTCAGAATTTTGTCTATTTTAGGCGTTTTAAATATTTCCATCCTATTATCTATTCCTGTATCCAGAATAAGATTATATTCTTAGTATGGCATTTTATTTTCATTTTCTTGCATTTTTATAACTATAAATATCAGTTGTTTTGAAAATCATCTTATATTTCTCAATTTCTACCTAGATCATTTTTTTAATTTTTAACGATTTAATAAAACTCCCACTTTTACAAGGGGGAGTTTCAATTATTTTACATACTTCTAGCTGCTACAAGATCTACTCCTGTGCCTAAAAGATCTTTTACAATAACATCTCCTACAGAAACAGGTGCTTTTAGTTCTATAGAATCAATCAATTTCATACATGCAACCATTTTTTCCTTTGGAATAGCTTCTTTTGTTTTTACTGGAAGCCTATTAAGAAGTCCTCCTTTAATCTTTACCGTTGTTGTTACAACTCTTGTAGGGTTTGTAAGCTCCTTTACTCCATAAACTTTTCCTCTAGGACATTTATTTCCTACTACATGATATTCCTCATTTTCCTTTGTCACTTCTAAGTGACATCCCATGGGACATACTATACATATTAATTGTTGCTTTTCCATTTACGCTCCCTCCCTTTCTAAATAAACAGTAATCTCTGCATCTTCTTTGAATCCTAAATCTTCTTTTTTGATTTTTACAGATTCCATTTCTCCTGGAGCTAAATGTTTCTTTTTCATTCTTTTGATTTCTTTTCCATCTATTTTTACGATCATATTCATATCTTTATATACATTGTCTACTCTCATAAATAAATCTAGTGTATCTTCAACATTTTCTGGTCTTACTGTATGAGGAACAATATATCTAATTCCGTCTCCTGGGTTTGTCTTTGCTACCTTACCTTCTGAATTTATTTCTTTTTTAATATATCTTGCAGCATTCTTACCAGCTCTTTTACTTTCTGCTGTTACAAAATCTACTAGATCATGTACATGTACTACATTTCCACAAGCAAAAACTCCTTCTATGCTTGTTTCCATAGATTCATTTACAATAGGTCCAGATGTAACTGGGTCTAGCTTAATCCCTGCATTTTTAGAAATTTCATTCTCTGGAATAAGTCCTACAGATAATAATAAGGTATCGCAATCATAATGTTTTTCTGTTCCCGGAATAGGTTTTCTATTTTCATCTACCGCTGCAATGACTACCCCTTCTACCCTATCTTTTCCTTTTATCTCCATTAGGGTATGGCTTAAATATAGGGGAATATCATAATCGTCTAGACATTGTACAATATTTCTAGTAAGTCCTCCTGAAAAAGGCATAAGTTCTGCTACTGCAAGCACCTTAGCTCCTTCTAAAGTCATTCTTCTTGCCATGATCAGTCCAATATCACCTGAACCTAGGATGACTACCCTTTTTCCTACCATATAGCCTTCCATATTTACAAATCTTTGGGCTGTTCCTGCTGTAAATACACCTGCTGGTCTCGTTCCTGGAATATTTATAGCTCCTCTTGTTCTCTCTCTACATCCCATAGAAAGAATAATAGCCCCTGCCTGAATACTCATAAATCCATCTACTGTATTAATGGCATGAATCACTTTATTGTCTCCTATTTCTAGAACCATTGTATCTAGCTTGTATTCTATTCCCATATCCTTTAATTCTGCAATAAATTTCTCTGCATATTCAGGTCCTGTTAATTCCTCTTTAAAAACGTGAAGTCCAAAGCCATTATGAATACATTGTTGAAGGATTCCACCTAATTCTCTATCTCTTTCTATAACTAAGATGTTATCTACTCCGTTTTTCTTGGCTTCAATAGCTGCTGCCAGTCCTGCTGGACCTCCTCCAACTACAACAATATCATAGTTTAACATATGATCACGCCCTTCCTTTAAGATATTTTCGTTTCTTCTAAGTTTTCTACTCTTGCTTCTTCTGATTTGTTTTGCTTTGTTTCTTCTGTTAAAATGTAAGCTTCTTTACGATCCTTTACGACCTCTTTAATATCCATCTTTAATTCTCGAGCCAATATTTCCATCACTCTTGGTCCACAAAAGCCTCCTTGGCATCTTCCCATACCTGGTCTTGATCTTCTTTTTATACCGTCTACCGTTCTTCCTCCTGCATTTCTATGGATGGCATCTACGATTTCACCCTCTGTGATATTTTCACATCTACAAATAATTCTTCCATATCTTGCATCTTTTTTAATAATCTCTGATTTTTCTTCATCACTTAACTCCATAAAACGAATCACAGGTTTTCTTCTTGGATTGAAATCTTTTCTTTCTTTAAGATCACCTATAATACCTTTTAAAATGTCAATGGCATATTCTGCTATAGCTGGTGCTGCTGATAATCCTGGGGATTCTATTCCTGCTACATTGATAAATCCTTTTGCATCCTTTGCTTCTTCTATGATAAAATCTCCTACATCTGATACAGCTCTTAAACCTGCAAAGCTTGTAATCGTTCCACCAAAAGGAATTTTTGTAGTTGTCTTTCTTGATTTTTTTTGAATAAATGTAATTCTATCCCTAGTAGTTGCTGTATTTTCCTTATCATCAAGATCCTCTGCATCTGGTCCTACTAATAGATTTCCATGAACGGTAGGAGCGACCAATACTCCTTTTCCAAGCTTTGTAGGTGCTTGGAAGATCACATGATTCACAAGATTTCCTGTACTCTTATCTAAGATATTGTATTGTCCTCTTCTTGGATGAATTGTAAAAGTTCTAGGAGCAACCATTTCATTAATTTCTTGGGCATATACACCTGCACAATTGAATATATATTTTGCCTTGATCTCTCCATTATTTGTCTGAATCACATAGCCTTCTTCATTTTTCTCAATACCTAAAACTTCTGTTTCAAGCTTAATCTCAGCACCATGATCTGCTGCATTTTCAGCTAATGCTACTGCAAGCTCCCATGGACTCACAATTCCTGCTGTTGGGGCATATAAAGCACCCATAATTTCTTCATTTAAGTTAGGTTCCATCTCTCTTACTTCTTCTTGAGATAAGATTTTCATATGAGGAATATTGTTTTTACGTCCTCTTTCATATAATTCTTTTATACTTTCCATTTCTTCTTCATTACTAGCAATAACAAAGGAACCAATTCTTTTAAAATGTACATCCATTTCTTCACAAACATGAGCATACATAGCATTTCCCTTTGCATTGAGCTTTCCTTTTAATGTCCCTGCCTTTGCATCATATCCTGCATGGATAATCGCACTATTTGCCTTTGTTGTTCCATTGGCTATATCATTTTCTTTATCAATCATAATTGTTTTTAAGTCAAACTTAGATAATTCTCTTGTTATAAAAGTCCCTATAATACCAGCACCTATTACGGCTACATCATACATGTGATTCCCTCCTTTAAATTGCAAAACAAAAAACCGCACAAAGCTATCTCTAATTTCTTAGATAGCTTCATGCGGCTCTCCATTTCTCACGCCTTTAGATATTCATTTATCTCACTTTATCATATAAGCCTTCTATTGTAAATATTTTATTATCTTTCCTCTTATATGATTTATTCTTCAGATTCCCATTTTAAAGATCTTTCAACAGCCTTTTTCCAGCCTGTATATTTTGTATCTTTTGTGTCTTCATCCATTTCTGCATTAAATGTTCTATCCACATTCCATCTCTTAGCAATCTCTTCTTTGTCTTTCCAGAATTCTACTGCAAGACCCGCCAAATATGCAGCCCCTAAAGCAGTAGTTTCTATTACTTCTGGTCGTTCTACAGAAACACCTAAAATATCAGATTGAAATTGCATTAAGAAATTATTGGCAACAGCTCCGCCATCAACCTTTAAAGCTTTAAGCTTGATGTTAGAATCTTCTTGCATAGCTTCTAATACATCTCTTGATTGGTAAGCAATGGATTCTAATGTTGCTCTTATAATATGACTTCTATTTGCACCTCTAGTAAGTCCTACAATGGTACCTCTTGCATACATATCCCAGTAAGGAGCACCAAGACCTACAAAAGCAGGTACTACATAAACCCCATTTGTATCTTTAACTTTACTTGCAAAATATTCACTATCAGCTGCATCCTGGATAATTTTCAACTCATCTCTAAGCCACTGAATAGATGCTCCTGCTACAAATATACTTCCTTCAAGAGCATATTCTACCTTTCCATCTACTCCCCAAGCAATAGTTGTAAGAAGTCCATTGCTAGAGGAAATCATTTTTTCCCCTGTATTCATTAGCATAAAACAACCTGTTCCATAAGTATTTTTAGCCATACCAGGGTTAAAGCAAGCTTGCCCAAATAATGCTGCTTGTTGATCACCAGCTGCTCCTGATATAGGAATCATTGCCCCTCCAAAAGTATTTTCATCTGTATATCCATAAATTTCACTACTTGGTTTAACTTTTGGCAACATGGCTACAGGAATTTCAAGTTCATTTAATATTTTCTCATCCCATTTAAGTTCTTTTATATTATAAAGCATGGTTCTTGATGCATTTGAATAATCTGTTACATGTACCTTTCCTCTTGTTAAATTCCAAATCAACCATGTATCCATGGTACCAAATAATAATTCACCCTTTTCCGCCTTTTCTCTTGCTCCTTCAACTTTATCTAAAATCCACTTCACTTTTGTCCCTGAAAAATATGCATCTACAACAAGACCTGTATTTTGACGAATATAATCTTCTAATCCCCTCTTCTTCAAATCATCACAAATAGCTGCTGTTTGACGTGACTGCCAAACAATTGCATTATAGATAGGTTTTCCTGTAGTTTTATCCCATACTACTGTTGTCTCTCTTTGATTGGTAATACCAATAGCTGCTACTTCATCAGGTCTAACCCCTGCAGTTTCTAGTACTTGTCTTGCTACTCCACTTTGTGTTCCCCATATTTCCATTGCATCATGCTCTACCCATCCAGCTTTTGGATAAATTTGTGTAAATTCACTTTGTGCAACATTTACTATTTTTCCATCATGATCAAATAAGATTGCTCTACAACTAGTTGTTCCTTGATCTAACGCCATTACATATTTTTTCATTGTTTTTTCCCCCTGTCGGATTTTAAATGATCCTAATTTTTGAACAGTCTATTTTATTTTAACAATGTTTATATTGTTTTTATTTGGTATGTAGATCTTTTTCATGTAACAACTTCTCGAAATTTTCTAAAAGAATGCTTGAAAAAACACGCCACCTAGAACACCACCGATAATAGGTCCAACTACTGGAATCCAAGCATATCCCCAGTTTGAATCACCTTTACCAGCTATTGGAAGTATGAAATGTGCAATCCTAGGTCCTAAATCACGGGCAGGATTAATTGCATATCCAGTAGTTCCTCCTAGAGAAATACCAATAGCTACGATCAGCGCACCCACAATAAATGGATTTAGTCCTTGTGCAAATTCATTCTGCCCAATGGCTAATATTCCTAATACTAATATGAAAGTACCTATGATCTCACTAATCATATTTGCAAATGTATTTTTTATAGCTGGACCTGTTGAAAATACCCCTAATTTACTTCCTGAATCTTCTGTTTCAGCCCAATGAGGTAAATAATGAAGCCATACAAGTGTTGCTCCTATAATAGCTCCTATCATTTGAGCTATTATATATGATGGAACATCTGCCCATGGAAAGCTTCCAATAGAAGCTAATCCTACCGTTACAGCAGGGTTAAGATGCGCACCACTTACATTTCCAACAGCATAAACTGCCATAGCAACACCAAGACCCCATCCTATAGTAATTACAATCCAGCCAGAAGCTTTTGAATACGATTTATTTAGTGTAACCCCTGCATTCACACCACAACCTAAAATGATTAATATCATTGTACCTATCAATTCGCCCATAAATGCTGACATAATCTTCATCCCCCTGTATAATTAAGTTGTCTTAATACGCCTATTTTAATCATATGAAATAATGCCTAATAATTCAACATTTCATCTACTCCTGATCTCCCCCCTTTCGTAGCTTCATGATAAGGAAGACGATTCCTAGTTATTAAAAAAGTAATCTTTTTCCTATAGATATCGTTTTCCTTTTTGATATAACTCATCTATATTTTCAATCCCCCTTCCTACATACATAAAAATAAACCATACAAAGCCAACCCTATCATATAGGGTGGTAATTTGTATGGCTCTCCATCTCTCCGCCTTCAATATTGATATCTGAACTTATGATATCATTTTAAAAGCAATTTGTAAATAGTTTTCTAAAAATTTAGTCGTTTTTATAAAATTCTTATTTTTCCCTCATATATTAAACCACTTGTTCCATCTACAGTTACTGCTTGCCCATCTTTTAATAATTTTGTAGCATTAATTGCACCAACAATTACTGGTTTTTCTATATTTAACCCTACAACAGCAGCATGAGAAGTAAGCCCTCCTTCTTCTGCAATGATAGCAGACGCTTTTTCCATATATGGTACCATATCTTTATCTGTCCCTATAGTAACAAGAATATCTCCTTCTTTCAACTTTTCATTTGCTTCTTGTGCACTATTTGCTATACATACAGTACCAGTTTCTGATTTTCTTCCGATTCCGGTTCCCTTAACAAGTACTTCTCCTGCTATATGAACTTTTATTGTATTTGTGCTACCTGCAACGCCTACTGGAACACCTGCTGTAATGATTACTAGATCTCCTGCTTTTATATATCCTGCTTCCAATGATTTTTTTACTGAAAAATCAAAGATTTCATCTGTAGAATCACCTTTAGATGTCATGATAGGATATACGTTCCAGTTTAACAATAATCTTCTTACTACCTTTTCATTTGTTGTAGATGCAATGATTGGTGCCTTTGGTCTAAATTTTGATACCATTCTTGCAGTATGACCTGATGAAGTTGCTGTAATAATTGCTGACGCTCTTAAATCCTGTGCACTTGTACAAGTAGCATGACTCACTGCATCTGTAATACTTATATTTTTTCCTACACTCTTTTCTCTAAGAATTGCCTGATAGTCTAGTGCATCCTCTGTAGTTTTTGCTATGTTCGCCATAGTCTTTACAGCTTCAACAGGATATTTTCCAGCAGCTGTTTCTCCAGATAACATAATAGCATCTGTACCATCAAATATAGCATTTGCTACATCTGTTACTTCTGCTCTAGTAGGTCTTGGATTTCTCATCATAGAATCTAGCATTTGTGTAGCTGTAATAACTGGTTTTCCAACACTATTACATTTTTGAATCATCATCTTCTGAGCAAGTGGAACTTGTTCTGTTGGAATTTCAACCCCCAAATCTCCTCTAGCAACCATGATCCCATCAGATACTTCAATAATTTTATCTATATTGTCTACACCTTCTTGATTCTCAATTTTTGATATGATTTGAATATCTTCTGCATTATGTTCTTCTAAAACCTTTCTTATGGCAAGTACGTCTTCTGCTTTCCTTACAAAGGAAGCAGCAATAAAATCGATTCCATTTTGAATACCAAAAATAATATCACTTCTATCCTTTTCTGTTAATGCTGGAAGATTGATTTTTACTCCTGGCACATTTACTCCCTTATGATTCTTAATCATTCCTGAGTTTTTGATTTTACATTTTATATCTGTTCCATCACAAATTTCTAAAACTTCTAATCCTACTAAACCATCATCAATAAGAATTATATCTCCTTCATTTACATCATTAGGTAGCTCTTTATATGTAATACTTCCAATAGTCACATCTCCAAGAATATCTCTTGTTGTTAATGTGAAAAATTCTCCTTCATTTAAAAAGGCTTCTCCCTCTTTGAAATTTCCTGTTCTAATTTCAGGTCCTTTTGTATCTAATAAGATGGCTACAGGTATATCTAATTCTTTTCTTACTTCCTTGATTTTATCAATTCTCTTTTGATG
Organism: Marinisporobacter sp.; assembly: GCA_025210395.1. GTDB lineage: Bacteria > Bacillota > Clostridia > Peptostreptococcales > Thermotaleaceae > Crassaminicella. The sequence continues at coordinate 58,115 of JAOARV010000044.1, forward strand.
TTCATCATGGCTTCCATGAGAAAAATTTAATCTTGTCACGTTCATCCCATTTTCAATAAGTTCCGTTAAAATCTCTTTCTCTTCACTTGCAGGCCCAATAGTACATACAATTTTTGTTTTTTTCATAAAGCAAATCTCCTTTCAGTTTTCATAAGTTTGTGTGTGATAAACTTATTTTTCTATATTATATAAAAAATATTACGATCCACTAATATTGCTCAGAGCGGACCGTAAATGATTCTTACATATACCAAATTTCTTTCTTGCTAGTTGATATTGCCATGGCTCCAGCTTTAAGACTTTGTATTACATCATCTTTATCTTTAATTAATCCACCCGCTATAACAGGTAGCTTTGTTTTATTATATACATGTTTAATAATCTTAGGCATGATTCCTGGCATAATTTCTATTGCATCAGGTCTTGTAACTTTTACTGAATGGATTCCTGTCTCAAGAGACAATGAATCTAATATAAAAAGTCTTTGTATCGCACGTATATTCATATTTTTTGCCTTTTTAACAAGACTACTCTTTGTAGTAATAATTCCATCAGGCTTCATATTCTCATGAATATACTTTAGTGCAACCGTATCCTTTGAAAAACCTTCCATTAGATCGATATGGACATAAATATCCATACCTTGATCTTTTACTTGATCTATAATTCCCTTTAAATTGAAAATATTTCCTGTCAATAAAAACATAATCTCACAAGGTGATTCAATGGCTAAATCCAATTTTTCCATACTATTTACCGCTGCAATAATGGGATTTGCTTCTACTTTTTTATAAAAATTTTTATTCACTAAAACCCCTCCCTTAAGTAAATAGATTTCCCTAAAGTATATATATTATGTCATCATATAGTCAATAACATTTTAAAAACCAACTTTTGAAGTACATGTTGTTTAAATCTTTCCAAAGAATCAATTTTCGCAATATTTGTTGTAATCAAAAAACCACAAAGTTAAGCCTATATAGATAGGTTAACTTGTGCGGCTCTCCATGTCTTATGCCTACAAGTATCTATTCATTTATCTATTCATTATATCACTTAAAAAAAAATGTGTAAATACATAAAAAATCCCTCTCAACTTTTGTTATGATTTGATCAGAAAAAACTCTTTCAATAAAAACACAATAATATACATCATTTTTGCCAATAAAAAAAAGAATCTAAAACGATTTTTTCGTTTTAGATTCTTCTTAACCAGCGACGACCTACTCTCCCAGGCAGTTACCCACCAAGTACCATCAGC
>JAOARV010000045.1 GCA_025210395.1 Marinisporobacter sp.
TTGAAAATGACAAATATTTCTTAACCGTTAATCGATATATTCACCAGAACCCATTAAAAGCAGGAATGGTAAAGAAGATTTCAGAATATCCATGGAGTAGCTATAGAGAATACATAGAAAAATCGGGACTTTGTGATATAGATGTCACCCTTAACATGTTTTCTGAAGATCGAGAAAAAGCTATAAGATTGTTCAAAGAGTTTAGTTTAGAAGAAAATAATGATAAATGTTTAGAGTATAATCAAAATATGAGATGGAAAGATCCAGAGGCTATAGATTTTATAAAAGGAATTTCTAGAGTCCAAAGCCCCCTAGAGATACAAAGCTTTGAAAAAGAAAAGCGAAATGATATTATAAAAAAATGTAAAGAGAAAGGTTTATCCATAAGACAAATTGAAAGGTTAACTGGTATTAGTTTTGGAGTGATTAGAAGAATATAGACACAATATTAAAAGCAAGACAGACACAAGGGTACGGTTCTTTTGTACCATTTTTGAAACTATTTCTTAAGAAAGATTTTAGGGAATAGTTGGTTTGGGGATAGGAAATGAAAATATGTAGAAAATCATAGAAGATTTTAGTAAAATAAGATAAGGTAATCGGAAAAGAGCAGGGTATGTTTGCCACCTTACTTTCAGATGAAGGTAGGTGACACAATGAGTACATACGAAGCAATATCTTTAATGATAATCTTTGGTATGTTTACTATATTGTTAATCGCCTTGCACCGCCATGCAGCGTGATTAAGTAATTTGTACTCTCAGTAGCAATCGTATTTTGTGAATCCGATTGTTTTTTTGTTTTTAAAGGATTATAAGAATGCTATACTATAATTATAACGATTTTAGGGAAATAGGTGATATATATGAACAATGATATTAGATGGAAACAAAGATTTGAAAATTTCAAAAAGGCTACTATCCAGCTTACAGAATTTATAGAAAAAGAAGAATTAAACAAATTTGAAGTTCAAGGATTAATACAATGTTTTGAATATACTTTTGAATTAGCTTGGAAAACTATGAAAGATTATTTGGAGCAAGAGGGTTTTGATGTGAAAAGTCCTAGAAAAACAATACAAACAGCTTTTCAGATACAGCTAATCACTGATGGACATGCATGGATTGATGCATTGGAAAAAAGAAATCTGATGGCACATACATATGATGAAGGAAAAGCAATGGAAGCAGAAGAACTAATAAGGAAAAAATATTATCAAATCATTAAAAAGCTTTGTTGCAAGCTAGGGGAGTTAATATGAAATTTGGACTAAAAAATTTTGAATTAAATTATATTATTGATGCTCTAAAAAAATTCGATGTAATAGAAAAAGCTGTTATATTTGGATCAAGGGCTAAAGGAAATTACAAACCAGGCTCAGATGTAGATATAGGTATTTATGGTGAAAATATAAATTTTGACATTATATCAGCTCTTCATGCTATGTTAGAAGAAAAAAGTCCACTGCCATATTTTTTTGATATTGTAGATTATACTCATTTAAAACATATAAAATTAAAGGAACATATTGATAGAGTCGGGAAAGTAATTTATGAAAAAGAAAAGTGACACAAGAGTACGGTTCTTTTATGCTGTTTTGAAACTAATTCTTGAGAGGGAAAAAGGCACAGGAGTTGTGGGCTTTTTTTGAAGAGTACCGCAGGAAAGAGGAGAGAAAAAATATTGTATAAATCTTTGACTTCAGTAAATAGAGTTTGATATAATTAATTTAATAAGGTAGGAGGTATAAAAAATGGAACAAGAAATATTAAAATTGATATTAAGCAAACTTGATAATATTGAAAGAGAGCAACAAGAAATGAGAAAAGAGCAACAAGAAATGAAAAAAGAACAACAGGGAATGAAGATGCGTCAAGATGAAATGTATATTATGCAAGGAGGAATTGAGGAAAATATAAAAATAACTAGGGCAGAGCAAGAGAAAATGCAATTTACTTTGGCAGATATTCAAGGTAAGGTAACAGCTCTTACAAATAAAGTTAAAAAACATGATAATGTTATTAATCAAATAAGAGCTATAAAGTAAACATATAGGACACAAGGGGATTCTCAACGGAGGAGACGGTTATCCTGGTTCTTTTAGGGGAGTGTATGATCAGAATCACGGATTTGTTGGAAAATTAGAAAAAGTCACTGGTGAATAGAGCTAACGTAAGGAAGAATTCGTTGGTTTTTCTTTTTATCATTTAAAAACTATATACTACAATTATGATAGATTTAAGAAGGTGGGGACTATATTCAAGGAGGATTTAGAAGTGAAGGAAGATAAAAAACATCTGGATAAAATATGGGAAGAGGTATTAAAGGTTCTTGAGAATGAATTGATATCAGTTAGTTTTGCAACTTGGATTGAACCGATACAAATTGTAGAATTCAATAACAAAATCCTTGTATTAGCAATAGATAATAATTTTTCAAAAGATATTGTTGAACCTAGATATACAGATAGGATAAAAACAATTATTAAGCAGCTTACTGGGGATGATATAGAAATTGAGTATGTAGTAAATTGGAAGAATGTAGATTCTACAAAATCTATTGCTAAAGATGTAGATCCTGAAGAAACTACTGATATAAATGATATTTTGAAATCCGTTGAAGATATAAGAAACGTGGTGGAAGAAGTTAAATTAAAAGAAGTTAATATAGAAGAAAGAGTGAAAAAGCAGTTAATGAAAATTGCACAATATATTGATAACGCTGCTAATAGTGGTAGAACCGATACAGTAGTTATTTTGGACCATGAGTTGCATAATAAGGATGAAA
>JAOARV010000046.1 GCA_025210395.1 Marinisporobacter sp.
ACTCCACTGCATATGGCTGGAATTGTCTCTTCTGGGTATGCCAATATTTTGTTGATTCCTTCTACTGCAGCTATTGGATCTGCTACTAAATTGGCAATACCTTCTACTGTTCCGCCTACTCCCTTTACAATAACTCCATGTGCAAAGGCTCCGAGTGTTGAGGCTATATTGCTTTCTGCTCCTTCCTCTCTTACCTTTGTAAATTCTCCTATAAAATCTGATAACCCTGGTATATCTAGCTCATATATCGCTGAGCCTGCACCTTGTCCTAAACCTACTATAATGTTTTTGATTCCACTAACTACACCTTTTGCAACATTTGAAGGAAAGAGTGTTGGATATTCTTCTATTAATGCTTTTCTTGCTTGCAATACAAAATCTAATCCTCTAAATGCAGTTCTAGGATCAAGTATTGCACAAAAGGCTCCTACTATTGTTTTTCCCCTTATGGTTCTATCTACAAACTTGTCCCATTCACCCTTAACTTTTTCTAGGATTCTAGTATTTCTACTATTTATATCCTCTTTTATTTCGTCTATTTTATCATTTATTTTTTTATCTACTTCTTTTATCGTTTTTGTTATCTTTTCATTTACTTCCTTTACTTTTGCATCTACTTTCGTTTTTAATTGCTTGACTGCTTTTTTTGTTTTATTGATAGCTTTATGAACCTTTTGTTTTACTGCCTTGACGGCTCTTGGTATTACAGAATTAAGTAATAATGAAATTTTGAAAATAAAAAAGAAATGGAGCATAGAAAAAATTAAGGATAGATTAAATTTTTTAATCTACCCTTAACTCCGTCTCTTCTTTCTATGAAATAAAAACCAATAGCATTCTCTTCTCTTTAGATTTTAAAATATTTATGAATCTATTCATAGCATTATCCTCAAAGCTTATTAAACCACAAGATAAATTTTACAATTTAGGGACAACGAACCTATCCCCCTTATCCTTATCTAACTCAATAAATATTTTAAATACCATCTCACTCATAAAAGAATAAATTCTGTGACATAATACGATCTCCATTCCTAATTTTTTACATAATTATATCTCTGTTTTTATTTTTGCACCAGAACCTATTTTATGTCCATAAAAATATTTGCATCCTTTTTCCCAATTCATTTTTGAAAGTTGTTTAACATAATCGAAAACTTTTTTCATTGTTTCATCATCTACTATTGTATAGTATTGTACAGGACATTCAATACCACTCCAAATTGAAAGTATTGTTGGAATAGTAATTTCTTTTAATTCCGTTCCACATTTTCTAGAAAGAGCACTTGCATCTAACAATCTTTTTGTTAATACTCCTGGAAATGCTAACACTCCTTTATAGTAATATTTTTCTACATCTACTTTTTCTTTTTTATTTAGAAAAAATTCTCCTATTTCATCAACTGAAACACTTTTTGAAATTGATTCTTCATAGTTCAGTATATCTTGTAATGAATCTCTTATTGTAGTTTCAACATAAGTGTCTTCCCATTCTTCTAAAAGTGCAAGTAAATATGGAACAATTTCATATGATAATGCTTGTTTTGAATATGTTACAAATACATTGACTGCATCATCGTCAAAATATGATAACATTTCCAAGTTTTTAGTGTTATAAATATCACTATGATTTGCAATTGAACAAAATACTCTAATACAAAGCTTTATTACACTATTATTAGTGCTTTCATTCATCATTTTAATTAATAAATGTTTTGCTGAAAAATCCCCCAATTTTAATAAATCAATTATTGATAATAGCTTCTTTTTTTCATCATTTTCATTATTAATTTTATACCACAATTCTTCTCTACTAATATTATTAGGAATCTCCCCATACCAGATCCCTTTACATATTATATTATCTTTCTCATTCTCATTCATATACTTATCATTCCAATCCATCTCTTATTTTCTTAGTCCATTATTACGTTGCCACCTCAATACTTTATTTTGAAAATTAGTAGCAGCCGTATGCCTTGGATTATTACCAAAAACATATACCCCATTCTCATTCTTGTATATTTTTAATATTTTTGCATTTTCTTTTCCATATCCATTTTTTGAATAGAAGTCTAAATCCAAATTTTCTAATTTGCTACTTTTTATAGTTGATTCACCTGTATAAGTAATGTTATCATTTATATTCTCTCCTCCGAATGCAAGTCCTTGTTTGTGATGACCTTTGTTTAAGCTTCCTTGAGAAACTAGTGTATTATAATCATCCCTAGCTTTTTTCAAATCTTCTCCACTAACTATAATTGATTTATCAGGATTAGAAAAAAATTCTGGGTCTTCTTCAAACAATTGCTTTGCTTCTTCATAATATGAACCATAAATGTCTTCTCCTTTTAGTACTTCTGCTTCACTCATCCCCTCTTTTACTACCTTACCACTATTTCCTACTTTCTCAACCTTATCTTCTTTTACTCCACTTTTAATATTAACTCCACTACCATTATCAACTACTTTTTTAGAATTCTTAGTAGCTTCATTTGGATTTGCAACAAATCTACCTTTTTCATCTTTCCATCGATTTGTTTTTTCATCATAATAAATTTTACTATTCTTTGTCGTCTCCTCAACTAGATTTACTGGCTTATCACCTTTTGTTACATCTTCAAGTTGTTTAGTAGCTTTACCTTCGTTCATGTGAGACCCACTACCACTTTTATACTCTTCCATAATATTATTGAAAT
>JAOARV010000047.1 GCA_025210395.1 Marinisporobacter sp.
GTTTATAGCTTCCTTGACAAAGATCAGGTAGCTTAATTAAACTTGTAAACTGGTGAAGGATTTAAATAAACCTATGAAAAATACAATGTAGGGATTTTAGTATAGGCTTTAACTTATACAAGTCCAAAATGCCCAGAACCATCGCATATTTGGACATGTATAAATTAAAGTTTTGACTGGAGTCTCTATAATTGATTGAGCAAATTGCATAATTGGAAGCTGAATATTGGCTGGATGGCCATGGTTAAAACAGCTAATATCCTATATTTCGACAATGTTTTTATGGTGGTGTGGCTTGACAGTTGTGTATATAAATGATAATCTTGCATAGTAAGTATGTTATACTACAAATTGAATTTTTGGAGGATTGTTTAATGAAAGGTAAAGTAAAATGGTTTAACGGCGAAAAGGGTTATGGATTCATCACAGGAGAAGACGGCAAAGATGTATTTGTACACTATTCTTCTATAGAAGGAACTGGATTCAAATCTTTAGATGAGGATCAAGATGTTGAGTTTGAAGTTGTTGAAGGGGAAAAAGGACCTCAGGCAACTAATGTAGTAAAACTATAATTAGAATATACAAAGTACATATTTTAATATATAGACTACTATAAAAAACCCTGACATTTTCAGGGTTTTTTTATGATTTCATGGACTTGTCCTTTAGTTTTTATACAATTTAAGTGGTAAATATTTTTTGATATTATGATATTAAAAGGAAATAAGTTGGGGTGATAAGTATGAAGAAAATGAAAGAAAAAATTATTATTAGTGGTAAAGAATTGGTAATCAGTTCTTCTGGCAAGCAGGGAAGACATCTTGATATTGTGAAATCTGGATGTGGTGCCCACGAAAGTAAAAAAAGAAAAATGCAAAAAAGAAAGGGAAGATATGCACAGCGTCTCAAGAAAGACCTTAAAGGTTATTCAGGGGACGCTGTTTTATTCTTTTAAAGCACCTAAAAAGGTATTCAAGAGTATTATATTAGGGGGTGAAAGACATGCTGAATATAAAGGTTTTTGATGGGCAAATAACTAAGAACTTTAATCTTGCTGAATTCAAATGTAAGGATAGGGGAGAAGTGCTTTTGAATGCAGCAGTAATAGATCATATACAAAGACTACAAAGTTTCAGAAATTGGTACAATAGACCGATGAAGGTTGTTTCAGGCTATAGAACTGAAAAATACAATGAAAAGATCGGAGGCAGTAAGAAAAGTAAGCATATAGAGGGTATCGCCAGTGATATAGCATTACCAGATGATTTTTACGAATTTTCAAAACAAAGAAGGGATGAGTTTTTAAATAATGTTAAAAGTAAATGGATAGAATTATGTGAACTAGATGGACTAGGTGGTGGTATAGGGTTTTATGATACATTTTTCCACATAGATAGTAGATCTAAGGGGAAATATAAAAATGGCTTTTATGCATTCTGGGATTTGAGAAAAAATAAATAAGCTTAACAGGGTGTTTTAAACCCTGTTGTGATCCACCATGGTATATTGAAATGGCAAAAGATTTTTAGGAACATTTTCCATACCATTGCTTTGTGATATTTGCCATATAGCACATTTAGTGTAATAGTAGCTACAGTAGTTAGCCTTGAAAATATCCTTAAAACCTTTTTGGTGTTTAATGGTATTATTAAGATATGAGCATTCCTTTGCATAAATGCATTGAGGCATACAAATCATCCTTTCTCGTATAATTTCAATTAATATTCAAAAAAAATCAAAAATATGAATACAAATATACAAAAAATAAATTATCTATGGGATTTTCATAGTATAACTTAATTTATACATGGACAAATATGCGATACTTCTTGGCATTTTGGCCATGTATAAGTTAAAGTCTATACTAAAAATCCTTACATTAGTAGAGCTATACCCCGTTTATTATGTAACTTATGCAATTTGCTCACTTGATTTCAAAATAATAAAAAAAATATAAAATTTAGCAGGTATTTCAAAAAATAGGTCGAATTAACTATTGACTAGAAAAATATCATAAAAATTCCAGTCAAAATTTTAATTTAAACTCTCTATAAGAGAACATTAAGAACTTAATAAAACGTAAATAAGAGATGAATAGCTATATATGTACGCCTATGTTGATGTGATGGCGTAGTCAGCTAACTGTGAAATAAGGAATTATAGTTAGTTTTTTTTATTTCATATATTTCGAATTCGGGGGATAAGATGGAAAAAAGAAAAAGATTGGGAGATCTATTGATTGAAGCAGAATTAATAACATTAGAACAACTAAGTGAAGCACTAACTATCCAGAGAAGCTCGGGTAAAAAAATTGGTGAGATTCTAACTAATAGTGGTTTAATAACAGAGATGCAAATAATTGAGGTTTTAGAATTTCAGCTTGGTATACCTCATATGGATCTAGAGAAACATTATATAGATCCTGATATACCTAATTTGATTAGTGAGGATTTAGCAAGAAGACATACTTTGATACCAGTGAGTAAAAAAGCAAATAGACTTATGGTAGCTATGGCAGACCCTTTAAATATATTTGCCATAGATGATGTGAAGATTGCTACGGGATTGGATGTTGAACCAGTCATATCCACGGGAAAAGGGATACTTGATGCCATAGATGAATATTATGGAAAACAAAGTGCTGAAAAAGCCATAGAAGATTTTAAAAGTCAATACAAGGTTGATAATATAGAAAATATCGATGATGAGATTTTAGATGAAATAAACAATGCTCCTGTAGTAAGGTTAGTTAATTCCATCATTAAGCAAGCTGTAAAATCCAAAGCTAGTGATATACATATAGAACCCTTTGAAAGTAAAATAAGAGTTCGCTTTAGAATCGATGGTAATCTCCAAGAAATCATGACACCAGCTAAAACTACCCATTCTGCAATAATAACTAGAATTAAGATCATGGGCAAGATGAATATAGCAGAAAAAAGGCTTCCCCAGGATGGAAGAGTAGAGATCAATATGGATGGTCAAGAAATAGATTTGCGTATATCAATACTTCCGACGGTCTATGGTGAAAAGATAGTTATCAGACTTTTGGATAGAAGCAACTTTTTAATGTCGAAAAGTCAGCTTGGTTTTAATAACCATAATCTTGACCTTTTAACCAATATAATGAAAAACCCAAATGGCATTATATTGGTCACAGGGCCAACCGGCAGCGGTAAGACTACTACATTATATACTTTACTTAGGGAGCTAAACAAAATTGACAGAAATATTATAACAGTTGAAGATCCTGTTGAGTATAGATTAAATGGAATAAACCAAGTTGCAGTAAACAACAAAGCAGGACTTACCTTTGCAAATGCCCTCAGATCCATTTTGAGACAGGACCCTGACATCATAATGATAGGGGAGATAAGGGACTCTGAAACAGCTCAGATAGCAGTTAGGGCGGCTATAACGGGTCATTTGGTTTTGAGTACAATGCATACCAATGATACTGCGTCTACGGTTACCAGATTAATGGATATGGGTATAGAACCCTATTTAGTTTCCTCATCGGTAGTAGGTATAATAGCACAAAGGCTTGTTAGAAGGATATGTTCTTACTGTAAGGTAGAGTATACTCCAAGTGAAGCTGAGAGAAACATATTGAAAATAGACAAAGCAGTCCAATTATATAAGGGTAAGGGCTGCAGCTATTGTAATCATACAGGCTATAGGGGAAGAATCTCTATACATGAGATAATGACTATAGGGAAGGAACTTCGCATACAAATAGACAACAAAGAGGGTGTGGATATCCTAAGGAAAAAGGCATCAAAAAATGGGACAAGCAGTCTTAGAATGAATTGTGAAGAATTAGTGAAAAATGGAGTCACGACAGTTAAAGAGCTATTAAGGGTAACATACGTTATAGATTAGGTGGTGGACAATGAACCTAGAAGAACTTATGAAAACAACCAGTGAGCTTGGGGCTTCGGATATACATCTAACCGTGGGAGTACCACCGGTTATGAGAATATATGGAGAATTAAAGAAATATGGAGAAAAGCCTTTGATGCCAGAGGATACATTGGGATTAGTTAAGCAGTTAGTGAATGAGACACAAATAAAGGTTTTAGAGGAACAAGGCGAAATAGATATTTCATATTCCCAGTCAAAATTAGGAAGATTTAGAGTAAATATATTTAAACAAAGGGGCAGCTATGGAATAGCTATAAGAATAGTGGCCCTAAGGATACCTTCTATGGAAGAGTTAGGATTGCCACCTATAGTGAAGGAACTGGCCATGAGAAAAAGAGGATTGGTTCTAATAACTGGCCCCACGGGAAGCGGAAAGTCAACCACTTTGGCTTCGATTATAGACTATATCAATAATGATAGAAGCTGTCATATATTAACACTGGAAGATCCTATAGAATACCTTCATAAACATAATAAGAGTATTGTAAATCAAAGGGAGATAGGTAATGACTGCAAAAACTTTGCCTATGCTTTGAGGTCAGCCCTAAGACAGGACCCAGATGTAATCCTAGTGGGAGAGATGAGGGATTTAGAAACCATATCTATTGCTATAACAGCGGCGGAAACAGGTCACTTGGTATTATCAACCCTACATACCATAGGTGCAGCAAAGACCATTGATAGGGTGATAGATGTATTTCCACCCTATCAACAGCAGCAGGTTAGAATACAGCTTGCTGCGGTTTTGGAAGGAGTTATATCACAACAGCTTTTACCTAAAAATGGGGGAGGAAGAATTGCCGCTATGGAAACGATGATAGGGACAACTGCCATCCGTAATCTCATAAGGGAAGGCAAAACCCATCAGATTCAAACTATAGTTCAGACGGGTTCAAAGTTTGGGATGAAAACCATGGACATGTCCATAAGTGAGTTGTTTAGAAGGGGAATTATTTCCAGGGAAACTGCATTATCCTATGGAGTCGATAGGAATATGATCGACAGATATTTAGGAATTTAGAGACTAACTATATGAAGTCAAGAAGAATTTGATAAATTTGAGAGAAAAAGTTTGCTGTAAAAAAGTGCATGACAAATAAAGCAACAAAGTTGCCCTTTTAAAAGAATTGATAAACGAAATATATTTACACTTGTGGAACAAATTCAGTATTGTTCTTAAGAAGATAAAAAATTACTCTTAAGAGCTTTTTACCAACATGGCTTTGAGCAACAAAATAATGTTTTCCTTCTGAACGTTTTTTTGCCATATATGCTGCAAAAGTAGCATCCCGCATAGGAACTAATCTTGCGGCTTGTATAATAGCCCATCTAAGGTATTTAGAGCCTCGCTTAACCATAGGAGTTTTAGAAGCATTATACGTTCCAGACTGATATGTAGAAGGTTCCATACCAGCAAATGCAAGAAGTTTAGCAGGTGTTGAAAAGCGTTCAATATCACCAATTTCAGCTAAAATAATAGCAGCTAAAGTATACCCAATACCAGGTATAGTTAAAAGAGGTGTATTAAGTTCATCAACAACTAATTTAATCTGTTTATCTAAAGCAGCTATTTCAGATTGAACAGATTGGATAAGTCTAATAGTTTGCTTAAGCTCAAAAGCAATAGAGCGGTCACTTGATCCAATAGAATTAGCTGCCAGCTCTTTTAAGGCAATGGATTTTTCCTTACCATATTTACCTTTGGAAGCTTTACTTATAAGGCTAGTAAGCTTTGTAAGATGACAAGAGCTAATGTCATTAGGTGTTGGTAGTTCAAGTAATAGAGCATAGCTTGAATTTTGATGAATAGACCAAAAAAAGCTTGGTAGCTCTGGAAAAATGATATCAATTAAACGGTTAACTGAAATTTTAAGTTTAGAACGATAGCCAATCATGCGAAAACGATGTCTTGTTAATGACTTTAGCTCCTGAATCTGGTATGATGGAGGAGAATAGGATTTTGAATCATCAGTAAAGAGCATCGTTGCAATGACCTTGGCGTCGGTCTTGTCTGTTTTAGTTTTCCTAAGGGTCCTAGCCTTACGGAAAAGATTAGTAGCCAAAGGATTTAAGATATGAACATTAAAACCTTTGGAGAACAGATAATTTGTGATGTTAGTGCTATAATGACCTGTTGATTCAAGTCCTATTTTTACGTTACTTAAATCCTTAGAATTAAGGAGTGAAAGGATTGTAGAGTGGAGTGTATCAAATCCTTTCTTAGAATTAGGGATACGTAAGGAATCGGTATGAATAACTCCATCAGAGTCAATGATACAACAGTCATGTTTAGCTTTAGCAACATCAATACCAACAAAAATCATAGTAGTCAGCTCCTTAAAAATTATAGTACGCCGTGTTTCCACTTGCCCCATGTTAAATGTATCCTTGCTATATATAAAACGTCATGCGTTATCTAACTAATTAACAAATAAACATAGAGCTGTGGTTATATCCTCAAAAAAAACAGTCGGCTTTATAGGGAAAGCTGCTGTAGGTGATCTCAATAATCCACAGCGTCTAATTAAGATTATATAGAAAATAATCTAGAAAGGAAAAGTATAATGATTTTCCCTATGTTTTCATTATACAAGGTGA
>JAOARV010000048.1 GCA_025210395.1 Marinisporobacter sp.
GCAACATTCTTTTTATCAATCTCTGTTTTTCTTCTATTGAATATCTTTTATTGTTTTTTGCCATAGGTTTAATCTCCTTCTTTATTTTTATTCGAGAATATCATTAATTTTCTCCTACGACAACTATCTTACCACAGGGGGGGAGGGAAATATCTCAATAGGTTACAAAAACTAAATCAAACTCATGATATAAAAATGAATGAATTAAAGCAGAAATACAAGGATAGATTTCAAGAACTAGATAAAACATATAATGCAAAGATGAATGAGTTGACTGAAAGAGAAAAGATTATAAATATAAAATATCAAGAGCTAATGAAAAAGCTAGAGCAGAAACACAATAATAAATTTAAAGAAATGGAAGAAATGGAATGTCATTTAAATGATATATTAGAAAAGAAAAAAATTGAAATTAGTATAATAGAAGAAAAGTATAGTAAATATCAGAGTAAAATTGAAAAATTTAAGGAAGAAGTATTTTACTATCAAGATAAAATTACCAGTCAAAAAAAAGAATATAATAAATTAGTATTAATAAATGAAGAGATAGTGCAGGAAGTAGAAAATAGAAAAAGGTTAGAAGAAAAGACTAAAAGAAATAAATTAATGAGTACAGAAAATGTAAATTACATGGAACGAAAAAATAAAGAAATGAAAATCAAAAATTTGAAGAAAAGAATAAATGAGTTTGCACATCTTCCTCATATTAGAGATAAATATAAAAAAGAATTAGAAGATTTGTTAGAAAATTAAATACAAAGTTATCTAGATGTAGAGAATGGACAATAGAAAATTTCATAGAATGTTGAACGGTATTCAAATTATTATGAGGCAAGCAGAGAAATGTAGTAATACAAGAGAATTTATTAGACTTGGAGAGGGATTATATAAATCTGTGATTGATTTTCATAAAACCCTTACTGATCATACTTAAATGTAGAAATCTATCAAGGCTAAAATACATTGATAGATTGAGCCGCGATAGATTTTCCAAAAACTATTATTAAATTTATTTATGAAAAAGACGACTATGCTTTAAAAATTGAACAATAGCTGGTTAGAGAAATGTCTATGAACGAAAAAGCAGTGGATTGAATTATTAAAAGGTTATTTTGAATTTTAATGTTTAAGTGTTGTGGTTGCTTTTAAAAATAAGCCAGTATACCTACTGGTTTTAAATATCAATCATAATTTCTGTTTTAGAAATACTGATAAAAATTTTTTGGTTTTGTTGCTAAAGTAGAAACAATAACATATACTATGAGGTAGGAGGGATGATTATGAAAACCATTGGTGAAAGAATAAAAGAATTAAGAGAAGCAAAAGGGTTAAACTCTAAAGAAATTGCAAATATGCTTGATATAAATACATCTACCTATAGTAAATTAGAAAATAATAAAAAATCTATTGGTGTATTAGAACTTAGAAAAATAACAGAGTATTTTTCAGTAAGTGCAGATTATATACTAGGAACTAACAAGCCTGAAGCGGATATGGTTATGTATATGAAGAGAGAAAAAAATATGTCTGAAGAAGATATTGAAGAAGTTCAAATGATTTTATCAATGATGGATGAAGCTATAACATTATTCAATATGAAAAAGCGAATATAGTAGGTGAAACTTATGTTAAAGAGAGAAGAGATAGATAAAATTGAAAAAAAAGCACTTCAGCATAGAAAAATGAATGACTTAGGCATTGAATCTCCGATAGGAAATAAAATATTTGATATTATAGAGAATCAATATGATTCTTTTCTTTTATTATATCCTTTAAAATCTGAAAATATTGCTGGCTTTACAAGAAAACAAGGAGAGTTTATTCAGGTTTTTATAAATACTAGTTTTGATAAAGGATTTCAAAATTTTGCTTGTGCTCATGAATTATATCATCTTATCCAATTTCAAGAAAAAGAAATTGATAGTTTTATAGTATGTAGCAATAAAGATATTTCAGAAACTTTAGATGAAGAGAATATGCATCAGGAGGAATTGAAAGCCAATTATTTTGCTGCTGCTTTTTTGTTGCCTAAAGAGATTGTAGTAGAGAGATTTAAAAAAATAGAAGAATCATATTATTCTGAAGAAGATTTTATTTTAGAAATAATTAAATTACAGTATCAATATGAAGTTCCTTTTAAAACTATATTAAAGAGGCTTAAGGAGTTACAAATAATTAATGGAATACAATATGGAAAATTAAAAATATATGAAGAACATATTATAGAGTATTGTAAAATGATGGATGAATCCGTTTATAATAATATCGAAACCTTGGAATCTCCTGATACAAGAAAATATCATACATTAAATGTACCAAAGACTGCAGCAGATGTTTATAAAAATAACATCATATCTTTTAGCAAGTTGGAGAGTATAATTAATAAATATGATAAGAAAATCACAGATTTTAATATAAATAAGCCTCAAATTAAGCCTATTAATATTGATTTCTCTAGTTTTGGAATTGGAGATGATGATGATGATGATGAAGAGAATTAAATCTCCAGTTCTTTTTGATGCGAATATATTTATGAACTTTAAAGGACAGTTAGAATTTTTATTTAGTTTATTTGACAATGTATTAATTCATAAACAGGTGATGGAAGAAGTTTTAGAGGAAACGATTAAAAATGAAATAGATTTAATTATAAAAGATAATGAGGCTGTGAAAATTGTAGAAGATAGTATAATAAAAGGAGATGTAGAAAAAAGGCTCTTTGAAGAATGTGACAAGGAATTAAAAGATACTTTTAATATTAAAGATTCTAAAGATTTAGGAGAATATAAGACCTTATTATATGCAAAGTTTAATGGGATAAAATTATTATCTTCCCAAGATACAACTGTTTGGAGATTTGTAACAGAATCTACATATTTTAATGATGTTGATTGTATTACTATTCAAGATTTGGCTTATTTAATTTATTTAAATGCTGATAAAAAGAAAGATAGAAGATTGGGGAAAAGTTTATACAATTACTTCGGAAGAAAAGAACATTCATTTGATAGTTTTAAAAGATATATGGAGAGAAATAATAATGAAATTCCTAAATATATTGAATTTGAAAATGTTAGAATAGAAAATTACAATCAATTAGTTGAAGGATATGCTGAGTTTTATAGTAAAGAGAGATTTGGTAGTAAGAAAGAAATAGAAAGAGAAATAGTAAATACTGCAAGAAATAATTTAGATACATGTATAAATTGCTTATATTCAAGGATAAATAAAAGAAATATTGATTACAATAATAGGATTTGTAGCTTAAAGTGTAATTTATCTGATGATAAATGCTTAGAAGTAAGAGAAGATTTTTCAGAGAATATAAGGAAAAGAACAGTAGAATATTAGTTGAATTTTAAATGGTGTTAATTTGCTCGATAATATATAAAAATAAAAACACTTCATTCAATGAAGTGTTTTTATTTTTATATAATTATTCTGTACATTCACTAATAGGCTGTTCTGCTATTGGAGATGGTTCTGAACATCTACAAGGGTGTTTTCTGTCGATTTGATCTGGGAATAATTGTGGGAATGTTGAGCATATTGGAGCCGTTTCAGCTGATAGATTAGGGAATCCAGTAGATAATACACAAAGCTGAACAGGAACAACAATTTTTTTCTCACAAGTTACACATAATGCAATAATTAGATTTGCAGATACACGGCCTGTTACTGGACAGATGACAATATCTCTCATGATACTATTTGTTGCTAATCTTGTTTCACAACTTAAATTGCAGAATTCAGCAAAGCGTGGAAGGAATGCTGTATTGAAAACAGATGGCATACATAATTCGAAGAAATTAGTTAGAACGATAGGTGAACATTCTCTTGCAATTGGTACATTGGCATATAGTGTTACTTGACATTGCTTGTCACAATCATCAGTAAATAATGCATCGATTTCTACAACTACATCACCTGTAATCTTAACATTTTGAGTACCAAAGATGGGTGTACCTTTAAATTCTTCATCGCAGTCTTGTGTATTTGTATATAATAATTTTTCAGAAGCAGTTCCATCAGGACCTATTACTGTAACAGTTTTCCCACATTCATCTTCTACAAATTCAGCTCCAGAAATAGTTGTTTCAGGTTTTACGATTAAGTTTCTTTCATCATTAATATTAGATGGATTAAAGAATTTTCTACATCTAATATCTAAAATCCTAGTAATTCTTGCACCTCTTCCTAAAGCAGGTCTGAATTCTTGACCTGATACAGTTCTTAATCCTTGTAAATTGAATAGTGCAGCATCGTAAACCTTTTGAACATATAAGGATTCAGCTCGAACCTTTCTAAGTGTTCCATCAAATTCACATCCAGTATTTGCAGTACAACATTTATCACCAAGGGCCATGGTAAGTGGTCCAGAATTTTGATTACATGCCATAATAGCAACCCCCTTTTATTTTTCTCTTACAAACCTCTCTTACACTGCTAGTATATTCATTTTGAAAATTATCTGTTACACTTTTGATATAAATTTGTCATATATTCTTTTATATTTAAATATGATAGTACGAAAGAGGGTTTAATTTTAATCAATTTGTGTTCAGGATGGTGAGAATATGTCCTTTGCAAATCAACGAAATGTCTTAATTCACGATCGCCTAGGAAATTTATATAATTTTCAATGGCATAAAGAAAAAGTTATATATACGCATTTTGATAAGTACTTAAAAGAATATACATCAGATGTATTTGTAGATGATTGTACGCTGGAATATGATGCAGTCATAGATGAAGAAAATATTGTATATTTTGGGTATCAAAGAAAAGATGGAAAACTAGTTTTAATGTCTTTAGAAAATGGTTTTTGGCATGAAAATATTTTAGGAGGAGATCATACACTCAATATACTCAATTTAAATTTATTTATATACAAACAAAAAGTACATATGATTTATTGTATACCTGCAAATGAAAGTGATATGTGTTATAGAATATATCATCACTATTATAACGACCAAGAGTGGAAAACTTTTGTGGTGCAGGATATCAAGAGAAAAAATCTATTGAATTCATTTCAAATTATCAAAAATGAAGAGATATTGATGTTAGGATTTTATGATTTTTTAAAGGACCAGGAGCAAATTTATATAAAGGAATTTGACTTAGAAAAGGAACAATGGAAAAATTCTATAGAAATTACTTCGAGTTCTAAGGAAAAACTATATCTAGATATGTTTGTGGAAAAAAATAGGATATTGCATGTAGCTTATTCAGAATATGTTGAGGGAAATCTTGTTATTAAATATGAAAAATATAAATTTGAAAACAATCAAATCAAAAAGCTGATAGAAAAAATATTGTCTAATCCTTCAAATTGTTCTTATGCTACTTTTGTTAAACAGAATGAAAAACTTTGGGTGATATGGACGGAGTATGAACAAGTAGTTAGCTGTTTTACAGAGGATAATGGGAAAACATGGAGTGAGCCTTATTTATGGAAAGAATCAAAAACAATAGATTTTTTTAGGTACAAATTCAATACAAATGCACAGGAAATAAAAGCTGGATATGAGCTGAATTATACGTTTGGTAAGGGTTATCCTGAATTTTCATTTATAGGGTTTGGTTTCCTTGAGAATGTAGATCAAATACCTCTGAAAATAGGTTCTAATAAAAAATTAGAAGATATGACAAGGAAGAAAAAAGTAAATCATAAGGAGACAAAGGCTAAAGAAATAAAAACTAAAGAAAAAGAAATTAAAAGGGAGAATATTTTTGGAAAAGAACTACATGTATTACAAAAGCAGATAAAATTATTAGAGGAAAAAATAGATGAAAAATTCAAGCGTATAGAAGCCTTGGGGAATCAAATTGAAACCATAGAAGAGAAGTTAAAAAGATTTGATGAAGTAGAAGAAACAGTGAAGCATATGGATGAATATCTTAAAAGAAAGAGAAGAGGCTTTTTTAGATAAAAAAATCAAAAAATAGAAAGGACGCTTATGTTAGTGGCGTCCTTTCGTGTTATTTTATGTCTTTTTCATTCTTTATAGTTTCGTTTGGAAGTTATTTGAAAATTTTTTTGCTAGATTGTAATATTTTATATTTCTTATAGAAATAATTTACAGCACTCGAGAGCTAATGATTGCTAAGGGTTCCTTAAAATCTGGACAATAGTTAGGTTTGATTCATGAAAATACTTCCTTTGTATATAAAAAAACTCAAGGTTAATTACCTTGAGTTAAACTTGGTGCCGAAGGCGGGGGTCGAACCCGCACGATATTTCTACCACTGGATTTTGAGTCCTTATTACATCATTAGAAAACCCTTGAAACGTTGAAAAATCAACGTTTTTATTTTTGGGCTTCTAACGGTATGATTAGAAAAATATTAGAAGAAAAAAGGCGTATATTTCAATGGTTTGGGTATGCTTGAATATTACTAAAATTGAATAAATATTACATATTGTTAAATTTTGTCGAAAATGGTATAATGTATATAGAACGCACGTTCGGAAAAAAGTTATACTAGGGGGGCTTTTTTTATGAAAGAGATAAAAACTAATGAAAAGGTTTTCGAATTTAAGTTTAAAGGAATTGTATATAAAAATATTAAATATAAAAAAAAATAACGACCTTAATGGTTGTTATTTTTTATTTTGTCTATAGTTTCTAGTATTTCTCTAATGTCTTCTGGTGTAAATCCTTTTTCTTTTGCTATTTTGTTTACTTTTAGATATTCAATGCCTATATCTCTTAATTCTTTGGGTAGTTCTTCACCTTCTAGTATTGCCAGTTCTTCACTTTCTGTCCTGCCTAGTAAGTAATCAGTAGTGCAGTCAAATATATCAGCTAATTTATTTAATGTAATAGCATCAGGTATGCGTATACCTTTTTCATAATGACTATATGCACTTTGTGAAATTTCTAGCTTTTGAGCCATATCACTTTGTAACAATTTTTTACTCTTTCTCAATTTTTTCAATCTCTCATTCAACATATATTCACCTCAGATATATTATATAACAAACTGTAATATATTAAAATTAATATTACGAATTTATATATTTAGTCTTGACATATTACTGATTGTAATATATCATTATTACAATCAGTAATATATTACGTTTTGTAATAAACTCAATCAAGCCGATAGGGATATCAGACAGTATCCAGCCTGTATGGAAATTGATGGAGCTAGATAATACAGTAAGGAGGTTCTAAAAATGGATGCATTACAAGCAACTGTAAAACATGAATTTAGATTCTTTGTATATCATGGCATTAGTGCCAAACTTGATTTAGCAATCGCTCAAAAGGATAGAAGTGAGTTAGAGCTATTAAAGCAAATGGTAGAAGATTATTGCGAGAACTATGTTATTAGTGGGTCATTGTTACAGCGAAAACTTAAAATGTTAGAAAATTAAAGGAGGAGTTTTATGGAAAAAGTAATCGTTAATGTTAGGAGTAAGAAAAAGCTAGATTTTGAAGCAAATGGAGACAAAATTCGTGGGGTTCAAGTTTGGTATGAGGAAAAAACAGACAATAAAGATGTTGTTGGAGCTATGGTCAAGAAAGCTTTCATTCCTTGTGATAGTACTGGACAGGTGAATGATACTTTCAGTGGCATGTGTGAGAAAGTACCGGGAAATTATGAGGTTATCTTAAAGCCTGTAAGTACTGCAAAAGGTTATGATCTTAAAGTTATTGGATTCGCTGATTTAGAGAAGAAGAGTTAAACAATTAAGATGTTGCTTTTTTTCAGCAGACACGGAGTGGCAATGAAAAAAGCAACATGTAATGCTAAAACGATTGGAGGGAGGTGTTATGGAACAACAAATAGTAAACCAGTTACAAGTGATCATTGATAATCAACAAATGCTTTTGGAAGCTATTAACTTTCAAAGCTCATGTTTAATATTCTTAATTGTATGCTTTGCATTAGCATTTATATATAGAGTTGTTTCAAATACTTTAGGTGATTTTTAAGGGGGTGAATACGAATGCCAGAAGCTATTAAAACAGCAATCCAAGCAGGTTTTACAAGTTTAACAACTATGGTTACAGATGTAGTAGTTATTGGAGTTCCTGCCGTAATTGGTGTTATGGCAATTTCAAAAGGTGCTAGATACGGCATCAGATGGGTTAAATCTATGTTATCAAATGCATAGGTACATAAATTGGGGGTGGTGGCTAATGTCGCTACCCCAAATTTTTAAGGGGTGTTTTATGAAAAGATATATAGCATTAACAATAATCTTTTTATTATTGTTAACCAATTTTGTTTTTGCAAGTCCGAATCTGCCAGAAGGTTCTGAATCTAAAAATTGGATTATTATTGATCGAGACGGAGTTGAAGAGTTATGCGTTACTACTTCGACGGATTTGTATGCAGATAGTAGTAAATTTCTTACTGCACATTCTCGACCATTTTGGTACACTTATTATCGCATTGAAGATGGGCAATGGAAATACAAGGGCTTTAGGGATAACCTTGTAACTTTTGGTCCTGTCAAAATTGTTGCATCAAAAAATAATATTTTGAATGAGGATGGAACTGTTTTTTTTTCTCTTCCTCCAGCCAAAGCAGCAGTGGAAGCGGGCAAGGCGAAGGTGATGGAGGTAATCAAGGTAGTGGCGATCCTAGTACTGGCGATAGTTCCGACCACTCTTGGGCTGATTCTCTTGGCTCGTCGATTATTAAAGGTTTTCAGAGGATTATTAAGCCGATTGTAGATTTTCTGAATGGGTTAATTGACAAGTTAAAAGAACTCTTGAAATGGGCATTTTATGTAGACTTTGACAAAGTGAAGGTTCATATAAACTTTAAGGAAAAGTTAGAACAAAAGTTTGATTTCTTCTTCCAAATTACAGACAGTTTCAAAGATATAAACTCATTTGAAAAGCAACATGAAGGTAAGTTTTATATGGACCTACCTTCTTGGTTAGGTAGTACACAGGTTTGTTTCTTAGACTTGACCTATGCAAAGCCTATTTTAGATTGGGGAAAAATATTCCTTCGCTGTGTTTTGTGGATTGGTTTTGCTAAGTTTATATTGTATAAACTTGATATTAATCTACATGTTGGTTAGGTAGGTGAAATGATGCAGGAATTGGGATTATTAGAAGGTTTATTAGTAGCAGTTATTAATTTTATAGGTGGAATGATTGACTTAATCCCTGCTTTTGATATGGGAATAGGGAATAATCTTACAAACTCAATACAGTTCATGGCAAATTTAGTAGCAGGAGCAGGGATATTGATACCCGTTAAAGATATATTTTTAATCATATCTATTATAGTAAGTTTTAGAGTTTTCATGTTCAGTGTATTTGCTATCAACTGGATCATTAGACGTATAGTTGATTTGATACCATAGGAGTTGAATATATGAAACTACGAATATTTTCAAAGAAAGAAAAGAATACAACAAAATTTCTCATGGAGCAGGAACTAAAAAGAAGGAAACAGCATCGAAAGACAGTTGATAAGGAAAAAAGGCTACAAGAAAAGCAAAGGCTTAAGTGGCAAAGAAAGCATAAAAAGCAGTATATCAAAGCATTAAAGAAAAGGAATTTTAGACTTTGGTTTTTATGGAGGGTAACAAAGATAAAGTTACCCTTTATACTGGACCTATTTCGGTGGATTCTAATAGATATACTTAGGGGTAAAAGAAAAGCCTTATGGGGCATATATATATTCGTCGCAAATCCCGGGGAAGGAAAAACCCTATCAATGGTGCAGCACATTGAGGAAAGGAAAAAAGCTGATCCAATGCTTAATGTATATACCAATTTTAATTACAAAGGAGAAACAGGAGCTATTCGGTGTTGGCAGGATATAGTTAGAGCAGACAGGAATTGTATTATAGCCATTGATGAAGCACATTTGACCTTTGAAAGTACTGATTATAGGAATTTCCCTCCTGAAATGCTTGCACAACTTAGTTTAAATCGGAAACTTAGAAAGCAGTTTATCTGCTCTACACAACGATATGAGCGTATAAATAAGAATTTTAGAGATTTAGCCAATTATGTAGTACTTTGTAAGAATCATTTAAAGTTAGATAGATGGTTCACAAGATATTATTTCCCAAAGAGTAACTATGAAGCACAATTTGACGGAAAAAAGGCAAAGGCTGAATTTGTCAAGCCCTACATTGCCAGTGATGATTTATACAGAAAATATGATACTTTGCAGTTAGTGGAGCAACTTGTTGAAGAAATAGACAATTTTGAGATACAACAAAATGAGTTATTGCCAAAACTGGAATCTATATTAGAGCATCAAGATAATTTAGATTCTAAAGAAGTTAGAAGCATTATTAACATTAAAGATAGAATTATCAAGCAAATAGAAGATACAAAGAAAGAACAAGAAAAGAAAAAGATACTTGAAAAGATAGAAACAGTAAATATTGAGTTGAAAAAGGAGCTTGAAAAGGTAATTTAACCATATACACGCCAATGAATAGATATGCATAATTAACAAAAACAAGGCTTGAAACCATTGCAATTGCTTTTTGATAGCCACCTTCTGATAGGCTTGTAGTCGTGAATAAAATAAAATCAGGTGCAATGGTATTGCCATCTTAAATATCTTATATAAGCCTTATAACGGTTAATCTTAGGGACTTTGTGGTTTAAAAAGTCATGTAAACTGCTGAAAATAAGGGTTTTGAATATAGATATACATTATATACATTTGAGTGTGCTAGCTCATGAATAACCTTTGTTCATGGGGAGATAGCGGAGCAACTCTTTTATCTCCCCATGTATGATGCCCTTGCTTAAAATCAAATGGCACACGGACTTTGAAAGAAAAAAGCAAAGCGACCTATGACTTAATTACTGTGATGAATGTGGGATTGTAGTAGGAATAAGGTCAAGGAATATACACATCCTTAACCAGCCATAAGGGGTTTGGGGAAGTTTCCCCATTTACGAACACAAGCAAACGGTTTTTGATGTTATATAGTTCACAAGAAAAGTTTATTCAGCCGCCGACACCAGGCGGTGCCAATTATTATTTCACAGGGAGGTATTAAAATGGGAAGTTGTCTTATGCGTGTTGAAAAGTGTGAAAAAGGTCATATTTGTTGTGATGAATGTGAGAAAGTATATGATTGTCCAAGGTCTTGTGGGAAGGTGATTAGATATTATGAGTTTGATAATTATGATTTAGAATCTGAAAAAAAAGATTGTTATGAAGAGGATATGCAATAGAAGTTACTTATTATCACATTTGATACATTGGAGGAAAAACTATGAATATTTTAAGAGCGTATTATATAGTTGCAGGAGAAATTTTGGAAAAGCATGGATTTATTTCATATGTTCCACAATTAAAGCTTACAAATGCTAAATCTTATTATGGGAAGATACACAGGGAAATAGATGGTTACTTTTCAAGTATATCATTAAGTAAACACAATCTTGATGCAGGAGCATGGATTGATGAAGAAGATATACATGATATTTTAGATACAATTTCTCATGAGTTTGCACACATGGATTTTTGGGAGCATGATGAAAAACATTCAAAGTTGACTAGATTGTATTATGATTTAATCAAATGTGAAATTAAGCTTATGCCTTTAGTTGCATAAAATGAATTTATTCTTGCAAAAATTTTAACTTGTAGTCGCTGATCCACTCCTACAGTTTGAATTTTTTGCAAGATTATTGCAAGTGAGGTGATTTTATGAAATGTGAAATTTGTGAAAGCAGATGAGAAGTAACAAAATACATAAATAGAAGGTTTTTCCGTCTGCCGAAGGCAGACA
The DNA here is from genome assembly GCA_025210395.1 of Marinisporobacter sp. Taxonomy (GTDB): domain Bacteria; phylum Bacillota; class Clostridia; order Peptostreptococcales; family Thermotaleaceae; genus Crassaminicella. The sequence goes on from JAOARV010000048.1 coordinate 11,747, forward strand.
ATGCTTTACTAGAGTAATGGGACACTTAATGCGAAAAGGTACAAACGAAGGGGGTTAAGTTTTGATTGATAAAAGTAAAGTGATGGATACTCAATATGATATTACTTATAGTATAGGTCATCATGATGTTGGTACAGGAAAGATATATTTTGTTGCTGAAGATGATTTGATTAGAATTTCGGTTATATCTGATTATAGAAAGAAGTTATGGTTTAATGAATTGTTTACTTTAGATGGTGCTATTAATGTTTATACTGGCTTAGAATTTTATAATTTCTGTACTGATGAAATTTTAGGTTTGAAGATTTGGTGTTTACATTGTGAAACTGTGTCATCCGTTAAAAGTATATGGAAGTGTCCTAATTGTGGAGCAGGTAAGTGGGATTTACATTTGACATCTATTGAAGGAGGTTTTTTTAAACAAGCTTATCCTAATTTGATGTATGAGGATATAGAGGTTGGAAAAGAGTACCCTTTATATCCTGCTAAGTAAGAAAATGCATAATAGTTTACATTGGAGGGATAGAAATGTATTTCTGTAAGTGCTGTTTAGAACATCATAGTCAAGATGACATGATTATTTATAAAGCTGATGAAAAGAGCGGATTTTGTAGAGATTGTGTAAAAAAGCTTACGTGGGAGCAAATGAACGCTATTGAAAACAAGGGATTTTGTGCAGTTAAACAGTTAAGTTTTGTATAAAAAGTCCTTCCCCCCTCCTTACTAACAGGGGGGGTCACAGCACCAAAAGAAGATAAAATTATTACAGGGGGTTTTTAAAAATGGTTCTTTCAAATATTGATAGTATCTTTTTTTCGATAGATGTAAGTAATTACGAAGAGAAAAATGCTGACTTACTTCAAAAGCTTGAAGAGGGCAAAGAGCAAGCCAAAGCAGATACCCAAACAGATAAGATCATCATCTTAGGGGATAAAAACTTTGAACTATTACCCAATGGTGCAAGATTTCACGCTTATATATTACATAATGATACATTGGAGCTTAAATTGGCACAAAACAGAAGTAAAAACGGAAATAACTATCCTGTATCAGTTCGCATCAAGTCCCTATTCTTGTGGGAAAAAGGCTTTATTGATGCATACATGGAAGTAATAGAGTACCTAAAAACAATCATCAAAGGCGAATTTATAGCCGAAAAAATCAGTCGTGCTGACCTTTGTTGCCATACTGATAGCTTAAAGTTTTATACCTTGTGTGATATTTACGAAAGTTGGAAAGGTAATTTTAGAAAAGTAGAGTATTTCACATATAACAGAAAAACAACAGGCTTCACCTTTGGCAGTTTCAAAGAAAAAAATGTCATGTGTAGGGTATATGATAAAACCCTAGAGATAACAACAAGTAACAAAACTTGGTTCAAAGAAATTTGGCTAAAAGAAGGAATGGACATTGAAAATATATGGAATGTTGAATTTCAAGTAGGCAGAAAGTTCTTTAAAAATTATGGAGTAGAAAGTGTTCAAGATTTCATTTTAAAAATGCGTGCTATATGGGAGTACCTAACCAAAGAATGGATAAATTATATTGACCTTGATAATTCAAGGGTTGAAAGATGTAGTATTAAAGCTTGTTGGAAAGAGATACAAGATGCATATTTAAATTACTGCTATCAACAAATTATCAAGCGTGAAAAACAAGTAAATACAAAAGCTGAGGAACTCATTCCCCTACTCGTTGGGGTACTCACTTCTTATGGAGCTTGTAAGCAAAAGATAGTACTTGATAGGGTAATAGATGATTTTAAGGAAGATATGAGAAAATACCTTCAAGAGAAAAAGGAAAATATCCCAATAGAAAAAATATTCTTTGATAAATTAGAGTTTCTATTTAGTTAGAGGGGTGATCCAATGGCATCAATACAAAAGAAGGGTAATAAATACTATATAGTAACAAAAGTGAATGGTAAACAAAAATGGATACCTGGGAAAAAGAATAAAGAAGAAACTAAAAAGTATATGCAGGACCTGTTATATAAACTTGATAAGGATATAGTAAGGAAGGACACTGTAACTATTAAGGTTAAGGAGTACCTTGATAATTGGTTTAATACTTACTGTATAAATAATTTAAAATTGACTACTTATACAGGATATAGGTACCACATAGATAATTATATAAATCCTCGTATTGGTGATATGAAGCTGATAGACTTAAAACCTATACAAATACAGAATTTGTACTATGATCTATTAAAAAATGGTCGTGTCAATGGGAAAAAGCCATTGAATAGCAAAACGGTCATACAAACTCATAGGGTATTGCACAAGGCATTTAAAAATGCTGTAATGCTTCAAATGATGGAAAGTAATCCATGTGATTATGTGGAGCTACCCAGAAAGAAAATATATAGATGTGATGTGCTGCAGGAAAATGAGATCCAAGGGTTTATAAGAGCTTTTGAGGATACTGAAATATATCTTGCTGTAATTATTGCGATTACTTTAGGGTTAAGACGTGGGGAACTTTTGGCATTGCTTTGGTCTGATATTGATTTCAATAAAAAAACTATTACTATTAATAAAACAATAGTTGTTGGTGATCGAGAAATAAAAGTAGACACAACAAAAACTGAAAAGTCCAATAGAGTACTGCTTATTCCTACATCATTATTATCTATGTTGGAGCTTGAAAGGAAGAAAAGAAATGCTGATCTTAATGATTATATTATACTGAATCTTAAAGGACAAAGGTTTAATCCTTCATCTTTTTCACGTAGATATACGGACCTGAGAAGAATATTGAAGTTGAAAGAAATTCGGTTTCATGATCTTAGGCATACCAATGCCACAATGATGTATAGATCAGGAATAAAAACGAAAGTGATGCAGGAAAGATTAGGTCATTCTAATATAGCTACTACCTTGGATATATATACACATCTATTTAAGGAAGATCAGGAGGATGTGGCAAGTCTATTTGATAGAAAGATTTTCGGAAATTAGAAGAATGATTAGAAGATTAGAAAAAAATAGGGTAGAAATAAAATAAGCTAGGGTGCTGAACCCTAGCTTTTTCAATGGTGCCGAAGGCGGGGGTCGAACCCGCACGATATTTCTACCACTGGATTTTGAGTCCAGCGCGTCTGCCAATTCCACCACTTCGGCTTATCTTGTGACAAGAACTATAATACCATAAATATAAAAGAAATGCAACTATATTAAAAAAAAATGTAAAAAAGGCTAAGTTTAGTAGGATGTTGAAAAAGAATGAAAATTTTGTGTATTCCTTGAAGATACATATAGATTATGGTAAACTACTCTTGTGGTTAAAAATTAGAATAGAGGTGAACGAAATGGATCCAGTTACCCATGGAGTGATTGGTTTTGCTATATCTGCATACAGTGGAGATCCTGTAGCATTTACGAATCCTGTTTCTTTAGGGTGTGCAATCGGAGCTATGACCCCAGATATTGATATTATTGCAAAACTAAAGGGCGATTATGTTTATTTAAAGCATCATAGGGGTATATCCCATTCCATACCAGCTCTTTTTGTTCTTGCGGGACTCATTACAGGAGGACTATCTTTATTTTTTACAGATTTAGAAATTCTCAGAGTATTTATATGGACATTAATTGGTTGTTTTTCTCATACATTATTTGATATTTTAAATTCTTATGGAGCAAAGCTATTTATGCCTTTTACTAAGAAAAAATTGATGGTAGGTATTCTTATGTTGTATGATCCTGTTGTGACTGTCCTTAGTTTTTTATTGATTTTTGTAAAAGAAAAGACATTATTTTTTTATATAAGTATAGCTATAAGCTTTTTTGTATATTTAGGATTAAGATGGATGATGAAACAACGTGCAGAAAAAATTGTAAAAAAATATTATTGCCATGGATATAAAATTTATAATGTGAATATTTTACCTGCTCTTATGGCTTACCATAAATGGGACTTTATCGTAAACACTAAAAGTCATAATCTTGTAGGACAAGTAAATTTATTAAATGGAAAGATATTTGAAAGAAAGAAATTTAAAAAACCAGAAGATGAAGATGTTGAAATGTTTAAGGAAACGAATGTTGGAAAATATTTTGGAGATTTTACGCCTATTTATCATGTAATGAAGCTAGAAGAAATGGACAATATTGTCTTGAAATCTATTGATTTAAGATATTATTTGAGGAACAATTTTATGCATCATGCTACGGTGATTTATGATGGTGAAAAAAATATTATTCAATCTTTTTTCCATCCTTATCATGTTAATAAGAATATTCCTGTGACAGAAGTAAAATAAAAGTGACGCAGTTTGCGTCACTTTTACTATGCTTTGCTAAAATATAGATACTAATAAAAGAAGTGGAACTTTATTGAGTTTTGTATCGTCTAATAAGGAAAGATTTTTATAAAAAGAAAGGAGGGACTTAATGTGAGTGAAATAATCAAAGAATTGATTTATAAAAGCCAACAAGGAGATATAGACAGCTTTGAGACTTTAATAAAAGAACATGAAAAATTAGCTTTTAATATTGCCTATAGAATGCTAGGAAATATAGAAGATGCAAAGGATGCAACTCAAGATGCTTTTATAAAAGCTTATAAGGCATTAGATAAGTTTAAGGGAGAAAGTATTTTTTCCACATGGTTGTATAAAATTGTAACAAATACTTGTCTAGATCTATTAAGAAAAAGAAAATCACAAAAGACATGCTCTTATGATGGTCAGATTGATACAGAAGATGGAAAAATTATGAGGCAGTTACCTGATGAGGAGAATATGCCAGAAGATATTGTGGCTAAAAAAGAGCGTCAAATAAATATTCAAAAGGCCATTAATTCCTTATCGGAGAACCATAAAATAGTCATTGTATTAAGAGATATTAAGGGTTTTTCCTATGAGGAAATGAGTAAAATATTAGATTGCTCTGAAGGGACAATAAAGTCAAGAATCAGTAGAGCAAGACAAGCGTTAAAAAAGGTTATAGAAAAGAATAGGGAACTTTATGAGGGATTATTCGTCCAATTATAGAAAGGAGGGATTTTATGAAATGTACACAAATGGAAGAGATGATATCTCTTTATATAGATGGTTTGCTAGATGAACATACGAAAAATATGATGAATCAGCATTTAGAAGAATGTGAAGAATGTAGGCGTGAATATGAAGCATTGATGAAGCAAATTGGATTATGCAGTGAAATTCCCATGATTGATTTACCAGAGGAATTTGAAACAGATTTGCATGAAGCTTTGCTAAAAGTTAATGAAGAAAAAGAAATTTTAAATGATACAATAAAAGAGGCTATTTCTTTAAAGAAGAAAAAAAGATTTAACTGGAAGATTTTTTCTTCCATTGCAGCCGTATTTATTATATTGATTGTATCTTCATCAACTTTAAGCAATATGAATAAGGAAGCAAAACAAGAAATGAGTATAGATCGAGTAACAGAGCCTATGCTTGAAATGCAAAATGATAGTGCTTCTTTTGAAATGGCTGAGAGTCGAGGTTTTTCAGAGGGAAGTAACGAATTTGGTGGGAATAAAGATATGGCCATGATGAAAAGTGCTCCTAAAATCAGTAGTGCATCAGAAAATCAAGAAAAAGAAATGAGAACATCAGATGGAAGAAAGGTCATAAAAAATGCCTATATGCATTTGGATATAGAAAGTTATGATGAAAAACTTAATGAAATCATAAATATGATAGAAGCTATAGGTGGATATGTTGAGCATTCAAATACGGAGTATCGTTATTACGTTCCCGAAAAACCAGAAAATTCTCTAAAAAGAGGAAATATAACTATAAGAGTACCAGAAGAGCAATTTATAAATGTGGTAGATCAAGTAAAACAATTAGGAAGAGTTACAAACTTTTCTATGAATGGAGAAGATATTACACAAAGGTATAGCGATACTGCTAATGAGATAGAAAATCTTAAAATTCAAGAAAAAAGACTTCGACAAATCATGGACAAAGCCAAAGATGTAAAAGATGTCTTAGAGGTTGAGAGAGAACTTACAAGGGTTCGTGGACGGTTAAATGTGTTAACTGGAAATATTAAAGAATGGGATCAATTAGTGAGTTTATCGAGTATTCAAGTGTCTCTTAATGAAATTGTATCTAAGGATAAAAAGATTCATCCAGTGGATGATGATTTATTAAATAAAGCAAAAAAGGGATGGATCAATACCATTAACCATATGATGGACTTCTTTGAAAAAAGTTTTGTAGGGTTGGTGAGCATATTACCTATTATTCTGTTGATAGGAGTTGTTGGGATACCTATAGTGAGAATTGTTATAAAAAAAATTCAAAGAAAATAACCTAAAAAACAAGTCTTATGCACAAGACTTGTTTTTTTTAGCAGGAATTTATAAAATAATTAAGAATATAGTAATGTCTGCTATATTTTTTTATTTTGGGTAGCATAAGATTAAGTTGATGTTTAGAAGAAATTATAAGGAGAGGATCACTTTGGAAGATAAACGGATAATTATTATAGATGGGAATAGTCTCATAAATAGAACCTTTTATGCGTTGCCAGAGCTTACTACAAAGGATGGCACTCATACAAATGCTGTTTATGGATTTGTAAATGTACTTTATAGAATATTTGAAGACTATAAGCCAGATTATATGACAGTAGCCTTTGATAAGAAAGCACCAACCTTTAGACATAAGGAATACGATGCGTATAAGGCTGGGAGAAAAAAAATGCCCTCAGAGCTTGCTGAGCAAATTCCTATATTAAAAGAGGTTTTAGATGCATTTAAAATTCATAGGGTAGAGATTGAAGGCTTTGAAGCAGATGATTTGATTGGAACTATTGCAAAATTTTGTGAAAATGAAAATATCTATCCCTTCATTATTACAGGAGATCGGGATGCATTACAATTAGTTTCAGATAAAACAAAAGTGCTGATTACAAAAAAAGGAATTAGTGAATTAGAAGTTTATACTGAAAAGGAAGTTTTAGAAAAATATAGCGTAACCCCTAAAGAATTTATTGACTTAAAAGGACTTATGGGAGATAAATCTGATAATATTCCAGGGGTTCCAGGTGTAGGGGAAAAGACAGCTACAAAATTAATCAATGAATTTAAAAATATTGAAAATCTTTTGAAAAATATTGATCAAGTATCTAGAGTTAAGTTAAGAGAAAAATTAGAAGAATATGCAAGTCAAGCTGTTTTAAGTAAAAAGTTAGCAACTATTATTACAGATGTACCTGTTGAAATGTCATTAGAAGAGTTTAAGATGGAAGAACCGGATACAGAAAAGCTAGTCAATTTATTTAAACGATTAGAATTTCGAAAATTGGTCCATCGAGTTAAACCTAAAGGTGAAGAAAAAGAGAATAAAAAGCAACAGATTAAAACGAACATTGTTGAATCTATAGAAGAAGTAAAAGGAATAAAAGAAAAGATAAGAGAAGATGGAGAACTTTGTTTTAAAATATTTAGCGATGCTATAGATTTAAGGAATGATAAAATAATCGGTATCCATATGCTAGTAGGAGAAGAAAGTTTTTTTATAAATATAAAGGAGAAGGTAGAATTATTACAAGAATTAAAAGATGTTTTTGAAGAAGATGACATAAAAAAATATGGACATGAAATAAAGAAAGATAGGTTTGTCTTAAAAGAAAATGATATTTCCTTAAATAATATATATTTTGATGCAGGCGTTGCTTTATATTTAATTGAGCCAACAAGGAAATCCTATGAAATTAGCCAGCTTGCTTATGAATATCTAGATGAAAATATTTTAAGTGAAGAAGACTTGTTAGGAAAAGGGAAGAAAAAGATAGGTTTTGATGAATTACCTATAGAAAAATTGATTACATATGGCGTTGGATTTTGTGATACAGTACGAAGGATAAAGAAAATTTTCATAGAGAAATTAAAAGAATATGATCTTGAAAAATTATATTATGAGATAGAATTGCCGTTAATTGAAGTATTAGCAGATATGGAATTTGAAGGCTTTATGGTAGATCAGAAAAAGCTTCGGGAATTAGGAACTGAGCTAGATGAAAAAATAGAAAATCTCACAAAAGAAATATTTTCAGAAGCAGGAGAAACGTTTAATATTAATTCTACAAAGCAATTAGGACAAATTTTATTTGAAAAACTAGAGCTCCCTCCCATAAAGAAAACAAAAACAGGTTATTCTACTAATGTTGAGGTGCTAGAAAAGTTATATAATAAGCATAATATTATTCCTAAGATTATAGAATATAGACAGCTGGTAAAAATAAAATCCACTTATGTAGATGGGCTAATGGGGGTAATCAATCAAGCTACCCAAAAAATTCATTCTAGCTTTAATCAAACGGTTACGGCTACTGGAAGAATAAGCAGTACAGAACCCAACCTTCAGAATATTCCTATAAAACTTGATATAGGAAGACAAATAAGAAAAGTATTTGTTCCTACAAATGAAGATTACTTACTACTAGATGCAGATTATTCACAGATAGAATTAAGAGTATTAGCCCATATAGCTAACGATGAGCACTTGATAGAAGCATTTTCTAAAGAGCAGGATATCCATGCATCCACTGCGTCTAAAGTGTTTGATGTATCGATTGATGAAGTTTCGTCCCTTCAAAGAAGTAGAGCGAAGGCTGTAAACTTTGGAATAGTATATGGAATCAGTGATTATGGATTGTCAGAAAATCTTCATATAACTAAAAAAGAAGCTCAAAAATATATTGATGAATATTTTAGTCAATATACAGGTGTAAAAGAATATATGGAGAATATTGTAATAGAAGGGAAAGAGAAAGGATATGTGACGACTCTTTTGAATAGAAGGAGATATATACCAGAATTAAAGGCTAAAAATTATAATGTACGTTCTTTTGGAGAAAGAACAGCTATGAATACACCTATTCAAGGGACGGCTGCAGATATTATAAAAATAGCTATGATTTGTGTAGATCGAGAATTAAAAAATAAAAAATTAAGATCGAAATTAATTTTACAGGTACATGATGAATTGATTATAGAGGTTCATAAAGATGAACTAGAAGAAGTAAGGAAAATTTTAAAAGAACAAATGGAAAATGCTATTGATTTGAAGGTATCGTTAAAAATTGATATGCATGAAGGGAAAAGTTGGTATGAAACGAAATAAAGAAAGGAAGTAGCTAGGTGAAGGTGATTGGTCTTACGGGTGGGATTGCTTCAGGGAAAAGCACTGCCTCAAAAATATTAAAAGAATTTGAAATTCCTATTATTGATGCGGATTTGATTGCTAGAGAAATGGTACTACCAGGAAAAGCTGCTTTGTATGAGATTGAAGCCATCTTTGGAAAAACAATCATTAATGAAGATGGTAGCTTGAATAGAAAAAAATTAGGGGAAATAGTTTTTTCAGATAAAGAAAAATTAAAAAAGCTAAATAGTATTACCCATAAAACAATTATAGAAGAAATCATAAAAAGAGCAAATATATATAGAAATGCAAACACGTATCCTGTTATAATAATAGATGCACCTCTTTTGCTAGAATTACATATGCAAAACTTAGTAGATGAAGTTTGGTTGGTTGCAGTTAATGAAGATGTACAACTAAATCGTTTAATGAGGAGAGACGAAATAAGTGAAGAAGATGCACTAAAAAGAATAGAGACCCAAATGAGCACAGAAGAAAAGAAGAAATATGCAGATGTGATTTTAGATAATAATAGAGAGTTAAACCATTTGAGATATCAAATACAAGAGCAATTAAAAAGGGTAACTAGCTAGGCTGGTGGAGGGATATCTTTGATTTATATTGATTTGAAAAAATATAGAAAGTTACTTATTGTAATGATTGCTGTAGTAGCAATAGGAGTAACTTTAACGAATACAAATTGGCTGCTTAAAATATTATATCCCAAACACTATGGGGAAATTATAGAAAAATATGCGGCAGAATATGGATTAGATCCATATCTTGTTGCTGCAATTATTCGAACAGAAAGTAAATTTGATGAGAAAGCAAAATCTAATAAAAATGCACGAGGACTGATGCAAATATCTGAAGTAACAGGCAAATGGGCTTCAGAAGAATTAAAACTTGATGATTATCATGAAGAAATTTTATATATTCCTGATACGAATATTAAAATAGGATGTTGGTATCTATATAAACTGAAGGAAGAATTTAATGGGAATTTACAATTGATCCTAGCTGCATATAATGGTGGAAGTGGCAATGTGAATAAATGGCTTAAAGACCCTAAATACAGTGAAACAGGTGAATTTTTAGAAGATATTCCCTTTCCTGAGACAAAGGCATATGTAAAAAAGGTTATGAAAAGTTATAAGGTTTATAGGATTATATATAGATAACAGGATAGAACTTGTTATCTATATATTTATATAGGTATATGAGGAATTTGTTGAATAAACGCTACAAGTAATTTATAATGATTATGGCAAATAAATTCTACATACAAATATAAAATATAGGGGAGAAGCTATGAGTCAAGAATATTTAGGAAGTGTGACCCTGTTAGTTTTACTAATATTAGCTATGATAGGGAAAAATAACTCTTTAGCTTTGGCTGTAAGTAGTTTGATAGTTTTCTATTTATTAGGGCATATGGGAGGAGAAATGAAAAAAGTTTCTCATTCTCTATTAATATTTTTAAATAATTATGGATTGAAAATTGGTGTGATTATATTAATGATGGGTGTATTAGCACCATTTGCCTTAGGAGAATTAGATATTATTTCAATGCTTTATAGCTTTAGAACTTATAAGGGGTTTATAGGGATTGTTGCAGGTATACTAGTAGCTATATTTGGAGCAAAAGGTGGCTATTTGCTTGATGTAGAACCTACTATTGTTACATCTGTTGTCATTGGAACTATATTAGGAATTGTAGTTTTTAAAGGTTATCCAGTTGGACCGCTTATTGGTTCAGGGATTGCATATTTTATGATCTATATCGCAGAAATTTTCATGAAAAAATAGAAAGGAATGAGATTAAATGAAACATATGACAAGCCTTGAAGACATTAAAGACGTAAAAATTGAGGAAGAAAGATTAATACACTCAAGTGATCATGAAGAAATTTTATCAGGACTTACAACAGATGTTTATTTTCTTAGAACATTGGATATTTTAAAATATATGAATCTTGATGAGGAGATTGTAACAGCTGAAATTTTTGCTAGAAAACCAGGCATATTTGTTGGAATAGAAGAAGTGAAAAATATGCTAAAAGATAAAAATGTTGATGTATGGGCTGTAGAAGAAGGAGAAACTTTTGAAGCAAAAGATACTTTAGTTAGAATAAAAGGACCTTATAAAGAGTTTGGTATTTTAGAGACAGCTATGCTTGGAAGCTTAGCAAGTGCTAGTGGCTGGGCTACAGCATCAAAACGAGTGAAAGAAGCATGTGAAGAAAAAACTTTTCTTTGTTTTGGAGCAAGACATGTACACCCAGCAGTTGCATCCGTAATGGAAAGAGCTGCTTTAATTGGCGGGGCAAATGGTGTAAGCTGTGTATTAGCAGCAAAACTAATGAATATAGAAGCAACAGGAACGCTTCCTCATGCAGCTATGTTAATAGCAGGAGATACTCTGGATGTTGCAAAAATTTATAATGAAGTTACACCAGAGTCTCATAAAAGAATTGTTCTAGTAGATACATTTAAAGATGAAGTTGAGGAAAGCTTACGTATTGCAGAAGAATTAGGGGACAAGTTATTTGGTATTCGATTAGATACACCAAGTGAAAGAGGAGGCGTTACACCTCATCTTGTTAGAGAATTAAGAAGCAAGTTAGATATTAATGGATATAGCCATGTGAAAATATTTGTATCTGGTGGATTAACACCAGAAAAAATTAAAATACTATCTGAAGCAGGTGCAGATTCTTTTGGTGTAGGAAGTTATATATCAGGAGCTCCAGCGATTGATATGACTATGGATATAAAAGAAGTAGGTGGTAGACCTGTTGCAAAAAGAGGAAGAATCCCAGGACTTGTGGAAAATAGTAAATTAAAGAAAATTCTTTAAATGAAACGTGGAGGAGTTTCGGTGAATAGAATAAAAAATGTACTATGTTTTTTCTTTCTTGTATTCATTTTATCCGCATGTGTAGATAAAGATATAAAAATAGAACCAAATGAAGATGAGCCTGTACAAATGGGAAAACCAGTAGCTGATGGTGAATTGTCTATTCCTATTATTCAGTTTGATACGTTAAATCCTATTTTAAATAATAACAAAAGTATTTATTATTTAGATCAATTGATTTATGAAGGATTAATAAAGGTAGATGAAAAATTAAGTGCTCAGCCAGCTTTAGCTGAAAGCTGGAGTGTTTCAGCAGATGGAAAGGAATGGACATTTTGGTTAAGAGATGATGTTGTTTGGCATGATGGAAGAAATTTTACTTCAGAAGATGTAAAATTTACGATTGATGCTATAAAAGTGAATACTTTCGGAAAAGAATCTATATACAAAGAACTTATTAAGCATATAAAAGCTACTAAGATTCTAAGTCAAAATACAATCATGATTGAATTTGATGCAGGAATAAATAGTACAGCAGAGTTATTTGTTTTTCCGATTATTCCAAAACATCAATTTAAAACTAGTAAAGGGGTATATGATGCAGTAGACATAAAACCTATTGGAACAGGACCTTATAAGGTTGAATTATATAATAAGTTTAAGGACGTAAAATTAATTAAAAATGAGCGTTATTGGGGGAATAAACCGTACATTACTTCAATCATTGCAAAGCGTGTTCCTGATAAAGATGCAGCTTTAACTTCTGTAGAAGTAGGAGCAGTAGATATGGCACCAGCAACAAATTTTGATTGGGAAAAGTATAGCGAAAATAAATCTTTAAGAATTTATGAATATGTAACAAAAAATTACGAGTTTTTAGGATTTAATTTTCAAAATAAAATAATTCAAAATAAAAATGTTAGAAAAGCAATAGGCTATGGTATTGATCGACATGCTATTATTAAAGAAGTATATTTAGGACATGCTACGGTAGTAGATGTACCTATTTCTCCAGAGAGCTATCTGTATGATGAAGAAGAAAAGAAGTTTGGAAAAGATGCATTGATAGCAAGAAAATTATTGATAGAATCAGGATGGGAAAATAGAGATAAAGATGAATATCTTGAAAATGAAGATCTACAAGAGTTAAGATTAAAGATGCTTATAAATAAAGAAAATCTTCAAAGGGTAAAAACTGCACAAATCATTTCAAAAGAGCTTAAAGAAATAGGAATCCATATAATCATTGATCAGGTGGATTGGAAAGAATATGAAAGACGAATAAGTAAAGGTCAGTTTGATATTGCTTTAGGTGGCTGGCAACTATTAGATCAACCAGATCTTCGGTTTGCCTTCCACTCGAGTTTTATAGGAAGTACAAATTTTATTAGATATAACAATCCTAATATGGATCAGCTATTAAGTGAAGCTGCTATGATAAAGGACCTTCAGTTAAAAAAAGAAAAATATAAAGAAGTACAACAGCTATTGGTAGAGGATGTTCCTTATTTTAGCTTGTATCTAAAAAATAGTTCAATCATTATGAAAAAACATATTAAAGGAAATGTACTGCCTAAATCTTATAATATATATAATCACATAGAGGATTGGCATGTGGAGGAGAAGAAGTAATTTTTCATAAGGTAGTAATTGATTAGTCAAAGCAAATGTATTGAGAGGATTTTGATTTTCAAATCTTTGGTATATGTTTTGCTTTGACTAATGACTATTGACAATTAGTATAGGGAATGCTATACTTACATAGTAATATGCGAGAGTGCTGGAACTGGCAGACAGGCACGTTTGAGGGGCGTGTGTCTAATGGCGTACGGGTTCAAGTCCCGTCTCTCGCACCAAATAGTGGGAACTGCTCAATAATGGGTAGTTTTTTATTTTTTACCAAAACATTTCCGAAAATTTATGAAGGAATTTATAGCTTTGTGTAGAAGTGTATTAGATGTGTATATAACGGAAATAATGACTTTACAGATGAAAACATACTCATGAATATAACAATACTATAGGGGGATTACAAATGAGTAAATTGATGAAGTATTTTTGTTTGGTGCTACTGTGTAGTTTGTTGATGATTTCTTTTTCTTATGGAGAGGAAAAAATAGAGGGCCTAGTAGTAGGAAATAATGTGAATGTTAGGCAAGAACCTAAAATGGAAGCAGCAGTGTTAAGTACCTTAAAGTTGGGAGAATATGTTTCTATTGTAAAAAGCAGTGGAGAGTGGTATGGCATAACGCTAAATGATGAAAATATTGGATGGGTACATAATAAATTAGTTATTACTGTAGATGAAGAAAAGGACTTAATTAAAAAAGGAATTGTGACAGCAAATGTTTTAAATATAAGAGACAAGCCTGATATTACAGGATCAAATATAGGAAAAGTAACAAAGGGAACGGAAATAACAATAATAGATAAAAATTCAACTTGGTATGGCATTGATGTTGATAATAAAAAAGGATGGATACATTCAGATTATATAAGTATAAAAAATAATTATAAGACAGGAAAAATTACTGGTAGCAAAGTGAATGTCAGAAAAGATCCTTCACAAGAAGGAGAAATCATAGATAGCTTAAATTTAGATAGCTATGTTCAAGTGAAAGGTTTTAAAGAGGATTGGTATCATATCATTGTGAAAGAAAATCAAGAAGGTTGGATATATAAAGATTATATAACGATTATAATAGAAGATACAGCAATGACTTCAAGGGGGTCAAGTAGATCTAGTTTAGGAGTGAAAGCAATCGCTATTGCTAAGTCACAATTGGGGAAAAAATATGTATATGGAGCTAGTGGACCAAATGCTTTTGATTGCTCAGGCTTTACGTCTTATGTATATAAGAAAATGGGGATAGAGCTTCCAAGAACATCTAGAGGACAAGCCACTGTTGGACAAAAAGTAGCAAGAAATAATTTAGAAATAGGGGATTTAGTATTCTTTGATACCAATGGAGGAAATAACGGAAGGATTAGTCATGTAGGTATCTATATGGGAGATGGTAACTTTATACATGCTTCCACAGGAAGCAGAAAAATAAGGATAACAAGTTTAAATAGTTCTTATTATAAAGGTAGATTTGTTACAGCTAGAAGATTCTTTTAAAAAAACCCTACTGTTTTTACAGTAGGGTTTCAAATTTTTTTTGTTGAATATGATCATATGTTTTTTTTGACTGAATAACCTTATGAACATAATTTTGTGTTTCATTAAAGGGAGGAATGCCTTTATGTTTATCTACATTAGCAGGTCCAGCGTTATAAGCTGCTAATGCTAATTTTGTATTTCCATTATATTTTTCTAACATGTTGCGTAAATATTTAGTACCTCCATAAATATTTTGTGCAGGGTCTAAAGGATTTGTTATTCCTAGTCCGTTAGCAGTATGGGGCATTAATTGCATAAGTCCTTGGGCACCTGCTTTAGAGAGAGCGTTTTTATTAAAGTCTGATTCTGCCTTGATGACAGCTTTAATTAAATTTGGATCAACATGAAATTTTTCAGAAGCAGAATTAATAATAGGATCATATTTGTTAGAAGAGATATTTTGTGGCGAATTATTAATTTCTTCATTTAGAACATCCTCAAATTTTATCTGAGATTTATTTTTAGTGAGATGAATATTAAGCGGTAATCTACTTTTGATTTCAGCTATTTTTTGATTAAGTATTTTTTGAATAAGATTATTGCCCATTAGAAAGACTCCTTTTCTTGTGAATTATAGTCTATATTTATTATCGGACGTTTTTGGAGGGGTGTTTACAAAAAATACAATTTATTAAAAAGTATTTATGATAAAATTATTTTTAAAATCAAAAGGAAATAGTGCTTACTTTATAGAAAATAAGAATAAATTAAAAATTTAAATGCTTTTTGATTGATTAAAAATGTAGAATAATTGATTGAAATAATTATGGATCTATGTGAAAGATATAATTAAAAGGGGGCGCAGAAATGAGACAAACAAGGACAAAGGTTAGAAGAAAAAGCGCAGGGAAAAAATTTACTTTTATGATTATAATTATGGTGTTGTTTGGTTTATCTATATCAATAGGATATTTAGGGACTAAACATATGATTTTGCCTATGCTTGCTTCTAAAGAAGTAGCGGTAGAAAAAAATAATGAAGACCAAGAGAAGAAAGTAGTTAAACCATCAGTGGAAACAACTCCAGTAGCTAAGGAGGTAATCAAACAAGAATCACCCCAGATTAAGGAAACAAAAGAAGTACAAAAAGCTACAAAAGAAGTGCAGAATAGTACTTTTGAAATAGAAGGGCTAAATATATATAGTGTTCAAGTTGGAAGCTTTAGTACAAAAGAAAATGCACAAGCTTTAGTTAAGGAATTAAATACCAAGAATATGGGAGCTTGTATTTGGCATAATGATGGATATAAAGTAATAACTACGTCCATGCTAGATAGGAAAAGTATTGAACAAATTATACCGGATATAAAAAAAGAATACAATGAAGCTTTTGTAGTCACTAGAAAGGTTCCGAAAAAAATAGTACAATATAAAAAAGAAGATTCAGATTATATAGAAGTTTTAGAAAGTCAACAAAAAAAGTTGATGGAGGTATTTACTTCATTATCTCAGAATATAAAACAATTACAAAGTCCCCAAATGGATAGTGATTTAGTAGAGGGTTGGGTAAAGGATTTGAAAAAAATCCAAGAAGCGTTAAAAAAGAAAAAGCTATCTGAAGAGATAAAAACTATAAATGATGAGTTAATAAAAGTAACAGATGAGTTGGTACAAGAACTAGAAAAAGCGACAAAAGACGACAAAAAACTATTGGTAGAGACAAAAAATGCTTTTATGAAAGGAATAGGCCGATATTCAGACTTCTTGGAAAATAATGAATATTGAGGGGGAGTTGAATGAAAACGATTAAAGTCATGCAATTATTAGATGCAAAATGTTTAACAGGAGAAGGCTTATTAGATATGGAAGTAGATTGTGCTTTTGGTTGTGATTTGATGAGTGATGTATTGGCCTTTATTAATGAAAAGACTTTATTGCTTACAGGGCTGATCAATCCACAGGTGATTAGAACAGCAGAAATGACTGATGTTAATGTGATTGTTTTTGTAAGGGGGAAAAAGCCTACAGAGGAAGTGATTGAATTAGCTGATAGAAATAATATGATATTACTCAGCACCAATCACATTCTATATACTGCTTGTGGAATATTATATATGAATGGACTTCAAGGTGTTCCTAGCAGGGGAGGAGCGTAAGGTTTATGATGAATGAACAAGGGAAAAATAGTATTAAATTAGAATATGAGATTATAAAAGATGATTTTTCAAGAGCTGGAGAAGCATCAAGTAATATTAAGAAAGTTTTGAGACAATTAGGAATTGATTCAAAAGTTATCAAAAAAGTAGCTATTGCTACATATGAAGCTGAGATGAATATTGTGATCCATTCAGAAGGAGGAAAAATAACTGTATTTATTAGTCTTGAAAATATAGAAATTATTGCGAAAGATAAGGGGCCTGGGATTAAAAATATTGATAAAGCTATGGAAGAAGGTTTTTCAACTGCTTCTAATAAAGTAAGAGAACTAGGGTTTGGAGCAGGTATGGGATTACCTAATATAAAAAGATATAGTGATGAATTTCATATAGAATCAAAAATCGGACAGTTTACGGCTTTGAAGATGAAAATGCATATATAGGAGGGCAAAGAATGCAGATTAAAAATTTAATTGAAAAGGGGTCGTTTAAGCTAATAACAGATCATCAAAATATATCTCGAGAGATTGAAGGGGTATATTGTTGTGACTTACTAAGTTGGGTCATGTCTCATGCTAAAGCAGGAGATGCATGGATTACGGTACAAACTCATATGAATATTGTAGCAGTAGCAAGCTTATTAGATATTAGTTGCATCATCGTTCCAGAATCTATTGATGTAGACCAAGAAACGATTGATAAAGCAAAGGAGGAAAATATTTCAATTTTAAGTACAGATTTAAATAGCTATGAAATTTTTTGTAAGCTACATGAATTAGGATTAAGATAGTATGAAAATAGCCGTAGATTTTCATATACATACATCTTTATCTCCTTGTGCAGATGAAGATATGACACCTAATAATATTATTAATATGAGTATGTTAAAAGGTCTTGATGCAATAGGGATTACAGATCACAATAGTGCACAAAATTGTAAAGCGTGCTTAGACGTTGCAAAAAGTAAAGGGATTATTGTGATTCCTGGAATGGAACTTCAAACAAAAGAGGAAGTGCATCTGATTTGTTTATTTAAAGGTATAGATGAGGTGCTTTCTTTGCAGCAATTAGTATATGATCAATTACCAGAAAAAGAAAATAATCCAAAAGTTTTTGGAAGACAGCTTGTATTTAATGAGAAAGATGAAGCAATAGGAGAAAATAAGAGAATGTTAATAACTTCTACAGGTCTTTCTCTAAATGAAGTATTCTATGAAGTAGAGAAGAGAGAAGGAATCATTATTCCTGCTCATGTTGATAGAAGTTCTTATAGTTTAATAGGAACTTTAGGGTTTCTTCCTGAACAACTAGAAATTAAGACATTAGAAATATCAAGGAGATGTAATATAAATACCTTTTTAGAAAAATATAAATATTTGAAAAAGCATAAGTTTATTCAAAGTTCAGATGCACATCGTTTAGGAGATATATTAGAAAGAGAGAATTTTATTGAAGTAGAAGAGAAGACGATAGATGGTATTTTTCGGGCTTTAAGATAAAATGTGATGGAGGTTTTATGAATTGAGAGAGTTATCCCTTCATATATTAGATATTGTTCAAAATAGTATTTCGGCAGAGGCTTCTTTTATTGAAATGATCATTCATGAAGATGATAAAAGTAATTCTATGACGATAGAAATTACTGACAATGGTAGGGGAATGAGTAGAGAATTATTAGAAAAAGTAACAAACCCTTTTATAACTACTCGAAAAACAAGAAAAGTTGGCTTAGGAATTTCATTATTTAAAGCTGCTTGTGAGCGGTGTAATGGTAAATTTTATATTGATTCCAAGCTAAGAGAAGGAACGAAAATATATGCTAGCTTTGAGAAAAATCATATTGATCGAGCTCCTTTAGGAGATATGGTGAATACTATAATTATTTTAATCTTATCAAATGAAAAGATTGACTATTTATATAAGCATAGTATCAATGAAAATGAGTTTATATTAGATACAAGAGAAGTGAGAAAAGTGTTAGGAGATATTTCACTGAATAATATGGAAGTTATTGATTGGATTAAGAATCATATTTTAGCTGGGTTAGATGAAATAAAAAAAGTTAAATAATTCGTTAATCATAAAAAAAGAAAATTGCATGATGCAATTTTCTTTTTTATAAAATAAATAAAAAAAACGGAGGAGTTAGATTACAAAGTGCAAACGACAATATTTTTCTAATATTCATTAAATTTCTTTATTTCTGAAATACATAGATGAATAGGAAGTTAGATTGACTTTTTTAGATATAGAAGTTAATATATAAATGTATGCTTTTAATAAAGTTGTGTTTTGAGGAGCTACTAACAATTTATGGCGATCATGGGAGAAATGTAAAATATTTTAAATCTTATACATTATACAGTATACAAAATCAATGTTTTACGAACATTTTAAAGCTTGTCATAAAAAATGTAGTGAAAAACAGAACAATCATTGCTAGTGGTCAAAAAATTTTTAGATTCAATTTTATGAAATAAGGGGTGAATATAAATGAGTCTTTTATCCTTCAGAGGAGGGGTACATCCTCCTCACTATAAGGAAGCAACAGAAAGATGCAAAGTAGAAAAGGCAAAAGAACCAACTCGTGTTGTTATACCACTACAACAGCACATTGGAGCACCTTGTGAAGCTTTAGTAAAGCCAGGAGACAAGGTGAAGGTAGGGCAAAAAATAGGAGAGGCAAAAGCTTTTGTTTGTGCACCTATTCACAGTAGTGTTTCAGGTCAAGTAAAACAAGTTACAAAAATGCTTACACCAACAGGTGAAGCACAGTGCGTTGTTATTGAATCTGATGGTTTAAATGAGATTCATGAAAGTGTTAAACCAAAAGGCGATTTAGAAAAATTATCAGGAAAAGAAATTTTAGAAATTGTAAAAGAGGCTGGTATTGTAGGGATGGGAGGAGCTACATTCCCAACACATGTAAAGCTTTCACCACCACCTGATAAGAATGTTGATACCATAATTTTAAATGGTGCAGAGTGTGAACCGTATTTGACTGCTGACCACAGATTGATGTTAGAAAATCCTGAGAGTATTATTTTTGGATTAAGAGCAATGATGAAGGTGGCAAATGTTTCTAAAGCTTATATTGGTATAGAAGATAATAAGCCAGATGCCATAGAAAGTATGAAAAATGCAGCCAAGGATTATAAAGAGATTGAAGTTGTAGGATTAAGAACAAAATATCCTCAAGGGGCAGAAAAACAGTTAATTTATGCTTGTACAAAAAGAGAAGTGCCATCTGGAGGACTTCCGATGGAAGCAGGAGTTATTGTAAATAATGTGGCAACCTCTGCGGCTATTGGGGATGCTATTAAGACAGGAATGCCTTTAATTGAAAGAATTTGTACTATTACAGGAAAAGGAATCAAAGAACCTAAAAACTTGTTGATTAAGGTAGGTACTTCAATTAAAGAAATTATTGAGCAATGTGGTGGATATAATGGAACACCTGGAAAATTAATTATGGGTGGGCCGATGATGGGACATGCTCAATATACAGATGAAATCCCTTCAACAAAAGGTACATCAGGAATACTTGTATTCACACCAGAAGAGGCAAGACTTCCTGAGCCAAAATCATGTATAAAATGTGGTAAATGTGTTGAAATTTGTCCAGCTTTCTTACAACCACTATATGTAAGTGCTTATTCTTTAAATAATATGCATGATATGGCTGAAAAATATCGTGCTCTTGATTGTATAGAATGTGGATCTTGTTCATTTATCTGTCCTTCCAAGAGACCACTACTACAGTCTATTAGAGTTGCGAAGCGTGAAATTATAGCTAAGAAAAGAAAGAGTAAGTAATGGGAGGGAAAGAGAACATGGAGAATCGATTGATTGCATCTTCGTCTCCCCATATTAGGGCAGATGAATCTGTAAATAAAATAATGCGAGATGTTGTTATTGCATTGCTTCCTGCTACACTCGCAGGTGTATATTTCTTTAGAATGGGAGCTGTGAAAGTAATTTTAGCTGCTGTAATTGCTGCAGTACTAACAGAAGCAGCTATTCAAAAAATTAGTAAAAAACCAGTTACAATCAATGACTGGAGTGCTGTAGTTACAGGATTATTATTAGCTTTTAATATTCCAGCTAGTGCACCTTGGTGGATTCCTGTGATTGGATCTATTTTTGCTATTGCTATAGTAAAACAAGTATTTGGTGGACTTGGTCATAACTTTATGAATCCAGCTTTAGCTGCACGTGCAATGCTACTTGCTTCATGGCCAGTTCAAATGACAGCTTGGGTAAAACCAGGAACAGATGCTGTAAGTACAGCTACAACGTTAGGAATATTAAAAGAAGGTACAGGTGATGCACTTCCTTCATTAGCTGAGTTAATTATAGGAAATGTTGGAGGATGTATTGGAGAAACATCAGCATTACTTTTAATTATTGGTGGAGTTTATCTTGTGTATAGAGGTGTGATTACGCCAAGAGTTCCAGTGATTTATATAGGAACAGTAGCTGTACTTATGCTGATTTTTGGTGGATTTGATATGACTTATATGCTTACAAATGTTTTTGCAGGTGGATTGATGATTGGTGCTATTTATATGGCAACAGACTATGCTTCATCACCTGTAACACCAAAAGGACAAATCATTTTTGCCCTTGGATGTGGTATTTTAACTGCTGTTATTAGAAAATTTGGTGGGTATCCAGAGGGAGTATCTTATTCAATACTTGTAATGAACGTGGCAGCGCCACTTATTGATAAGTATACAAGCCCAAGAGTATTTGGGGAGGTGAAGTAAATGAAAGAAATAGGAAAATTAGGAATAATTCTTTTCATTATTTCAGCTGTAGCTGCTACTTTACTTGGATATACAAACGATGTAACAAAGGGACCTATTGAGGAGCAAATGATCCAAGCCAATACAAAGGCACGTCAAACAGTTCTTCCAGATGCTACTGAGTTTGAAAAAGTAGAAAGCTCAGAATATGAAGGATATGAAAATATTGTTGAAGCATATAAAGGTTTAAAGGATGGAGAGGTTGTAGGATATACAATTAAGACTAATCCAAATGGATATGGTGGACCTGTTGAGATTATGATAGGACTCGGAATGGATGAAGTGGTTACTGGAGTAAATATCGGAAATCATTCAGAAACACCTGGTCTTGGTGCAAAAGCATCTGGAGAATTTAAAGATCAATATAATGGAAAAAGTACACAAAATGATTTAATGGTTATTAAATCAGGTACGCTAAAAGATAATGAAATTATGGCTATTTCAGGAGCTACTATTACTTCAAAAGCAGTGACGACAGGAGTAAATAGTGCACTTAAATTATTTAATGAGAAATTAAAGTAGTTTTGGGGGTGACGAAATGAAGTTAGGAAAAACATTTATGAACGGGATCTTATTAGAAAACCCGATTTTCATACAAATGCTAGGAATGTGTCCAACTCTTGCTGTTACTACATCAGCAGAAAATGGTGTTGGAATGGGACTTGCGACAACTGCTGTTTTAATAGGATCGAATATAGTAATTTCATTACTAAAAAAGGTGATACCTAGTAAGATTCGTATACCAGCATTTATCGTTGTTATTGCAAGTTTTGTTACGGTTATACAGATGTTATTAAAGGCATATCTTCCTGCACTAGATAGTCAACTAGGATTATTTATTCCACTGATCGTTGTTAACTGTGTTATATTAGGAAGAGCAGAAGCATTTGCATCTAAAAATTCTGTAGCAGCATCAGCTGTAGATGGAATTGGTATGGGATTAGGATTTACTTTAGCACTTACTATTCTTGGAAGTGTTAGAGAAATATTAGGAGCGGGTGCTATATTTGGAAAAGTTTTATTTGGAGCATCTTTTGAGCCTGCTTTAATTATGATTCTTCCTCCAGGTGCTTTTCTTGCTTTAGGACTATTGTTAGCCCTTTTAAATTATTTTCAATCTAGAAAAGCTACTCAAAATTAAAGGAGGGAAAGAATGTGGATGTAAAAGGATTATTTGTTATTCTTGTTAGTGGGATATTAGTAAATAACTTTGTATTATCAAAATTCTTAGGAATTTGTCCGTTTTTAGGAGTATCAAAGCAAGTTGAAACAGCTTCTGGTATGGGAATGGCTGTTACATTTGTTATGACCATTGCATCTATTATCACATATTTTATACAACATGCGATTTTAGAGCCTTTTGGGTTAGGATACTTGCAGACAATTGCTTTTATATTAGTAATTGCTGCATTAGTACAGTTTGTAGAAATGGTTATTCAAAAGGTAAGTCCAACCCTTTATCAAGCATTAGGAGTTTATTTACCACTTATTACAACAAACTGTGCAGTACTTGGTTTAACAATTTTAAATATTCAGTCTGGATATAATTTAATTGAAACAATCGTAAATGCTATTGGAGCAGCAGTTGGTTTTTCATTAGCGATTATTTTATTTGCTGGTATTAGAGAACGTCTTGTGATCGCAGATGTACCTAGCGTGTTTAAAGGATTTCCAGTAGCGTTGATTACAGCAAGTTTAATGGCTATCGCATTTTTAGGATTTGCTGGACTTGTGTAAAAGGAGGGAAAGGATATGGATTTATCAACAATTTTAGGCCCTGTTGCTAGTTTAGGAGGAATGGGACTATTATTTGGAGCTGGACTTGCATATGCTTCTCAAAAATTTGCAGTGGAAGTAGATCCTAGAGTAACTGCAATTAATGAAGCACTTCCAGGAGCAAATTGTGGAGGGTGTGGATTTCCAGGTTGTGGAGGACTTGCAAATGCAATTGTTGAAGGAAAAGCACCTGTAAATGGATGTCCTGTTGGTGGTGCTGAGTGCGCCAGCAAAATTGCTGAAGTTATGGGTGTAGAAGCAGGAGCAGGAGTGAGAAAGGTAGCAAAGGTTTTATGTAGTGGAGATAATAAAAATTGTAAGGAAAAATACGATTACTATGGGATTCAAGATTGTAAAGCAGCAGCTATGGTTTCAGGAGGAAGTAAGGGGTGTGCTTATGGCTGTTTAGGTCTTGGTACTTGCGTGGATGTTTGTCCATTTGGAGCTATTGAGATTACAGATGGAAAGATTGCAAGAATCATTCCTGAGAAATGTACAGCATGTGGAAAGTGTATAGAAGCTTGTCCAAAGAGTGTAATTGGTCTTGTACCATTTGAGCAAGATGTTATTATAGAATGTAATAACAAGGACAGAGGAAAAGCTGTTAAGGACCAATGTAGTGTTGGATGTATAGGATGTCAGTTATGTGTGAAAGCTTGTCCTTTTGAAGCTATAACTTTTGAAAATAATCTTGCTAAAATCGATTATGAAAAATGTAAAAACTGTATGTTATGTGCAGAAAAATGTCCTACAGGTGCAATTTATGCAAATTTTGAGAATCGAAAAAAAGCAGAAATTATTGAAGAAAATTGTATAGGATGTACTATTTGTGCAAAACAATGTCCTGTGGATGCTATTGAAGGCGAATTGAAGCAGGTACACAAGGTGTTAGAGGATAAATGTATAGGATGTGGAGCTTGTGCAGCAAAATGTCCTAAGAAGACAATTGTTATGAAGTAAATAAAAGAGCATGCCAAAAGGCATGTTCTTTTATTTACCATAATAACAAATAAATTTCATACTTGTAATGGACATATCAAAATGTTAAACTTAAGTTATATGAGCATATGAGAATTATATTATAGGAATAAATTAAGTATAAACATATGCAGTTTTTGGTAAAATAAAAATAAATATGTGAGATGGAAATCATGACAAAATGGGATAAAATGCTTATAATAACGGTTATTTTTTTTGCGATCATAGGGATGTTTTGGGTAAAAGGAATAAGTACTAATGATGAACATTTATATTTAATCATTGAAGTGGATGGAAAAGAGTATAAAAAGATGTCCTTAGATGGTTCAAATACCAAAAAAACTATTGAAATGAATACAAGATATGGGCATAGTGTAATTGAAATGGATGGTAGGGGTGCTAGATTTTTAGAATCTGATTGTAAGGATCAACTATGTGTAAAGATGGACAAAATTACAAAAGCCAATCAAACAAGTATTTGCTTGCCGAATAGAGTATCTATTAAAATAATATCTAAAGAATCAGATCTAGATATAATCAGCTATTAAAGAAAGGACTATATTATGAAAATAAAAAAAGTAATCTATTTGGCATTGATTACAGCGATAGGGATTGCACTACACATATTAGAGTCTTCTATATCTTTACCAATTAGTACTGTACCTGGAGCAAAATTAGGACTGGCGAATATTGTGAATTTAGTGACTTTGGTAGTATTTGGTGTCCGAGAAGCTTTGGTAGTTAGCATGTTAAGGTGTTTTGTAGCTGCTCTTGGAACAGGGGCTGTTACAGGTTTTTTTTATAGTATAGCAGGTTCAGTATTAAGTACTATAGCTATGTGGATTGTATACAAGTATTTTCCGAAATACTTTAGCCTAATTGGAGTAAGTGTTTTCGGAGCATTAGCACATAATATTGCTCAACTTACTGTTGCAAGTTTGATGATTGAAAATTATCTTATTTTTACATATTTACCTATAATGATGATGATTAGCCTTTTTACTGGTTACTTTGTTGGTTTAGTGGCTATATATACATCTAATCATTTGAGGAGAATATTGTAAAATTGGATAGACATATAGTTTTGTGGATTGTAGGTGAAAAAATGAAGAAAATCATATTAGCATCCAGTTCCCCAAGAAGAAAGGAAATTCTTGAGCAATTTGGAATAACTTTTGAAGTGAGGAAAGGAAATATAGAAGAAAAAATAAATCCAGAAGAAAAGCCAGAGCAAATTGCCATGAGTTTAGCCTTTGAAAAAGCAATAGCAGTTTCAAAGGAATGTGAAAAAGGTGAAATTGTTATTGGGGCTGATACAATTGTTGTGAAAAATAAAATATTGGGTAAGCCTCAGAATTTTGAAGAAGCTTTTAATATGTTAAAGCTCCTTCAAGATGATATTCATTATGTAATTACAGGAGTTGCAGTAATAGAAACTGGAACCTATAATAAATTTGTAAGTTTTGAAAAAACAAAGGTAAAAATGAAACCATTGACAGAGGAGATCATTAAAAGGTATATTGATACAGGAGAAGTATGGGATAAAGCCGGCTCTTATGGGATTCAAGGAAAAGGTGCGGCTCTTATAGAATGGATTTATGGAGATTACTTTAATGTAGTTGGATTACCTATATCAAGATTGCAAAGTATATTTAGTAAGCATTTTGACTTCGAACTTATTTAGGACAAGGTGTGATAAAATAGTGAATAAAGAGGATCATCTTTCTATTAAAGAAATGGCTAAAAGTGAAAGACCAAGGGAAAAACTAATAAATTTTGGCGTAAGTAGCTTATCTAATGCAGAGCTGTTGGCTATTTTAATTAGAACGGGTACGAAAGAAGCTTCAGCTATTGATTTAGCACAAAGAGTTTTATCTGCAAGAGAAGATGGGTTAAGGTATTTAGGAGATTGTACGACGGATGAATTAAGTCATTTAAAAGGAATAGGTAAAACAAAGGCTTGTCAGATTATAGCTGCTGTGGAATTAGGAAAAAGACTTTCTATGAGTACGTCAAAGGCTAGATTAAACATTAAGTCTCCTAGGGATGTAGCCAATATTTTTATGGAAGAGATGCGATATTATAAAAAAGAATATTTCAAGAGCATATTATTAAATACAAAAAACCAAATTATTGCTAATGAAGATATTTCTATTGGCAGCTTAAATAGTTCATTGGTTCATCCAAGAGAAGTATTTGTGGGTGCTATAAGAAAAAGCGCTTCTTCTATTATTCTTATGCATAATCATCCTAGTGGTAATCCAAATCCAAGCAATGAAGATATAAAAATCACAAAAAGACTAATTGAAGCAGGAAAAATTATTGGTATTGA
Source organism: Marinisporobacter sp. (assembly GCA_025210395.1). Classification (GTDB taxonomy): domain Bacteria; phylum Bacillota; class Clostridia; order Peptostreptococcales; family Thermotaleaceae; genus Crassaminicella. The sequence continues at coordinate 38,893 of JAOARV010000048.1, forward strand.
AGTTTTAGATCATATTATTATTGGTGATGGGCAGTTTATAAGCTTAAAAGAGATATCTATTATATAAAGAAGGTTAGGAAGGAGCAGATTGAATGGGATTATTTAATTACTTTTCAAAGGATATGGGAATAGATTTAGGAACAGCTAATACACTTGTATATATTAGAGGAAGAGGGATTGTAGTAAGAGAACCTTCTGTAGTGGCGATACAAGAAGATACAAAGGAAGTTTTAGCAGTAGGACAAGAAGCTAAACAAATGATAGGAAGAACTCCTGGAAATATTATTGCTATTAGACCTTTAAAAGATGGTGTAATAGCTGATTTTGATATAACGCAAAGTATGTTAAAATATTTTATTAAAAGAGCTTATCCTAAAAAATCTTTATTATTTGCTCCTCGAGTAGTAGTAGGAGTACCATCTGGTGTTACAGAAGTTGAAAGAAGATCTGTTGAGGAAGCAGCTCTTCAAGCTGGAGCAAAGGAGGCTTATCTTATTGAAGAGCCTATGGCTGCAGCTATAGGAGCTGGACTTCCAGTAGAAGAGCCTACAGGAAGTATGGTTGTAGATATTGGTGGAGGGACAACAGAAATTGCAGTAATTTCTTTAGGAGGAATTGTAACAAGTAGATCTGTTAGAGTCGGTGGAGACGAATTAGATGAATCGATTGTTCAATATATTAAAAAAGAATATAGTTTAATGATTGGAGAAAGAACAGCTGAAGAAATAAAGGTAACAATTGGCTCAGCTTTTGCCAAAGTAAAAGAAGAAAAAATGGCAATAAGAGGAAGAGACTTGGTTTCAGGGTTGCCGAAAACTTTAACCATTACATCAACAGAGATATTAGAAGCATTACATGAGCCTATTAATACAATTATTGAAGCTATCAAGTATACTTTAGAAAAAACTCCACCAGAACTTGCTGCAGATATTATGGAACAAGGAATTATGCTTACTGGTGGTGGGGCTCTTTTAGATGGATTTAATAAACTGGTACGAAAAGAGACGGGTATGCCTGTTCATATTGCTGAGGAACCACTTGATTGTGTTGCATTAGGCACAGGGAAAACAATTGAAGAGATTGAGACATTAAAACGAGTACTTATTTCTTCGAAGAGACTTAGATAAAGTGGTGAGAAGTTATGAAAAAACTAGTGAAAAGGGGAACAAAGATGATAGTAACATTTGTTACTATCATTCTCGTTATTGTAATGGGGATTACTATAGGTGGTAGAGCAAAGGTAACCATGCCTGAAAATATAATTGGTAAAATAGTAACCCCTGTACAAGAAATATTTTATAAAGGGGGACAAGGAGCTAGGGATTTAGTAAGTTCGTTATTTACCTTTAGAACCATTGCAAAGGAAAATGAAGAATTAAAAAAAGAGTTAGAAAAACTTAACCAGAAAGTAATACAATTATCTCTTACAAGAGATGAACTAAGGGAACTAAGAAATTTATATGGTGTACTTAATTATGTAAAAGAGAATCAGAAGAATAATTATGTAACAGCAAGCATTACAGGAAAAGATATTGGAAACTGGTTTAATATATTTACTATCGATGCAGGAAAGAATCAAGGAATAAAAAAAGATAGTACAGTCATGAATGGAGAAGGTTTAATTGGGAAAGTTTTTGAACTAGGAGATGACTGGTCTAAAGTCGTAACGATTATAGATAATAAAAGCTCTGTAAGCTTTCAAGTTCTAAGGAACAACCAATATATTGGAGTGGTTAGAGGAAGTGTGGGGGTTGGTAGAGAAAGCGAAACAGGGGAACTTAAGGGGTATTTAATTGATCCGGAGGCAGATGTTTTAGCTGGAGATAAATTGATTACATCAGGACTGAGTATGTATGAAAAAGGAATACTCGTTGGTGAAATTAAAGAAGTTATAAAAAAGGAACATGAACTTTTAAAAAATATTGTAGTAGAACCTACAGTGAATTTCAAAAAATTAGATAAAGTATTTATTATAATACCTGATCAATTAAATTAAAGGAGTTACAGGTATGAGAGCATTAATTGTTTCGTTAATTATCATAATAAATTTTTTAATACAATCTACTTTTTTACAAAATTTTAGAATATTAGGGATTCTCCCTAATACGAGCTTAATTATTGTTGTGGGATTTTCCATTTTATGGGGAAAGAAAAATGGAGCTATAGTTGGATTTTTTACAGGAATGATACAAGATATATTATTAGGATATATGATAGGCGTTAATCCCCTCATTTATATGTTAATAGGTTATAATATTGGAATTCTAGAAAAGAAAATCTATAAAGATAATCATTTAGCACCTATATTTTTCACAACAATTTCTACTGTAGTATATCATTTAATGTACTATGTTATTATGTATACGGCTAATAATGGAGTAAACATAGTTTTTCTGTTTAGAAAAATAATATTATTAGAAGTTATATATAATGCTATTTTATCTATATTTATTTATAGAATTTTATATAAAATTACGAAACATCCCTATATGAAAGTAAAAACAAGGTGATGAGAAATGATAGAAAAACTAAAAGACAGACATAATCAGATGATAGTATTTTTTACAGTTTTTTTTCTGATTCTTTTATTTAGGTTATTTGGATTAACTGTTGTTGAAGGTGAGAAGTATAAGGAAATGGCAGAAGACATTAGAATGAAAAAGATCCCTATTTCCGCGCCAAGAGGAGAAATAAAAGATCGATATGGTAGATTGCTTGCTGTAAATAAACCAAGTTTTACGGTTCAAATTATGAAAAATGAATTAATGGATGAAAAAATCAATGAAGTATCCGTAAAGCTATTAAATACCTTAATCAATAATGGAGAAAATTATCATGATAATTTTCCTATAAAGTTTGAGAATAATAAATCTTATTATACTTTCGATAAAGAAATTGAAAAATGGCTAGAGGAACAAGGGATAAAAGATGTAAAAAATGCAGAAGATGTATTCAATCTATTAAGGGAACAATTAGGAATTGATCCACAGTCAAAAAAATTTGACGCACAAAAAGAAATGCAAAATGTACATGGGGTATATCCACCTATTTCTGTAAAAACGATGAAATTTATACCGGAGATGAAAAAAGAAAATTTTCTGCAACGATATAATTTGGATGAAAATTTAACAGCTGAAGAAGCTTTTATATCTTTGAGAGAAAAATTTAAAATACCTAATAATTATTCACATGAAGATGCTAGGAAGATTTTAGTAATAAGAAATGAATTCAGAGAACAAGGGTACAGGCAGTATCAGCCTGTAAAAATAGCACTAAATGTATCCCCTAAAACAGTTGCTGAGATAGAAGAAAGAAGTATTGAATTACCAGGAGTCAATATTGAAGTAGAACCTATTCGATCTTATCCGAATAAACAATTAGCATCTCATATTCTTGGATATTTAGGTAAAATATCAGATAGCGAAAAGAATAAATTTACAAAAGAGCTAGGATATCTTCCGAATGATCTTGTCGGAAAAGATGGAATAGAAAGAGTATATGAAGAAAAATTAAAGGGAAAAGATGGAGCAAAGTATGTAGAAGTTGATGTTTATGGAAGACTGATTCATGTATTAAGAGAAGAAAAGCCGGAAAAAGGAAAAACCATATATTTATCTATTGATGCAAAATTACAAAAAGTGGCAGAAACTAGGTTGAAGCAAGCTTTAGAGGCAATTCAAGTAGGTGGAACATTTAAAAGTAAGTGGGGTGATTATCGCTATAAAGATGCAATGAGACATGCTACGTCTGGAGCTGTAGTGGCATTAGATGTAAATACAGGAGATGTTTTAGCTTTAGCTAATTATCCTAACTTTGACCCGAATCTTTTTGCCACAGGAATTTCTAGTAAAGATTGGAAAGCTGTTCAGGATGATAATCCAAGAGATCCACTATCTCCTGTACCACTTTATAATATAGCTACAAGAACTTCTGTACAACCAGGATCTACTTTTAAAATGATAACAGGTCTTGCAGCCATAGAAAATGGATTAGATCCTACTAAAAAGTTATATGATGGTGGATATATTAAATTAGGAGGAAGAACTTTTGGAAGTTGGATGTGGAATGAATATAGAAGATCTCATGGATGGGTTGATTTGTACAAATCATTAGAGGAGTCTGTGAATTATTATTATTATGATGTAGCAACAAACTTTGATTATTATAAAAATCAACCATTAAACACATCGATGAACGTGGATGAGATGTTAGAATATGCAAAAATGTTTGGATTAGATGAACGTACTGGTATTGAAATTAGTGAAGTTGCTTATGGTGTTCCGAATCCTGAAAAGAAAATGATGGTTACAAAAAGTTTATTGAGAAGAAAATTAAAATCTAAAGCAAAAGGATATTTTAAAAAAGAAATTTTAGCAAATGAAGAAAGATTAAATGAAGAAATTGAACAAATTGTAGGATGGACAGAAGAAAATCCGTCTAGAGGAGCATTGATTAAAAGAGTAAGCAAATTAAATGTGAAAGAAGAGCAAGTGACAGCCCTTGTAGATTTAGTGAAATTTAGTTATTATAAGCAGGCAAAATGGACAATAGGAGATACGTTTAATCTTTCTATTGGACAAGGGCAACATCAATATACACCTTTACAAATAGGCAGATATATTTCTTCTATTGCTAATGGTGGATATAAAAATAAAGTTAGCATTGTAAAAAAAGTAGAAAATGAAAAAGAAGATGAGCAAAAAAGAGAGAAAATTATGCTAAAAGATGATCAAAATTTGGAGCATATTAAAAAAGGGATGGAACAGGTCGTTAGCGGTAGTCGTGGTAGTGCAAGAGGTTATTTTAGAAATTTTCCTGTAGAAGTTGCAGGGAAAACTGGGTCTGCACAAAAATCAGGAAAGATTCAACCAAAAGATGAAGTTGCTTACTTGAAAACCTACTTAAAGTGGATAGCGCCTTATATTAGTTGGTCTGATGTAGATAAAAAAGCAAAGATCTACAAAACAAAGTATAAAAATGAAGGCTTAGCCATGAGAAGAGCTATTAAGGAATTAAGTGGTGGTAGAGTGACAGATGCTATTTTAGATCAATACAAAGATGACTATGATGCTTTTGGTTGGTTTGTTTCCTACGCACCAAGAGATAATCCTCAAATTGCTGTGGTGACTTTAATATTTCAAAGTGGTACAGGAGGATATGGAGCGCCTGTTGCTAGAGAAATTATTGCAGAATATTTAGGATTAAATAAAGAATATGAAAAAATTGATTTAAAAAATACACTTACAAACTAGATCAAATTGTAAGTGTACTTTTTTATAAAAAAAAAAGGATTTGAGGTTATTTTGAAGAATAAATTAGTATATATACTAGATTTATTTGTACTAATTGGAGGTAGTAGCTGGATGTACAAAGAAAACTGTGTTGCATTCAAAGGTAATAAAGAAGGAATATCTATTTATTTTAACAAGAATTCTGATTACGAAAAATTGAAAGAACAGTTGATTATGAAGATTGAAGGAGCTAAACGTTTTTTTATAGGGGCTAAAGTTATCAGTATTCAAGGGAAAATCTTAACTGATAAAGAGAGAAATGAGATTAAGGAAATTATTTATTCAAGATTTGGGATGATTATGGCTGAAAAGGATGAAGAAATAAAAAAGAATAAAATAAAAGTATCTAAGAGAGTATTTGAAGGAATAGAGGAGGGCAATACGAAATTTATTCGAGCAACAATACGTTCAGGTCAGAGGATTAATTTTAAAGGAAATGTGGTGATTATTGGAGATGTTAATCCAGGAGCAGAAGTCCTTGCAGAGGGAAATATTTTAGTAATGGGAGCTTTAAGAGGATTAGCACATGCCGGAAGTAGTGGGAATCAAAGAGCATTTGTTGCAGCTTTTAGCTTGCAACCAACTCAGTTAAGGATTGCTGATATTATTGCAAGATCCCCGGATCATGAACCAATAAAACCTATAGGACCTGAGCTTGCTAGAATCAAAAAAGGTGTTGTTGTGATTGAACCCTATTTGCCAAATAAGTAAATAAAAATTTTTTTGAAATAGTGATAATGGAGGGAAGAAAATGAGTGAAGTAATTGTAGTAACATCAGGTAAAGGTGGCGTTGGAAAAACTACTACAACTGCAAATATAGGTACAGGATTAGCTCTTGAAGGAAAAAAGGTTGTAGTTGTAGATGCAGATATTGGTCTTAGAAATTTAGATGTAGTAATGGGACTTGAAAATAGGATTGTTTACGATGTTGTTGATGTGGTAGAAGGTGTTTGCAGATTAAGACAAGCTCTTATCAAGGATAAGAGATATGATGGGTTGTTTTTATTACCAGCTGCACAAACAAAAGATAAAAATGCAGTAAATCCTGAACAAATGCAAAAGCTTTGTAATGAATTAAAAGAAACTTTTGATTATGTTTTAGTAGATTGTCCAGCAGGAATTGAACAGGGGTTTAAAAATGCAATTGCAGGAGCAGACCGAGCAATTGTTATTGCTACACCTGAAATATCTGCTGTAAGAGATGCAGATAGAATTATTGGTCTTTTAGAAGCTGCTGAATTAAGAAATCCTATGTTAGTGATTAATAGGGTAAGGATAGATATGGTCAAAAAGGGCGATATGATGAATATAGAAGATATGATAGATATATTAGCAATAGACCTTTTAGGGGTGGTTCCTGATGATGAGTATATTGTTATTTCTACAAACAAAGGTGAACCTGCTGTAGTAGAGAATATATCTATGGCTGGGAAAGCTTATAGAAACATAACAAAGAGAATATTAGGAGAAGAAGTTCCGTTTCTTGAATTACAAGGACAAGAAACCTTTATGGCAAAGATTAAAAAATTATTTGGAATGAATTAAATTTAAGGAGGAGAGAAGATTATGGATGTATTTAAACTCTTTGGAAAAGAAAGCTCCTCTAGTAAAAATGTGGCAAAGGAAAGATTAAAACTAGTACTTGTTCACGATCGAATAAATTGTTCTCCACATTTTCTAGAAATGGTAAAGGGAGATATATTAAATGTCATTGCAGATTATATGGAAATAGATGAAGATGGATTAGATATTAAGATTTCAAAGACAAAAAGTAATGAAGATAATGCAATGGTTCCTGCTTTAATAGCCAATATCCCTATAAAAAAAATGAAAACAAAGTAAAAAAGTCTTCTGTTGAAGGCTTTTTTTTCTACAAAATAAGTGTATAGTAGGAATATATTTTTTTATTGTTGAGCTAAATTTGGTTTATGTGGTATAATCTTAGTTAGGTATATTAAAAGAGGTGCATTCATGATAGATAAAAAATTATTTAAACATATAGATATTATTCTAATTGTTATTGTATTATTACTATTTATCAGTAGTTTAATGATGATTAGCAGTGCAACCCACGTTACCCAGAAAGGACTAACTAGACAAGTAGAAATGCAGACAATAGCTTTTTTCTTAGGAATGATTGTTATTGTATTTATTCTTTTTATTGATTATAATACCTTTGGGAACTTTCAAAAAAGCATTTATGTAGGTTCTATTCTATTATTAGTGGCTGTACATGTGCCAGGAATTGGGAAAACTCAATTTGGAGCAAGTAGCTGGATTAACTTAGGACCTGTTGATATGCAACCCTCAGAGATTGTGAAAATAGCTTTTATTCTTTCTTTTGCGAAATTTTTAGAGGATAGACAAAATAAATTAGATACAATAAAAGATTTGATTCCTGTAGGAATATATGCAGGAGTGCCTATATTATTGATTTTAAAAGAACCTGATTTAGGGAATGCATTGGTATTTTGTGTAATTGTATTTGGCATGATCTTTGTGTCAGGATTAAATTATAAAATGATTGGAAAGAGTCTATTAGCGGGAATTATTTCATTGCCTCTTGCTTATAAGTTGATGGCTCCACATCAAAGGGTAAGAATTGATGCATACTTAAATCCTGATAATCTAGAACTTCCTGGAAATTATCAGGTGATGAATTCTAAAATAGCCATTGGATCAGGAAAATTATTAGGAAAAGGATTATATCAAGGAACACAAAACAACTATAACTTTCTACCTGTACAAGAATCGGATTTTATTTTTGCAGTATTAGGAGAAGAATTTGGATTTATAGGTGGAGTAATTATACTTGCTTTATATTTTGTTTTTTTATATAGAATGATAAAAATTGCAAAGAATGCAAAAGATGTGTATGGGTCTTTAATTGTGGTAGGTATTACGTCTATGTTTGCTTTTCAAATATTTGAAAATATTGGCATGACCATGGGAGTAATGCCTGTAACAGGAGTGACCCTTCCATTTTTAAGCTATGGTGGGAGTTCTCTTTTAACGAACATGATAGCAATTGGAATTATTTTAAATATAAGTATGAGAAGGCAAAAAATTAATTTCTAAATGGGTGAGGAGAAGATGCGAATGAAAATTGCACTAATAGCACATGATGAGAAAAAAGAGAGCATGGTTAATTTTACTATAGCTTATAAAGATACTCTTGCAAAGTATGATTTGGTGGCTACTGGTACAACAGGTAAGAAAATAGCTGATGCTACAGGACTAAAGGTAACAAGGTTTCAATCAGGACCTTTAGGAGGAGATCAACAAATAGGTGCAAAGATTGCTCAGAATAAAATTGATTTAGTAATCTTTTTAAGAGATCCATTAACAGCGCAACCTCATGAGCCAGATATTTTAGCATTACTTAGATTATGTGATGTTTATAAAATACCTGTAGCAACAAATATAGCTACTGCTGAAATTCTTCTTCGGGCTATGGAAAGAGGAGAATTCCATTGGCGTGAAATTATTAAAAAATATGATGAATAGTATTTTAAATAAAATAGCTCCCGATACATTTTGTATTAGGGGGTTAATAATATTTTTGGGATTTTAATTATTTGTAAGAAGGTGAAACTATATGAAAAAATTTTTAAATTTACATTTTTTTATTATTTTATTATTAGTAGTAAGTTTATTGGCTGGTTGTAGTAAAAAGAAAGAAGTTGTGACAGATTCAGCTTATATGTTAGGGACACATTTAAATATTAGTGTTTGGATAGAAGATGAAGAAGAAGGAAAACAAGTGATTAAGGAATGTATTGAAAGAATTTCTGAAATAGAGAAGAAAATGAGTGTAAATATAAAGGCTAGTGATATAAATAAAATAAATAATAATACTGGAACTTTTGTAGAAGTAAGTAAAGATACAACAAAAGTTTTAGATAAGGCAATAAAATATACAGAAATTTCAAGTGGTGCTTTTGATCCTACAATTGGAAAACTTGTGAAGTTGTGGGGGATTGGCACACAAGAGGAAAAAGTTCCCCCAAAATCAGAAATTAATAATGCATTAAAGTTTATAGATTATAAATCGTTGAAGAAAAAAGATAAAAATGAATTCAAACTAGATCAAGAAGGAATGCAGATTGACTTAGGTGGTATTGCTAAAGGATATGCGGCAGATGAAGTATATAATATACTTAAAAGTAAGGGGATTGAACATGCACTTATCAACTTAGGAGGTAATATTTATACCCTAGGAACAAGGGTAGACGGACAGCTTTGGAAAATAGGAATACAAGATCCCTTTGAACCTACTGGTACGCCTATGGGCATTGTTGAATTTTCTGATAAAGCTATTGTTACTTCAGGAAATTATGAAAGATTTTTTGTAAAGAATGGTAAAAGGTATCATCATATTATTGATCCTAAAACAGGTTATCCAGCTCAAAATGGAATTGTAAGTTCTACCATTATAACAGATCATTCTATGGATGCAGATGCATTATCCACTTCTGTCTATATATTAGGGGTTGAAAAGGGCTTAGAGGTAATTGAAAGAATAAAAAATGTAGAATGCATTATTATTACAAAAGATGATAAAGTATATTTATCGTCAGGCATGAAAAATAAATTTAAGATTGAAAACCACCGTTTTCAAATTGAAAATTAGGACGAAGATAATAAACATTAGACTATGAGTGTAATAATTAAACCTCCCTTTAAATATATTATATTATAATCTACATAGGGAGGGTAATTATGAATAAACCATATAGAGATATAAAATATAATAAACAAAGGAAAGAGTATTATCAAGGAAGGAGAGATGATAAGAATAGAGAAACTCCTTTCTATAAAAAATTTTTAAAGCAATGTATCATATGTATGATCATTGGTATGTTAGGGATAGGAATTAAAAATATTCATTTGCCAATTGCAAATAGAGCAACAGAAATAATTAAAATATCTCTTACAAGGGAGATCCATGTAAAAAAATCTATGAAAGAGGTAGTAGCCTATGTAAAAAAAATACCTGAAATGCCAGAAAGGGCAGTAAATGTATTTAATTCTATTGCTGAGAAAGAAGGTTCAGAAATAGAATTTATTGCACCCACTTATGGAGAAATCATATCAAATTATGGAGAACAAATAAATCCCCTTTCAAACAAAAAGACATTTCAAAGGGGGGTAGACCTAAGTGTTGAAGAAGATGAAAATATAAATGCAATTGCAGATGGAGAAATTATAGAAATAGGTCAAGGAAAATTAGGAAAAACTATAAAAGTAAGACATAATCAAGATATATTTTCAGTATATGCAAACTGCTCAGAGATTAAAGTAAAGAAGGGGCAAAAAGTAAAGAGAGGAGAATCCATTGCTAATATTCATAAACCTTCCGAAAAATCATATGCATATTTACATTTTGAACTTTGGATGAATGGAAGAGTAGTTGATCCAACAAAATATATTTCTTTTGGAAGAAAGATATTATAATGTAAAGGATGGTATATGAATGAGGCTAATAAAGGTATATGGAGTAGACATAAAGGTAAATGTACTTTTATGCATTGTTTTTTTTATATTTTTTATATTTGGATATGTTGAAAATTTAATTATTTCATTTTTAGTAGTACTACTCCATGAAGGGGCTCATGTATTTACTGCAAAATTGTTAGGTTATACTATAAAAAAGATAGAAATATTTCCCTTTGGTGGTGTTGCGGCAGTAGAAGAGACTCTTGCTATGAATCCTAAACATGAAATCCTTATTGCATCTTCTGGACCTATTTTCAATTTTTTTATGGTGCTGATAGGGTATAATTTATTATATAGATTCTATATAACTGTTGATGGATTTTCTTTTTTTATGCAGTCTAATTTAATTATTGGAATATTTAATTTGTTGCCTATTATTCCTTTGGATGGAGGAAGGGTTGTAAGAGCCTATCTTGCTTATTTTATTGGATTTAAGAAGGCAACCAAAATTGTAGTTATATTATCTAAAATGATCAGTGTTTTATTATTTATATGGGGCTGTTATATGGTTAAGTTGAATAGGTTAAATAGCTATCTTCTTTTTCTAGCTATTTTTTTGTATATAGCAGCCCATAAAGAGCAAAGAATTGCAACTTATATTTTTATGAAAGAAATTGCACAGAAAAAACAGCATTTATTATGTAATAATGTATTAAGTACAAAATATTTAACAGCAGTAAAAAGTGCATCTATAAAGGATGTGATGAATCAGTTTGTTCCGAGGAAATATCATATTGTTACCGTTATGGATACAAGGTGTAATGTTATTGGTGTATTAACTGAAAATGATATTTTTAAGGGGATGGTTCAATATGGATTAAATGCTTCTTTAGAAAAGTTGTTAAGGAAAGAGTAAAATGGTAGAATAGTAATGCAAAACTTTAGAGGAAAATAGGGTATGTAAGTGAAGTAGTATACAAATAATACAAAAGAGATTGAAAAGTCAATTAGGAGGACAGAGGATGAACAAGGAAGTCTTAGAAGACTTATTATTTCAAGTTGAAAAACCTGCAAGATATATAGGCAGAGAAATTAATTCAGTAAATAAATCACTAGACCAAGTGGAAGTAAGATTTGGATTTGCCTTTCCTGATATTTATGAAGTAGGCATGTCTCATTTAGGAATGCATATTTTATATAATCTTCTTAATAGCAAAGAGGATATATATTGTGAAAGAATTTTCTCACCATGGGTGGATATGGAGGAACAATTAAGACAAAGAGATTTTTCTCTTTTTACAATAGAGACCCATACACCTATAGAAGAATTAGATTTTATTGGATTTACACTACAATATGAATTAAGTTATACAAATATATTAAATATATTAGATCTAGGGAAAATTCCTTTTAGAAGAGAAGACCGGAAAGAAAAGTTTCCATTTATTATTGCAGGTGGACCCTGTGCATATAATCCAGAACCTCTAGCAGATATTGTAGATATATTTGTCTTAGGTGAAGGAGAAGAAGTTTTATTAGAAATAATAGATCAATATAGAGAATGGAAGAATAATGGAAAACATAAGGGTGAATTTTTAGAAAATATTTCTGATATAGAAGGGGTATATATTCCTTCCATTTATGACATAACATATAATGAGGATAAAACGATAAAAGCATTTATTCCTCAAAAGGAAAAGTATCCTAAAATCATTTCTAAGCGAATTATTAAGGATTTAGATGATATTTACTATCCTGATAAAGTGATTGTTCCCTTCATTAATGTAGTGCATGAGCGGGCTATGGTAGAAATATTTAGAGGATGTACACGGGGATGTAGATTTTGCCAAGCAGGAATTATTTACAGACCTGTGAGGGAAAGATCTTTAGATAAAGTGAAAGAATTAGCTCATGAACTTATTAAAACTACTGGTTATGAAGAATTGTCTTTAGCTTCCCTCAGTACAAGTGACTATTCAGGAATAAAACCATTAACAAGACATTTAATCGATACATATGGGAACAAAAAGATTGGTTTATCTTTACCATCTTTAAGATTAGATAAATTTCCATTAGAGGTAATTGAAGAAATTCAAAAGGTTAGAAAAACAGGACTTACGTTTGCTCCAGAGGCTGGAACACAAAGACTTAGGGATGTTATTAATAAAGGAATTACAGAAAAAGATCTGATGGATGCCATGGAGAATGCATTTGCTCTTGGATGGAATAATGTAAAGCTTTATTTTATGATAGGACTACCTACAGAAACTTATGAAGATTTAGATGGCATTGTAGATCTTGCTAAAAAGGTTGTGGATGCATATTATCGTACACCAAAAGAAAAAAGAGGAAGAGGATTAAACGTTACTGTTAGTACATCTAATTTTGTACCAAAGCCTTTTACGCCTTTTGAGTGGTATCCACAAGATACAATTGAAGACCTTCGAGAAAAGCAAACCTACTTAAAAGAAAGGTTAAGGCATAAAAATATAAAATATAACTATCATGATACAAAAACAAGCTTTTTAGAAGCAGTATTTGCAAGAGGAGATAGAAGATTAGGAAAAGCATTAATAAGAGGATGGGAAAAGGGCTGTAAATTTGATGGATGGGGAGATTTCTTTGCGTATGAAAAATGGATGGAGACCTTTGAAGAATGTAATATAGATCCAGAATTTTATGCGAATAGGGAAAGAAACTATGAAGAAATACTTCCGTGGGATTTTATTGATATAGGTGTGACGAAAAAGTTCTTGATGAATGAAAATGAAAAAGCAAAAGAAGCACAGTTAACCCATGATTGTAGAATAAGCTGTACAGGTTGTGGCATGAATCATAGTTTTATAGGTGGTGATGTATGTAATGTATAAAGTACGAATGAGATTTAGTAAGAAAGATTTTATGATTTTTATTTCCCATTTAGATTTAGCGAGAGTAATGGAAAGAGCATTAAGAAGGGCAGAGGTGGTTCTTAGCTTTTCACAAGGGTTTAACCCTCATCCTAAAATTTCTTTTGCCACTGCACTAGCATTAGGGGTTTCAAGTGATGGAGAGTATGTAGATGTAGAAATTGAAGAGAAAATAGATTTAAAAAAATTAAAAGAGAAAATGAATAAAGAGTTACCTGAGGGAATAGAAATTCTTCAATGTGAATATATTGATATGAAAAGCAAAGCACTTATGGCTATTGTTGAATATTCAACGTACATGGTAAGATGTTCTTTAAAAAATGATGAAGGACAAGAAAAATTGAAAGAAATGATTTGTGATTTTATGGAAAAAAATGAAATTGTAGTGTGTAAAACCATTAAGAAAAGGAAGCAAGAGCGTAAGAAGGAGATCAATATTAGATCCTTTATTGAAAATATAGAGCTTATTCATAAAGAAAATACAGACTGTATTTTTAAAATGACCCTTGCTACAGGTAGTAAAGGAAACCTAAAGCCCGAAGTTGTTATGGAGATGTTGAAGGATATAGAAAACATGCCTATATTAGCAGAGACCATTAGAATCCATAGATTAGATTTATATGGAATGAAAGATGAAAAAATGGTTGTACCTTTGGAAATGGAAATATAGATTTTTTAGAAATTAGGGGGATTGTTGGAATGAATGAACTCATCGTCAATTCCAGTTTGAACCAAACTCGTGTTGCACTGCTTGAAGACGGGGAATTGGTGGAACTATATATTGAAAGAGAAAATAGCAAAAGAACAGTTGGAAATATTTATAAAGGTCGAATTACAAATGTTTTACCAGGCATGCAAGCCGCTTTTGTGGATATAGGATTTGAAAAAAATGCATTTTTATTTGTAAAGGATGCACTACCTGTTGAAATGTCTGGGAATACAGATGTATCTATCAGAGATGTAGTTAAAAGTGGACAAGAGATTATTGTACAAGTAATAAAAGAACCTATAGGAACAAAGGGAGCAAGAGTAACTACCCATATAACTCTTCCTGGAAGATATTTAGTTCTAATGCCCGATGTAGACTATATAGGGATTTCAAGAAGAATTAATAATGAAGAGGAAAGAGAGAGATTAAGAGGACTACTTGAAGGTTTGAAGCCTAAGAACATGGGCGTCATTGTTAGAACAGCAGGACAAGGGAAAGAAGAAAAAGAAATAAAGGAAGATTTAAAATTTCTATTAAAGCTATGGCAAAAAATTGATAGAGAGAAAAATCTGGGATTTGCCCCAAGGACTGTTTATAGAGATTTAGACTTGATTCATAGAACGATAAGAGATATGTTTACAAGTAGTATTGATAAATTAATCATCAATGATTACGAAAAGTATAAAAGTATCCTTGATTTAGTTGAACTGATTGCTCCTCATTTAAAGGAGAGAGTAGCGTATTTTAAAACAGATATGGATATATTCGATAACTATCAGATCGGAAAAAAGATCAGTAATGCTATCGAAAGGAAAGTTTGGTTAAAAAGTGGTGGATATCTTATTATAGATCAAACAGAAGCGTTAACGGTAATTGATGTAAATACAGGAAAATATGTAGGAAGCATTGATCTTGAAGATACAGTTTTAAAAACGAATAAAGAAGCTGCAGAAGAAATTGCTAAACAACTAAGACTACGAGACATTGGTGGTATTATTGTTGTGGATTTTATAGATATGAATAATGATGATGCAGAAAGGGAAGTATTAGATGTATTAGAAAAAGCCCTTGAGCGAGATAAGACAAAAACAAATGTTTTAGGAATCACACAACTAGGACTTTTAGAAATGACTAGAAAGAAAGTACGAGGAAGAATTGGGTCAATTATGCAAAAGAAGTGCCCCTATTGTGAAGGCACGGGAAAAATATTATCTGAATATACTGTGATTCAAAATATAGAAAAGGAAGTAAAAAGAATTGCTGTACATACCAATGCAGAAGCTGTATTTATTGAAGTAGCCTCTTCTGTAGAAGTATTTTTAAAAACAGATCACAATCGCTTTATTAAAGAATTAGAAGAAATTACTCATATGAAAATATTTATCCAAGGATCAGAATATATACATGCTAATGATATAAATGTAAAATCCATGGGGAAAATTGAGAAAATTATGGAGTTATTAGTCAAAAACAAATGATTTATTAAAAAATATAAAAGAATTATCATAATGCTATTGTAGTATAGAACTAAATGTGCTATAATCATATCTGGTAATACGGACGGTCCTCTGTTATAAGTTATGACATGAACGTCTAGGAAGGAAGGAGGGGCAACCATGGATATTATAAAAGCGATTGAACAAACGCAAATCAAATCTGATATTCCACAATTTAATGTTGGAGATACTGTTAAAGTACACTTAAAGATTAAAGAGGGAAATAGAGAGAGAGTTCAGGTGTTTGAAGGTTTTGTACTTAAGAGACAAAACGGTGGAGCTAGAGAAACTTTCACAGTAAGAAGAATTTCTTACGGAGTTGGGGTAGAAAGAACTTTACCATTACATTCACCAAAGATCGAAAAAATCGAAGTAGTTAGAAGAGGAAAAGTTAGAAGAGCAAAACTTAACTACATTCGTGCATTAAGAGGAAAAGCTGCAAAAATTAAAGAGAAGAAGTTTTAATAAAAGGGACTGGATACAGTCCCTTTGTTAATATAGTGAAAAATACACAAAAAGTGTGGTGAAAGATATGCAAAAAATCAATTGGTATCCAGGGCATATGAAAAAAACCAAAGAGTTAATCCAACAAAATCTAAAATTAGTAGATGTAGTTGTGGAATTATTAGATGCAAGGGTGCCTATTAGTAGTAGAAATCCTCAAATTGATGAGATCATTATAGGAAAACCTAGAGTAATTGTTTTAAATAAGAGTGACTTAGCAAATCCAAAGATTACAAATGAATGGGTTAGGTATTTTAAAAGGGAAGGAATTCATGCAATTCCTGTAAACTCAATGAATGGTTCAGGTTTAGATAAACTTATGGCAGAGCTTGAAGAAACGGTTAAAGAAAAAATGGAAAAAAGAATAGAAAAGGGAATGAGAAAAAGACCTGTCCGAGCCATGATTGTAGGAATACCAAATGTAGGGAAATCTTCCATTATCAATAGACTTACTGGGAAAAAGAGCGCAAAAACAGGAGATAAACCAGGGGTAACAAGAGGAAAACAATGGGTAAGATTAAAAGGAAATATTGAGTTATTAGATACGCCAGGTATTTTATGGCCTAAATTTGAAGATCAAAATGTAGGACTTAAATTAGCTTTTACAGGTTCTATAAAAGATGAAATTCTTGATATAGAGACTATTGCATTAAGACTTATAGAATATCTTGGTGAGAAATACCCTAACTATATGATAGAAAGATATAAATTGAAAGAGATTGAAGAAGATGGTCTAATGAATATGGAAAATATTGCAAAAAATAGGGGATGTATTATGTCTGGTGGAAGAATTGATTATACGAGAGTAGCAAATATTGTAATGGATGAATTTAGAAGCGCTAAGATAGGTAAAATTACACTAGAAGCACCTGAGGATTTAAGCACTATTGAAGAGTAGTGCTTTTATTTTTTGCAAAAAAGAAATGGAAAGGAAAGAAAAATATGAATCTAAAAAATTTAAAGGTGAAAGAAATTGATCATCATATGAATCAAGTAAGTGTAGAGGAATATATGAAGTATGTACCATTATTAGAAAAAGATGAAAGAGAATCGGTTAAAAAATTAGGAAAAAGATTCGAAAAAAAATATGAAAAATTTTTAGAGGAAAAAGAAAGAGTTAAAAAGTTATGGACTTATGAGAATAGATTAATCAGTGCAGGATATAAAATGATTGCAGGAATTGATGAGGCAGGACGTGGACCTCTTGCAGGGCCTGTGGTAGCAGCAGCAGTCATTTTGCCTCCCAATTTATTTATAGAAGGAATTAATGATTCTAAAAAAATATCTTTAAAGAAAAGAGAAGCTTTATTTAAAATTATTGCAGAGAAAGCATTAGGAATAGGTATTGGAATAATAGATAATGAAATGATTGATGAGGTTAATATACTAAATGCAACGAAGATGGCTATGAAACGAGCTGTTGAAAAAATTTCTATACCTCCACAGTATTTATTAATAGATGCAGTAAATTTAGCCGATATAAATATAAAGCAGACAGGAATCAATAAGGGAGATAGTCTAAGTATATCTATTGCGGCTGCTTCTATTGTAGCTAAGGTAACAAGAGATAAAATAATGGATCGATTTCACAGAATATATCCTCAATACGGATTGATCCATCATAAGGGATATGGAACAAAGGAACATTATGAGAATATCAAAAAATATGGACTATCTCCAATTCACAGAAAATCTTTTCTAAAAAATATAATAGGTGATAGGAAAAATGAAAATAAATCATGGAAATTATAATATTGGCTTTTTAGGAAATGACAATCAAGGCCTGAAGATAGGGCAAATGATTAAAGGGAAAATTCAACAAATTTTAAATGATGTACTACTTATTGAGATGGAGAATGGAAAATTAGTAGAAGCAAAAAGCACCATTCCGATAGAGGCTCAAAAAAATGATATTTTGAAGTTTCGAATAAAAGCTATTGATGAAAATCAAATAATGATTCAACCAATAACAGAGGAAGTAAAAGAAAAAGGAGCAATAGATACAGCAGAAAATAAAATAGTAAATTTATTAGAATCATTGAATGTAAAGTCAGGGAAAGAAGAAATAGAATTAGTAAAAAAATTAATAGTTAATGAAATTCCAGTTAATAAGGAAATTTTAGATAATATTATTCAATCAAAAGGAAGTTTTGAGAAAATAGAAACGTTATTAAATAATAAACCGAATAGCGTAACTCAAAATATGATAACTAAAGATATACGAGAAGTGCTAAAAACTTTATTAAAATTGGAAGTGCATACAAAAGAAAATGAATATAATGAATTTCAAAAGGTAAAAGAATTAGGAATTAAAAGCTCTAATGGATTAGAAACACAAAAGAATATAATGGAAAAGGAGCATCAAAAGCTGTTTGATCATAAAACTGTTCATTCAAATATAAATATTCAAGATATGAACTTTGAAAAAATTATTTTTTTATTAAAGAATAATTTAAAGATGAATATGTTGAATATGACAAATATAAACAATATTTTATTGAAAGATTTTACGATTACAAAGGAAATAGATCAATTAATAGAAGTTCTTTACGAAAACAAAGAAACAGCTCATTTAGGAAAGAGTCTTGAACAAATATTTTCAAAATTGAAGGATATGATTTTAGAAAAAAAATTTGAACCTGGGGAAATGATAAAAGAAATTCATGTGAAATTAGAATTAGTAAAGCAATCAATTGAAAATATAAGTTCAAAGGAACAGGGAGATGCTTTAAAGAATATAGCTAATTTAAAAAATAGTTTAGATTTTGTGAGTAAAATTAATCAATTTCAAACATATTTTCAGATGCCTATATTCTTTAATGATGAGAGAAAAAATTTAGAGTTATATATATCAAAGGATGATAAGAATAGAAAGAAGATTAATCCTAAAGATGTGAAAATACTTGTAGCATTAGATACGAAAACAATGGATAAAGTACAGGTTTTAATTGGGATTAAAGACAAAAATATTACTTGTAATTTTAAAGTAACAACAGATGAGACGAAGAAAATGCTACTAGCCTTTGAAAATGACTTAAAAGAAGCTTTAAAGCTTTTAGATTTTAAAGGAATTAGTATGAAATATGTAGTGGGGAATAGTGAGAATAATATGATAGGGCAAGAACTTACTAAAAAAGAGATTGATGAAAAAATAAGGTTTATTGATTTGAAGGTGTGATACTATGGAAAAAAAGGAAATAGCTGCTGCTATCAAATATGATCAAGAAAAAACATCTGCACCTCGGGTTGTTGCTAAAGGAGAAGGATACATTGCACAAAAAATAAAAGAAATTGCTTCAGAAATGGATATCCCTACTTATAAAGATGAAAAACTTGTAAAACAATTAAATAACTTAGCTATTGGGGAAGAAATACCACCAGAATTATATCAGGTAGTAGCTGAAATCTTAGCTTTTATTATTCGATTAGATACAAAAGGAGAGACGTAAATGTAGTCTCTCTTTTCTAATACAGAAGAAATACATAAAAAATTATAATGTTTGACAAGATTTTGCAAATTTTTCAGTCGTGTTTATTTAAAATGAATATAAGAAGTGTTATTAGGAAGGGATATTTGGAGGAAAATAGGATGAATACATTAAAAAAAGCAAAAATATTAATTGTAGATGATAGTCGATTAAATTTAAAAATTATTGAAGAAATAATAAAGAATAATGAATATGAACCCATTTTAGCATCTAAAGGAGAGGATGTTTTTAAATGTGCTAAAGAAGAAAAACCAGAACTTATTTTATTAGATGTAATAATGCCCAAGATGGATGGATATAAAGTTTGTGAAATATTAAAAGAAAATGAAGAAACAAAAGATATACCAATAATTTTTCTTACAGGACAGTCAAAAATTGAGGATGTTGCAAAAGGATTTGAAGTAGGGGCTGTGGATTATATTAACAAACCCTTCCATGAAGTAGAATTGATTGCTAGAGTAAGGACTCATTTACAATTAAAAAAATTACATGACAAATTAAGAAAAAATAATAAGAAATTACAGAGAGTGAATGAAGAACTTCTTAAAGCAAATGAGATTATTCAATATAATAAATTGCAGACAGAATTTTTTGCAAATATTTCTCATGAATTTAGAACGCCATTAAATCTAATTTTTAGTACGATACAGATATTTGAATTGTGTATGCAAGATTCCTTAGAGATGAAAGAGCATAAGTATATGAAAATTATGAAGCAAAATTGCTATCGACTTTTAAGATTAGTAAATAATTTAATAGATATTACAAAAATTGATTCAGGTTATTTTGAAATTCAATTACAAAATCATAATATTGTACAAATTGTTGAAAATATCACATTATCTATTTCTGAGTACATCGAACGAAATGATTTACATTTAATATTTGATACAGATGTAGAAGAAAAAATTATAGCTTGTGATGTAGATAAAATTGAACGAATCATATTAAATCTTTTATCAAATGCTATAAAATTTACCAAAACAGGTGGAAATATTTATGTGAAAATATATGATCAAAAGGAACATGTTATTATTTGTGTTAAAGATACAGGAAAAGGTATCCCAAAAGATAAAATAGATACTATATTTAAAAGATTTATGCAGATAGATAAATCTTTATCTAGAAAAAAAGAAGGAAGTGGTATTGGATTATCTCTTGTTAAGGCGTTAGTTGAAATGCACAAGGGAGAAATTTTTGTTGAAAGTGAATATGGTAAAGGAACTGAATTTATTATAAAGATGCCTGCGAAGGGGATACTCATGAAAAATAAAGAAATAAGGAAAGAAGATAGATATAATAAACATACTTATATAGAGAATATAAATATTGAATTCTCAGATATATACTCAATAGGTTAAATGATCCTTTACCATACTGGAAAATACTAAAGGATTAATTGTAAAGGTGATAGAATTTATTTATGAACAAGCAGTAAAAAGCATAGAAGAAATAAAAACAGAAGATTCTATAAATTTGATGCGTTTTATGCCACTTTTAGATATAAACCCTAAAAGTGAATGCTTATCATCTGTATTTATTGAAGTTATTATGGTTTCTCCACTAAAGGAAGTTACTTGGATTAAAGAATTTAGGAGACTTTCAAATTTTAATAGTACACCATTTGTGATAGAAGGAAGATCGATGAATCCATTTTTTTCTATATGCAACAAGCTATGATCCTTATTCATATCATATGTTGTAAATAAACAACATGGAGAGAAAAACTTTATTCCATTTAATATAAAAGGATTAGGAAGAAGATAAGGCTTTACATAATGATAATAAATCTCTTTTTCTAGAGGGAAAAAACTTTCAAAATCTATGTTGATTAATATTTCTGTAGCAGCTTGAAAAAGTTGAAAATCATGATAAATAGTAATTGACATTTGCATCACCAATCTTTATTTGTATTTGCTAAATATGGTTTACTTACTATATAATAAGATAAAGGTGTATAGAATGTTACTTTTTTATTCGCTAGGAAATGATAAAAGTTAGAATCTATGGTAAATATAAGAAAAAAATCAAAATAAATAAGCTGTTTTTGAATGAAAATAGTGAATAGGAATGAAATCCTATATTATATGATTAAATATTTCCCAGGGAATGAGTGATCATTATATAGTTTGAAAATTTTGATTAAATATAAAGCATTTTCCCAATAGACCAATCAGGATAGGGTATATTTTTGAAATAAGAACTTGTTTAAAAATGGTTTTTCTGGATATACATAAGATAATATAAGGAGAGAGCAGTACTAATGAAGTGGAGGGATTCAATGGAAGTTTTTGTAGCGAGACAGCCAATTTTTAATAGAAATAAAGAAGTTATAGCTTATGAACTTTTATATAGAGATAGTAATAAAAATTTTTTTAATAATAACATTGGCGCTAGTAAAGCTACATCTATACTTATAGCAAATAGTTATTTTTCTATAGGAATAGAAAAATTAATAGGCAAGCATAAAGCTTTTATAAATTTCAACAAAAGTCTTATAGAACGTGATATTCCAATGATTTTTGATAAAGATACAATTGTGATTGAAATTTTAGAAGATGTCATACCTGATAAAAAATTTATCAATACGCTAAAAAAATTAAAAGAACTGGGTTATACTATTGCATTAGATGATTTCACATATGATTATCCCTATGATAATATTGTAGAATTATGTGACATAATAAAAGTTGATTTTTTACAAAATACAAAGGAAGAAGTTTATCGCATTATAGAAAAATGGAATAATCATGCTAGAAAATTTCTTGCAGAAAAAATTGAAAATGATGAAATATTCCAGTATGCTAAAAAAATTGGGTATGATTATTTTCAAGGATATTTTTTTGATAAACCAGTGATTATTAAAGGGAAAAGATTAAAAGAAAATAAAATTCAATATTTAAGGATTATGGAAGAATTAAATAAAGAGGATCCATCTTATGATAATATTGCTAAAATAATAGAATATGATATAAATTTAACTTATAGGTTATTGAAGCTTGTTAATTCTAAATTTACTTTATCCTATGAAATACAATCTATTAAACATGCTCTAACCCTCATGGGATTAAAAGAAATTCAAGTCTGGGTAACCCTTGTTATGATTCAGGATATTAAGGATATGGAAAAAAATGAAATTCTTAAGATTTCTCTCATAAGATCTAAACTGGGACAATTATTAGCTGAAAATTCTATTCATAAAAAAAGGAATAATGAAGCAATGTTAATGGGGCTTATATCTGTTATTGATATCTTATTAGAAGAACCTATGGAAAAGATATTGAGCAAACTACCCATATCAACTGATATTAAAAACCCTTTAATGGGGAAAGAAAGTCCATTAAGTGATATTTATAAGATCATAATAAATTATGAGAAGGCGTCCTGGGAAGAACTATCTAAATATGCAAAAAAAATTAAAATAGATGCAGAAAAACTTCCTAATCAATATTTTAAAGCAGTTCAATGGGCGGATAAATTGTTTGAGTATATGCTAGTAGATGATCAATTTATAGAATGAGATGTGTTTAAGAAATTGAATATGGATGTTTAGAACATAATTATGAAAAAATATGCATGAAGAGAACAAATCTTTCATATTATCTAGTAAGGGATACTATGAAAGGAGCATTAGGATGATAAAAATGCGAGAAATTGTTCAATGGGCACCTAAAATTTGGATTATAATTCCAATTGTTTTTATAATTGGATATATCATTAGGTGTGTTATTTATAAGAAGTTAATGCATATTGCAATTGCAATTATATGTTTGATTTCATATCCAATATGGTATTTATCAATGTATATAATGGGATATAATCATATAAAATATGCATATATTCCTATAGGAATTTTTAAATTTTTCATGCCTCTGTTTATGATTTTATTAGTTGTTAGCTATACTGAAGAGGAGCATGGAGATCATAGAAAATGGATAAAAATTTATGGAGGAATTTTCACAGTTTTTTTAATTATAAAGATGATGAAGATTATTTTTTATATTAATTTTTGATACGAAAACAAGACTTTGTTCTTTAGCAAAGTCTTGTTTTATTTTATGATAGTTTATTTATTAAAAATAAGAATAAAACAACCATCAACCATACCCAAATGTGTTTATTATTTTTCAACAAAATATCTCCTCCAAGGATTGTTTATTTATAATAAATTATATACAAATAGAGAGAATATAATTCGCCATAATTTCGTATTAAGAATATTTTAATAGATGATTATAGTTTTAGAAATAATCATATAAAGAAGTATTTAATAGATCGTGAGTATACTTTTTAGTATGGTTGCATAAAAAATACAAAAAAAGGAAAAATACAAAATGAAATGGAAAAAATACAAAATATTTTTTTTAATAAAAGGAGAAATAGAAATGAATAGTATAAAAAATTTAGGTACATTAGGGGAACAAATTGCAGCAGAATATTTAAGAAAATCCCACTATGAAATTGTTCAAGTAAATTATAGATGTAGATTTGGAGAAGTAGATATTATTGCATATAAAAATCAAACATATATATTTGTGGAGGTCAAAACAAGAAGAAGTTTATCCTTTGGTAGACCTGCTGAAGCGATTAATAAAAAAAAGAAAATGCATCTTTTAAAAGTAGGGCAGTATTATATGCAGAGGATAAAAGATGAAGACTATAATTTCAGATTTGATGCCATAGAGATAATGGTTTTTGCGTCTAAATCTCCTAGTATAAATCATATAGAGAATATAATCTCATAAATATTGTACGAATTAGAAATTGATCAAATGGAATGATTAGAAAAATATAAATGTTTCAAAAGTTCACATGAAGAAGGTGTTGTTTTGTTATCTAGAGTATATAGTTGTGTATTAAAGGGATTAGATGGAAATCTTACAGCCGTTGAGGTGGATCTATCAAATGGATTGCCTGCTTTAGCTATAGTAGGTCTTCCTGATGTTGCTGTTAAAGAATCAAAGGAAAGAGTACGGGCTGCAATAAAGAATTCTGGATTTGATTTTCCCATGAAAAGAATCACTATTAACTTAGCTCCTGCAAATATGAAAAAAGAGGGAACTCATTTTGATTTACCTATGTCATTAGGTATTTTGCAAGCTTCAAAGCAAATAGAAAGTAGAGACCTTGAAACATTTGCTTTCATAGGAGAATTATCATTAAATGGGAATATTAATAGAGTTACAGGAGCATTACCCCTTGTCATCGCATTAAGAAATCAAGGAATTAAAAAAATTATACTTCCTAAGAGCAACGCAGATGAAGCTGCAATGATTAAAGATATAGAAGTGTACCCATTTGAAAACCTAAGAGATATTGTAAAATATTTCCGAGGGGAATTAGCTGTACAACCTTATATAGCAGATAGAATTAGCAATAAAAGTACAGGGTGCTATGAAGAAGATTTTCAAGATGTAGTAGGACAAGAAATGGTGAAAAGAGCATTTCAAATTGCAGCAGCAGGGGGGCATAACATAATAATGATTGGTCCTCCAGGATCAGGAAAAACAATGCTTGCTCGCAGATTTCCAACAATACTTCCGTCTATGACTTATGAAGAAATGTTGGAAGTTACAAAGATATATAGTGTTGCAGGGGAATTATCTGACAATGAATCTCTTGTGAAAGCAAGACCTTTTAGGTCACCCCATCATACTATTTCAAGTACTGCTTTAGTAGGTGGTGGGAGAGTCCCTAAACCAGGAGAAGTATCTCTTGCCCATTACGGCGTATTATTTTTAGATGAATTACCTGAATTTCAGAAAAATATTTTAGAAATGTTAAGACAACCTATTGAGGATGAGGCTGTTACTATTTCAAGGGTTAACACAACGCTTACTTATCCCTCGAAATTTATTTTAGTGGCTAGTATGAATCCTTGCCCCTGTGGGCATTATGGAGATTCATCGCACGAATGCACTTGTACGCCATGGCAAATAA
This sequence comes from Marinisporobacter sp., assembly GCA_025210395.1. Lineage (GTDB taxonomy): Bacteria > Bacillota > Clostridia > Peptostreptococcales > Thermotaleaceae > Crassaminicella. The sequence continues at coordinate 64,670 of JAOARV010000048.1, forward strand.
AGAAGTATCTATCTAAAATTTCTGGACCTTTATTAGATCGAATAGATATGCATATAGAAATTTTTCCGATAAAATATGAAGAATTAGCAACAGAGAAACAAACAAAATCTTCTGCTGAAATTAGGAAGGATGTTGAAAAAGCAAGGGAAATTCAACTACATAGATATAAAAAGCATCATATTTTATTTAACTCTCAGTTAAATGGTCAATTGATAAAAAAATATTGTAAACTAGGCGCTCCAGAAAAATTATTAATGGAAGAAGCTTTTCATAAATTGAAATTAAGTGCAAGGGCATATAATAGAATTATAAAACTAAGCAGAACAATTGCTGATTTAGAAGAAAGTTGTGAAATTTCTGCAATACATATTGCAGAGGCTATTCAATATAGAAATCTAGATAAAAAATTTTGGGATGTATAGAGGATAAATAAAATGAATGAAAAGGAATATATGATTTGGTTGCATAATATACACGGAATAGGCAATAAAACGTTAGAAAATTTACTAAAAATTTTTGGAAGTGCTGAAAATATATTTAAAGTACCTGTAGAAAAAATTACTCAACTTAGAGGAATAAATGATCGTGTAGCCCATAACATAGTAAAAAATAGGGATTTCTTTTATATGAATCAATTGACTAATAAAATAAAAAAGAATAATATAGAGGTAATGGGCAGGGAAGATGAAGAATATCCAGAAAATTTGAAAAATATATATGATCCTCCGTATTTATTATATAGAAAAGGAGATCTATTAAAGAAAGATATCAATGCAGTAGCAATTGTGGGAGCAAGAAAGGCTTCAACTTATGGAAAACATGTAGCTTATAAGTTAGCTAGGGAGTTAGTAAATAGAGGTATTACTGTAGTTAGTGGTATGGCTTATGGTGTAGATACTATGGCTCATAAAGGTGCATTAGAGAACGGAGGAAGAACGATTGCAGTTTTAGGTTGCGGACTAGATACTTGTTATCCGAAATCAAATTATCAATTGATGCTACAAATAGAAAAAAATGGAGCTGTACTATCTGAATATAGTGTAGAAACAAAGCCTTTTCCAGGGAATTTTCCCGCTAGAAATAGAATCATAAGTGGAATATCTAAGGGAGTAATTGTTGTGGAAGCAAGTATACAGAGTGGTTCTTTAATTACTGCAGAATTTGCGCTAGAACAAGGAAGAGAAGTTTTTGCTGTGCCTGGTAATATTAATAGTTCGCTGAGTAGAGGAACTAATAAGCTTATAAAAGAAGGTGCAAAATTAGTAACAAATATTGAAGATGTTTTAGAAGAACTTCATATTGATGCGGAGCAAAAAGAGAAAAAAAATATACCAATTAGTGATGTAGAAGCAGAAGTGTATCATATGATTTTAGAAAAGCAGCCCATTCAAATAGATCTACTTACTAAAGAATTAAGTTGGAAAATTAATCAACTTAGTAGCATTATCACTATTTTGCAGATTAAGGGATTAGTGGAGCAATTACCAGGAAATCTATTAATCATTAAGTAGCTTTTAGATTAATATTTTGAAATTTGAAAAGCTTTCTGATATAATTACTATTGCTTTAAAAAATGGGGGTGAAATTGTGGCAAAATTTTTAGTGATAGTGGAATCTCCTGCCAAATCCAAAACCATTGGAAAGTTTTTAGGCAAGAATTATAAAGTTGTTGCCTCCGTTGGTCACGTAAGAGATTTACCAAAAAGTAAGATGGGAATAGACATTGAAAATAATTATGAGCCTCATTATATAACCATTAGAGGAAAGGGACCTGTTATTAAAGAATTAAAAAAAGAAGTAAAAAAAGCAAAAAAGATATTCTTAGCTACTGACCCTGATAGAGAAGGAGAAGCCATTTCATGGCATTTAGCTCATATATTATCTGTTGATGAAGAGGATAAATGTAGAATTGAATTTCATGAAATTACAAAAACAGCTATTAAAAATGCTGTCAAAAATCCTAGAAAAATCAACAAAAGTTTAGTAGATGCACAGCAAGCAAGACGTATGCTAGATCGATTAGTAGGATATAGTATTAGTCCTCTTCTTTGGAGAAAAATCAGAAAAGGATTAAGTGCTGGTAGAGTTCAATCTGTTGCTGCAAAAATTATATGCGATAGAGAAAAAGAAATTCAAAATTTTATACCTGAAGAATATTGGAGCATTATTACTAATTTGGCTATAGAAGATAGCAAAGAAAGTTTTGAAGGAAAATTTTATGGGACTTCTGATCAAAAGATAGACCTGAAAAACGAGAAAATGGTAGAAGAGGTTTTACAAAACTTAAAGACTGGATCATTTGTTGTATCAGGGGTAAAAAGAAAAGAGAAAAAAAGAAATCCTTATCCGCCTTTTACAACGAGTAGTTTACAGCAAGAGGCTGCCAATCGATTAGGATTTACTACAAAAAAGACGATGATGATTGCTCAACAATTATATGAGGGAATTGACATCGAAGGAGAAGGAACTGTTGGTTTAATAACTTACATAAGAACGGATTCGACGAGAATTTCTAATGAAGCAAAGGAAAATACTCGAAAATATATAGAAGAAAATTTTTCAAGAGAGTATATAGGAGAGGAAGAAAAAAAATATAAGACAAAGAAAGAAGCGCAGGATGCCCATGAAGCTATAAGACCTACAGCTATAGAAAGAATGCCTGATAAAGTCAAATCTTCTTTAAAAAGGGATCAACATAAATTATACAAGCTTATTTGGGAGCGTTTCTTAGCTAGCCAAATGAAAAATGCACTTTATGATACCTATTCAGTAGAGATCACTAATAATAACTATTTATTTAAAACATCTGGTTCAAAACTTGTATTTGATGGGTTTTTAAAAGTCTATACTTATGCTACGATTTCAGATAAGGAAATACCAGAAGTTGAGAAAGGACAAATTTTAGAACTCCAGAGTATAGAGCCGAAGCAGCATTTTACGCAGCCTCCACCAAGATTTACTGAAAGCTCGTTAGTAAAAGAATTAGAAGAAAAAAATATAGGTAGGCCTAGTACATATGCGCCTATTATATCAACAATTATTAGTAGAGGATATGTGGAGAGAGAAAATAAATCATTAAAACCTACTGAGTTAGGTGGGATTGTAAATGATTTATTAGAAGAGTATTTTAAAGATATATTGGATACACATTTTACAGCGGAATTAGAGGAAAAGCTAGATAAAATTGAAGAAGAACAGCTACAGTGGATTAAAGTAATTGATGATTTTTATAAACCTTTTAGTGAAACCTTAAAGCATGCTGAAGAGGAAATCAAAAAAATTGAGTTAGTGGATGAGGAAACAGATGAAATTTGTGAAGTATGTGGTAAAAATATGGTTATTAAATATGGAAGATATGGAAAATTCTTAGCTTGTTCTGCTTACCCAGAATGTGAGCATACAAGACCTTTTGTAAAGAAAATAGGTGTAGCATGTCCTCGTTGTGGAGGAGATATAGTAGAAAGAAGATCCAAAAAAGGGAGACTGTTTTATGGATGTGGAAATTTTCCAAATTGTAATTTTGTAACATGGAATAGACCCATTGATGAAAAGTGTCCAGTGTGTGGAGAACTTTTAAGCAAAAAGAATAGAAAAAATGATACAGTCATCCAGTGCTCCAATAAAGAGTGTAAATATAAAAGAGTTGAAGAAAAGGCTGATTAATCAAAATTTATTTTATGATTTTTGAATTTTTTGTTGAATAAGTTAGAAAAATGTGATACCATTGCAAATGGTTTGTTAAGATGAATGCTCTAGAAGATTGATTTTTAAAATTGCAGATTTAAAGAGAATGAAATGATAAACTATTAGGAATGTGTTCAAAATAAATATCAAAAAAATCATACTATTAAGAAAAAGTTTACGAGGAGGATTACAAATGAGTACTACATTACTAGAAAAAACGAGAAAGCTAAATAAAATATTGCAACAGTCAGGAAATGTACCTGTTTCATTTACAGAGTTATGCAAAACATTAAGTCATGTATTAGATGCAAATGTATATGTTGCAAACAAGAGAGGGAAAGTTTTAGGATTACATTTAATTGATGAGTCAGAAAATCCTATTATTGTTGATGCAGATACAGGAAAGCAAAGATTTCCAGAAGAGTATAATGAACAATTACTGAAATTTACTGATACAAAATATAATGTAACAGGAGATGCCCTTCTTGAGATTTTCAAATACGATGTTGAAAGTGTTAAGAAATTAGTAACAATTGTACCGATTAATGGAAGCGGTCAGCGATTAGGTACACTAATATTATCAAGACATGATAAAGAATTTACTGATGAAGATTTGGTGTTAGCTGAATATAGTGCTACGATTGTAGGTATGGAAATACTTAGAGCTAAAAGTGAACAAATAGAACAGGAAGCAAGAAAGAAAGCAGTAGTGCAAATGGCTATAGGTACCCTTTCTTATTCAGAATTAGAAGCTGTAGAACATATCTTTGATGAACTTGAAGGCACAGAAGGGTTATTAGTAGCTAGTAAGATTGCAGATAGAGTGGGAATAACAAGATCTGTTATTGTAAATGCTTTAAGAAAATTTGAAAGTGCTGGAGTTATAGAATCAAGATCTTTAGGAATGAAAGGTACACATATTAAGATACTTAATGGCAAACTAATTGATGAATTGGAAAAATTAAAAAGATAATCATTATAAAAAAGCAACCTTACGGGTTGTTTTTTTATGCTGGTTTTGTGTGAAGATATTTCCTGTTGGGTATAGAGCAAAAATAAAATATAATAGAAGTAACAACGAAATATTATGTAAACCAAAAGAAGTAGTTCAAATTTCCTATTTATGAAAAAAAGCAATACATAATTGTTGAAATATATTATAATAGCAACAGGAAAAATAGGAAAAAAATGAAAAAGAGTATTATAATGCTAGAAATACAGTAAAAAAAAAGGGAAAAAAAAGAAAAAAAAAGGGAAAAAAAGATTTATGTCGAATATGCATTATGAGAGAAAGAGAAAATTATGATATTAGATAATACTTACTATATTACAAGGGTGTATACAAAACCAATATGGGGGGGGAAAAAGCATGAATATATTAAATAAGTCTTTTAGAAATATAAATATACTAGAAAAATCAATGGATGCTACTTGGCTAAGAAATGAAGTTATATCTAATAATATGGCTAATGTAAATACACCAAAATTCAAGAGAAGTGTAGTAAAATTTGAATCTATTTTAGCGCAAAATTTAGTAGGTCAACCTATAAAAGAGAAGTTGACTCATGAAAAACACTTGCCAGTGGGAGAGGTTAACATGAATCAAATAAATCCAACGATTATAAAGGATACTACAAGCAAGTATAGGAAAGATGGAAATAATGTGAATGTAGATGTGGAAATGGCAAATTTGTCAAAAAACACGATACGCTACTATATGCTAAAAGAATCTATGGCATCAAATCTTCAGAAACTTAAAATGGTGATTAAAGATGGGAGGTAGTTTAAATGAGTTTGTTTCGTTCAATAAATGTTAGTGCTACTGGATTAACAGCAGAGCGATTAAGGATGGATATCATATCGAAAAATATAGCTAATGCCAATACGACTAGGACAAGTAGTGGAACTCCCTATAGACGTCAAGTTCCTGTTTTTAAGGAAAGTAATTCGGATTTTTCACAAGTATTGGAAAATGCTAAAAATGGACAAACAACTGGAAATGGAGTTGAGGTTATGGCAATCAAAGAAGATAAAACTCCTTTTAAGAAAGTGTATGATCCTGGACATCCTGAGGCAGATAAAGATGGCTATGTACAAATGCCAAACGTAGATATTGTAACAGAAATGATTAATATGATTTCATCTACTAGGGCATATGAAGCTAATGTGACAGCTATGAATGCTACAAAAAGTATGGCAATGAAAGCTCTCGAAATTGGAAAATAGATATTAAAATGGTGGAGGATTTATATATGAAGATTAATAATATTACTAATACACCTAAAAATGTATTTACTATAAATAAGGAAAAAAATCAACAAGACTTTTCTGCTTTTTTAAAGGATTCTTTAAAAAAAGTTAATGACTATGAGTTAGCGTCTGAGAGGGTTAATACCCTTGCAGCAGCAGGAGGAATTAATAACATACATGAAGTGATGATAGCCGCTGAAAAATCTAAAATTGCTTTGCAGTTTACCGTAGAGGTAAAAAATAAAGTTCTAGATGCCTATAAACAGATAATGAGACTGCAAGTATAATGAGTGCAGTGATACAAGGGGATGAGGTGGATCAATGGGCAATGGGCTAGAACATGTAAAAGAGCAATTGAATCAGTTTTATAGCAAATTAGATAAAAAGCAAAAAATTAAAATTGGAGTTAGTGGACTATTAGTTATTATCAGTATGGCATTATTATTTTATTTTACGTCTCAACCAGAGTATGAAATATTGTTTAGTGATTTAACACCAAAGGATGTTGGGGAAATTACAGCAAAGCTTGATGAAATGGCTATACGATGGAAAGATAATGAATCAGGAACGACTATATTAGTACAAAAGGAAGATAAAAATAGAGCACAAGCAAAACTTGCAGTAGCAGGATTACCAAAAGAAAGCTTTTCTTATGAGAAGATGATAGATAGTAGTAGCTTAACAATGACAAATGAAGAGAGAAAAAAAAGATATATTATTGCTCAAATGAACGCTTTAGCTGCAACTATTGAAGAAATTGATGGAATAGAAAATGCATTAGTTAATTTAACTGTAGCAGATGATACGAACTTTTTAATAGATAAGCAAAAATCAAAAGCTTCTGTATTTGTTGAAGTAGAACAAGGAGAAGAACTTTCAAAGGAGCAGGTAAATGGTATTGCTATGCTTGTGGCAAATGCAGTAAAAGATTTAGATCCAGAAAATATATCTATTGTAGACAATAGAGGACAGGTGTTGAACAAGCAAAAAGACGAAGATACATTTGATGCTTCTACTCAATTAGGACTGCAAAAGCAAGTACAAAGCCAAATGCAAGAAAGAATAAAAGAATTTTTAGCTACTTCATATGGAGCTGGAAACGTTGCAGTAATGGTGAATGTAAAATTAGACTTTGATAGTGAGGTAACAGATGTAAAGGAATTTTCACCACCAATAAAGGATGAAACAAATGGACTTATTCGAAGTATGAATGAGCAAAATGAACAGTTAACAAATGGAAGTGGTGGTGGTGTTCCAGGTACAGATTCTAATTCTGAAGACATTACCCAATATATAGAAGAGAATGAAAATGGATCTAAATATGATAAAGAAAATAAAACTATTAACTATGAGCTAAATGAAATAAATAAAAAAATTGTAAAGGCGCAAGGTCAAGTAAAAGATATAACCATTGCAGTTTTAATAAATAAGCAAGGCTTGCCAAATGGAGAACTTACAGATGAAGAAGAGAAAAAAATTAAAAGTATTGTTTCTGCTTCAGCAGGACTTGATACAAAAGTTGTTGAAGTAATGGCAAAAGACTTTGATACAACTTTAACGGATCAATTTGCAAGTATGGAAGAAAATAGCCAACCAGGAATTCTTGGAAATATTCCATTGTGGTCTATAGGCATATTAGGAGCATTGTTTATTGGTGCTTTTGTATATACAATCTATAGGATTAGAAAAAGAAAAACTGAAATAGATACAGTGCTAGAAGAGCCTGTTTCAACAATACAAGATGAACTTGAAGAAATAGAAATAGAAGCAAATGAAAAATCAGGATATAAGAAGCAGGTAGATAAATTTGTAGATAAAAATCCTGAAGCAGTTGCACAATTGTTAAAGACATGGCTAAATGAAGATTAGGAGTGTAGCGTATGCCTCGAAAAACAGGATTAAGTGGTAAAGAGAAGGCAGCTGTGCTGTTGATCTCTTTAGGACCAGATAAGTCAGCGAAGATATTTAAACATCTTCAAGAAGAAGAAATTGAAGAATTAACATTAGAAATTGCAAATATGAGGAAAATTCCTTCAGAAGAAAAAGAACAAGTTATAGAAGAATTCTATCAAGTTTGTTTGGCGCAAGAATATATTTCTGAAGGTGGTATTAACTATGCAAAAGAAATATTAGAAAAAGCATTAGGAACACAAAAGGCTTATGATATTGTTAATAAGCTTACAGCTTCTTTACAGGTTCGTCCTTTTGATTTCGCAAGGAAAGCGGATGCTAGCCAATTGTTAAACTTTATACAAAATGAACATCCTCAAACGATTGCCCTGATTCTCTCCTATTTAGGAGCCCAACAAGCAGGACAAATATTATCTTCTTTGCCACAAAATAAGCAAGCGGAGGTAGCTAAACGTATTGCTACTATGGATCGAACAACACCTGAAATTATCAAGGAGGTAGAAGCAGTTCTTGAGAGTAAACTATCATCTATGGTTACACAAGATTATACAACAGCTGGAGGGATACAATCTATTGTTGATCTGTTGAATTCTGTAGATAGAGGAACAGAGAAATTTATCATGGAAACCCTTGAAATAGAAGATGTTGAGTTAGCAGAAGAGATTAAAAAGAGAATGTTTGTATTTGAAGATATTGTTACATTAGATAGCACATCTATTCAAAGATTTATACGAGATGTTGATAATAATGATTTAGCTGTTGCATTAAAAGGATCTACTGAAGAAGTACAAGAGATTATCTTTAATAATATGTCAAAACGAATGGCGGAAATGATCAAAGAAGATATGGACTTTATGGGACCAGTAAGATTAAGAGATGTAGAAGAGGCACAGCAAAAAATTGTCAATATGATCAGAAAACTAGAAGAAGCAGGCGAGATTATTATATCTCGTGGAGGAGGGGACGAAATCATTGTCTAGGATTTTTAAGTCTTCTTATGTACAAGTTGGTGATATGAAAGAGATTAGAATACAAAATAATTCTGAAGACTCCTTAGAAGTTCATGTAGAACAACAAGAACATGAAGCTGAAGAAATAAAGGAACCAGAAATTGATTTTGAAGAAATATATAATCAAAAAATGCAGGAAATAGAGGAGTTAGCAAAAAAAAAATTAGAAGAAGCAGACAGGCAAGCCCAAACAATTATTGGTGATGCTTATGAAGATGCAAAAAAAATACATGAGAATGCAAAAAGTGATGGGTTTGCACAAGGAAAAGCAGAAGGATATGGAATCGGTAAAGCAGAAGGGGACAAGATTGTTAAAGAAGCTTTAAATATCAAAAATGAAATATTGATGATCAAAAAAGAATTCGTTTCAAAAATGGAGAGTGAAGGTATAGACCTGATCATTGACACTGTTGAAAGAATATTAAATATGAAGATTGAAGATTCCTATGAAACAATTATCGGTCTTGTAAAAGCAGCACTTAGTAAATGTGCTTATACAGAATCTTTAGTTCTTAGAGTAAGTCCAGATGATTATGGTTATGCCATTAGTGCAAAGGATAAAATATTGACCTTAGCAGAAAATGTAGATGATATTAGCATTAAGCAAGATCCTTCCTTGAAAAAGGGTAGTTGTATTTTAGATACAGTGTCAGGGAGTATTGATTCAAGTATACAAACTCAATTTCATCAGATTAAGTCATTATTCGAAGAAATATTAGAGAGTGAGTGATAGAAAAAAATGCTTAATCTAGAAAAATATATATATGCTCTTAAAGATGTAAATTTAATTAAATATAGTGGAAAAGTTTCTCAAGTTGTAGGATTAACAATAGAATCTTTAGGACCTGCTGTTAAATTAGGAGAATTATGTTACATTTACCCATTAAAGGGTATAGCTCCAATAAAAGCAGAAGTTGTAGGCTTCAAAGATGAAAAAGTGCTACTAATGCCGTTAGGAGAAATGGATGGAATAGGACCTGGTAGCAAAGTTGTTGCTACAGGAGAATTATTGTCTGTCAATGTAGGAGATGAACTTTTGGGTCGTATATTAGATGGGTTAGGTAATCCTATAGATGATGGAGGAAGATTAACGACTACAAAAAAATACCCTGTAAATAATCAGCCACCTAATCCTTTAAAAAGAAAAAAAATAGAAGAGGTTTTATCTCTTGGGGTAAAAGCTATTGACGGATTGTTAACTTGTGGAGTTGGACAAAGAATAGGAATCTTTGCTGGAAGTGGTGTGGGAAAGAGTACTCTTATGGGAATGATTGCTAGAAATACAGAGGCAGATGTAAATGTAATTGCTTTAATTGGTGAACGTGGAAGAGAGGTAAGAGAATTTATTGAAAAAGATCTACAAGAAGAAGGATTAAAAAGATCTGTATTAGTAATAGCAACCTCTGATCAACCAGCTTTAGTGAGAATGAAGGGGGCACTGCTTGCTACTTCTATTGCAGAATATTTTAGAGATAAAGGCAAAAAGGTCATGTTACTTATGGATTCCTTGACCAGATTTTCCATGGCTCAAAGAGAGGTAGGTTTAGCAGTAGGAGAGCCTCCTGTGACAAAAGGATATACTCCTTCTGTTTTTGCAGCATTACCAAAACTCCTTGAAAGATCAGGAAACTCTGATAAAGGTTCTATAACAGCTTTATATACTGTACTTGTAGATGGAGATGATTTGAATGAACCTATTACAGATACGGCAAGAGGTATACTAGATGGACATATTGTTCTATCAAGAAAAATGGCTAATAAAAATCATTATCCAGCTATTGACGTATTAGCAAGCGTTAGTAGAGTAATGCCAAATATTGTCCACGAAGAACATGGAAAATGCTCAAGTGAGTTTAGAGATATACTAGCTACGTATAAAGATGCTGAAGATTTGATTAATATTGGTGCATATGTAAGTGGAAGTAATCCCAAAATTGATTATGCTATAAAGATGATTGATGTATTAAATAGTTACTTAAAACAAGGTATACATGATAAGTTTAACTATAATGATGCAGTGATACAAATGAAAGAACTTCTACAATAGGAGGTTTATAAATGCTTAAATTTTCTTTTAAATATGAAAATCTGCTAAAAGTAAAAGAGAAGCACGAAGATGTGATAAAAGGGAAAATGCACAAAGCACAATCAAAGCTACAGGATGAAAAAAACAAATTAAAGGAATTACAAAATCAAAAAAATGACTGTGAAAAGCATATTTCATTAAAAATGCAAAATGGAATCAATATTAAGGATTTAAAGGTATATGATTCATTTTTAATAGGGTTAAAAAGAAAGATGGATGAACAAAGACAAGTGATTGAGCAATGTAAGATAGAAGTAAATAAATATAAACAAGAATTAATGAAAGCTGCTATGGAAAAGAAAACTTTTGAGAAACTAAAAGAGAAAGAAAAAGAAAAATTTTATTATATAGAAAAAAAAGAAGAAGAAAACTTCGTAGATCAGTTAGTAACATTTCAAAATTTCAAAAGCAAGTAGGGGGCAATAATGGCAGAGTCTAAGGAAATAGAAAGAGAAAAAAAAGGTCTAGGAATAGGTAAAATGATATCCATTATAATAGCTGTTTTTATTACAATTCCTTTAGCTATTATGAGTATTGTCTATTTTACAAATGATAATTTTAAGTTTGTAGCCAATAAATATTTAAGTCAAGTAGCTGGACCAGTAGGGAAATATTTTGAAAGTTTTCCTACAAAAGAAGAAAAAGAAGCTAAAAAAAGGACTGTTGCAAAATATCTTATAGGCTTAGATATAGAAAGTGCTTCTGATAAATTAACTATTATTAAAAATGAAGATGAAAAGCTTTATTCAGAATTGATTAAAATTTGTACACAACTAAACCCTAATCAAACAAAAAAAATACTTGAATATAGAAGAGAAGGAGCTATCCAAAAAGATGTTTTAACATCTATTATAGATCAAATTAAAGAGGATCAGATAAAAGAGCTCCAGGGAAAGGCAAAATATTACGAAGATATGTCCCTTGTTAATGGGGTTAAAGAAATTAACACAAGCTTGATGAATGAAACTGTTTTATACAGTACCATGGGATTAACTATAGAGCAAATGAAGGAAACAAATGCAGCCAACATCTTGAAATACCTAGATATAGAAGAAACAAATAAGCTTTTAGCTAATTATCAATCTGATGAAAAAAGAAAAAAAGTTACAAAGCTTTTAAGTCAGATGAATGAGCGTGAAGTAGAGTTAATAAATATTGCCAATATATATAATGGTGAGAAGGCTGAAAAGTTGTTGGAGGATATTGGAAACGATCAAAAATACAAGATGGATGAATTATCAACGATATATAGAAATATGAATATGCTAAAAGTAGCAAAGGTACTTGCTAAGACGGAAGATAAAAACTTCATTTATAATCTTTTAGAACAAATTAAAAATGATGAAATTCTTGCAAAGAATCAAGATTTACTAACGGAAGATTTAATGAATGCTATGAAAATATATAGGGAATATGATCAGGAAATAGATGAATTAGTAAAAGTGTATACAAAAATGGATTCAAAGCAGATTGGAGATATGATTACTAAACTATTTAAAAGTCGTAAAGAACCAGAAAGGTATACTTTTAATAATGGTGATCAGATTACTATAACAGATGGAGATATTGCTATAGATGTACTAAGAAAGCTAAAAGAAAAAACAGTAGCAGAAGTATTAGCCAGCTTAGATAATGATACAGCTGCAGATATATCTAAAAAATTAACTTTACCCTATTAAAAATAGGAGGGAGGTGAAAAAATGATGATGAACATAAATATGCAAGTAAATAGTAAAAATTTATTAAGTAACCAGACGAGCCGTATTATACAACCCAAAGAGGATCGATTTTTTGATAAGGTACTTAAGGAAAAAATAAATGAACCTAAAGAAGAATATTCAAAAGCAAGTAAAACTGAACATCAAGAAAAAGATATTCAGAGAAAAGATGATAAAAAGATTAAAAAGGATCAACCTGAAAAGAAGGTTGTAGATCAGGTAGATGCTGAAAATATTGAAAAAGATAAAAAAGAAAATATACCAGAAGAAATAGTAAGCGTAATAGCTAGTTTAGAGGCACAGGTAGAAGAATTAGTAGCAATAATAGAAGCAGAAGGAAATAAAGAAGATATGGTAATGGAATTAGAAAATATAAAATCTCATTTTAATAAAATACGATCTTTTATAGAAGAAAACAACATGCCTGATATAAAAGAGAATACCATATCAAAAGAAATTCTACAGCCGTTAGTGGATAAATTGCAAATGATCCTCAATCAAAAGGAAGTAAATTTAGATTTACAAGACTTCAATAAAGCATTATCACAACTTGAAGAATTATTGGAAAAACAGGTTGTTAATAATGAAATAAGTAGTGCTGCAGTTGGAGATCAATCAAACAAAGAAGATACCAGCTTTAGATCAAGAAAAGAAGAAACTAATTCCATGCAAAATACACAAAATAAAGAAAATTCAGAATTAAATATACAAAGAAAAGATAACTACCCAAATATAAGAAATAAAGCTCAAGCAAATACAGAAAATGAAAGACAAATGTCTCAAAATAATTCAAATGGAGAAAAGTTTGGATTTTTTGCAAATAAAACTCAAAAAACAGTGATCAATGATCAACTTATTCAAGACATTTCTACAAATTATACGGTACAAAATAATATGAATGAACTAGAGCCTGTAAAATTGCAAACAACAACAGCACAAAAACCAAACTTTCAGAATATCTTAGAGCAAGTTGTAGAAAAAGCTCAGGTCATCATGGATGAGAAAGGCTCTGAAATGACATTGCGTCTTAAACCAAATCATTTAGGAAATCTTTCTATGAAAATAGCAGTTGAAAGAGGGATTGTTGTTGCCAATATTGTTGCAGAAAATCAGGCAGTAAAGGAAGTTTTAGAGTCTAATTTTAATGCTTTAAGAGATGCCCTTAATGAAAAAGGATTTGGGATTTCCGAATTGAATGTATCTGTTGGGCAAGATTCGGATTTTCAACAACAGCAAAGCTTTATGAATTTCAATAAGAGAAATAACCAAAAATCTAATGGGAATTCGGTAGGATATGAAGATACAGTAGTAAATGAACAAATAAGTAGTACAAGCTCTATGAGTGAGGCTATAATAGATCAATTAGGATAGGGGGGGCGAAAAAATGTCAGTTAGTGGAGCTGGGAGTGCTTCTAAAGAATATAAACCAATCTATGGAAATTTCAATCAGGGGGAAGAAAAAAAAGATGCTACGCCTGCAAAAATCAAAAAACAGCTAGGAAAAGATGATTTCTTAAAGCTGCTTGTGACACAGCTTAGTCATCAAGACCCATTAAAGCCTGTAGAAGATAAAGAATTCATTGCACAAATGGCACAATTTAGTAGTCTTGAACAGATGAATAATATGAACACGGCAATGGAAGGTTTAACAAAACAAATAAAAAATTCAAATGATACAGCACTTGAGGTTGGTAAAATGAATTACAATTTAAATAAAAAAATGCTTGAAGAGATCATAAAATTGAATAAGACTTTGGAGGCATATGTCAAAAAACCTTCGGAAGACGAAGAATAAAGATATAGGATCTTCAAGCATTATAGGAGGTAAGTGATCATGAATAAAATAATGCTTCATAATATTCATGTCAAGGCAACTAAAATTTCTCCAAAGAAGATAGTACAAAAAAAATCCTTCGAACAAGTATTAGACCATATTGCTAGTAAAGATGTAAAATTTTCAAAGCATGCAAAGGAAAGGCTTCACGCAAGAAATATCAATATGAATCATCAAGATATCAAAAAAATTGATGAAGCTTTAAATAAAGCAAACCAAAAAGGAATCAAAGAAACATTAATTCTTATGAACAACAAAGCATTTGTTGCAAGTGTAAAAAATAAAACCATTATTACAGTTGCAACAGAGGAGCAACTAAAAGAAAATGTATTTACCAATATAGACGGAGCTGTAATTATATAGCTGGACCTAAATAAGGAGGCTATAGTTTTCTGACTGATAGATGAAAATTTTACAGCAAATAAAGGAGGTCATGTAAAATGATGCGTTCAATGTTTTCAGCAGTATCTGGGCTTAGTGCTCATCAAACGAAGATGGATGTTATTGGAAATAACATTGCAAATGTGAATACGTATGGATTTAAAAAGGGAAGAGTTTCTTTTAAAGAAACCTTTAGTCAGACAATGCAAGGAGCATCTGCTCCACAAAATGGTAGAGGGGGTACAAATCCTCAACAAATGGGTTTAGGTGTTAGTATAGGGGCAATAGATACGATCCATGATAAAGGAGCACCTGAAAGAACAGGGCTAGCTACAGATTTAATGATCAATGGTGATGGATTTTTTATTGTATCAGATGATGCCAATTTCTTAAATAGAAGCTATACAAGAGCTGGCAACTTTAAGATTGATGAAGGGGGGAACTTGGTTACGGCAGATGGATATCGTGTATTAGGAAATCGAGTAGAGAGTATTGGTGAAGATCCAAAATATAAATCAGAATTAGAAGGTTTAGTGATTTCTAAGGCAATGACTTTTCCTGCAAAGGTGACTGGATCATCAGGAACATTTACTGCTGCACCATCTAAAACAAGAGATGTTTCTATAGAAGGGAATATTAATGCAGATCAAGGGACAAAGGCTACAATTACTGCGAAAGATACAGATGGTACAGCAGGCTTATCAAATACTACAGCAAGTGCTGGGGATACATTTAGTGTACCAGCCAGTAAATTAACAGCAGGTTCAACAACGGTTACTGTTTATGATGCACTTGGTGGTGCCCATCAAGTGAAATTAACTTTTCGAAGAAAATTTAAAACCGACTTTGAATATGACTGGGCTAACGAAAAGTTTACAAAAACAAATTTTGCAGATCCTACAAATAGTTATGGAATAGGGGAGGCTATTGAACCAAACAAATGGGAAATAGCATTTGAACTTGTGGGAGGAGGAGAACTAGACATAGATCAAACAGGTAAAGCTGTTGTTGATGCAACCTTTACTAACGGTAAAATTGATTTAGGAAAGGTGAATATAGAAATAAAAGCGGGTACGACAGCCGGTGCAAAATTTCCTAATGGTGCAGAAACCTTCAATTTCAATTTAGATTTTAAAGATAAAAATGGAAATGCTGGGCTTACTCAATTTTCAGATGATACGAGTATTACAGCTCATAAGCTAACAGGGTATAAACAAGGAAACTTGGATTCATATACTATTGGTAAGGATGGCGTGATTACAGGGTCATTTACAAATGGTATGCACTGTGAAATAGGTAGATTAGCTTTAGCTAAATTTAAAAACCCTGCTGGGCTTTTAAAATCATCAAACAATTTATTCATAAATAGTCCAAATTCAGGAGAGCCTATAATCGGAAAACCTGGAGCGTCAGGATTTTCAGATTTGACACCAGGATCTCTAGAAATGTCAAATGTAGATTTGGCGCAAGAGTTTACGCAGATGATTACAACACAAAGAGGATTTCAGGCAAATTCAAAAGTAATTACAACAACAGATGAAATGCTTCAAGAATTAGTAAATCTAAAAAGATAATAATTGATTCCGGGCGATTTTGCCCGGAATCTAAAGGATGGTTTGTATGATTAAAGTGACAAAATTAAATGGAAAAGAATATGTCGTAAATAGTGACTTGATTGAATTTATTGAGTCTACACCAGACACGGTTATAACGCTGACAACTGGAAAAAAAATTATTATTCTAGAATCTGTTGACCAAACGATCAAAAAAATAATAAAATATAAACAGAGCATTTTTTCACAGACCATCATAACCCATAACCCCTTAGGAAATGAGGTGTAGACATTGGATTTAGCAACGGTATTAGGAATAGTTGTAGGAATGGCATTTATTATCGGGGGGATTTTGATTGGTGGAAGTCTCTCAACCTTTGTGGATCCGGCTTCAATAGTAATTGTTCTTGGGGGAACCATTGCAGGAACATTTGTAACCTATCCAATGAATAAAGTAAAAGAAGCCCTAGTGGTCGTTAAAAAGGCATTTATGACAAAAAATCTTAAGCCTACAGAAACGATTGACAAGATTATTGATATTGCAAATATTGCAAGAAGAGAAGGTCTGTTAGCCCTAGAAGAAGCAGCAGAAGGTGTTGATGATGATTTTCTAAAAAAAGGAGTTATGCTTATTGTTGATGGGACAGATCCAGAGCTTGTTAGAAATATATTAGAGACAGAGCTTTCCTTCTTAGAAGAAAGACATGGAGAAGGAAGAAGTATTTTTGATACGTTAGGAAGTTTAGCACCTGCCTTTGGTATGGTGGGTACATTAATTGGTCTTATCAATATGTTAAAAACATTAGAGGATCCATCAACTGTAGGACCAAGTATGTCTGTGGCCTTGATAACAACCTTTTATGGAGCTGTACTTGCAAATTTAATTTTTATTCCTATTGCTACAAAGTTAAAGCTTAGAAGTAGAGAAGAAATACTGATTAAAGAAGTCATGGTAGAAGGACTTTTATCTATACAGGCAGGAGAAAACCCTAGAATAATAGAAGTAAAACTTAAATCTTTTCTTTCTCCAAAACAAAGAAGTATATCAGAAGATACTAATAAAGAGGGTGTGGGAGCTTAGATGGGTAGAAAAAAGAATCAAGAAGAAGCAAAGGCTGGTTCTCCTGAATGGATGACAACTTTTAGTGATTTGATGACTTTGCTACTATGTTTTTTCGTTTTGCTTTTTTCTTTTTCTTCCATTGATGCAAAAAAATTTACTGCTGTATTACAGTCATTTCAGGGTTCGTTAGGTGTACTAGAGGGAGGAAAGACTCTTGAAAGTTCACAGTATATTGAAGATGCACTGAATGACGATAGGTTGACTAAGCAAATAGAAGAAATAGAAGACTTTAAAAAGCTTAAGGAAAAATTAGAAGAATATTTAGACAATAATCAAATGGAGGAGCAAATATTAGTAGATCTTGAGAAAAGAGGATTATTACTTCGATTTAAAGACAATGTATTATTTGATGCAGCACAAGCAGAGTTAAAGCCTCAAGTAAAAAATACATTAAACTTTATAGCAGATCTTTTAAAGCAAGAGGAGTTTAGCAGTAAATATATAAGAGTTGAAGGACATACAGATTCTGATAGACTGGTAAAATCAAAAAAATTTCCAACCAATTGGGAATTATCAGTAACAAGAGCTTCAAATGTAGTAAGATTTTTGATTGAGGGAGCAGGACTTGAGCCTACAAGATTATCAGCATCAGGATATAGCAAGTATCATCCTGTTGTACCCAATAGTACAATTGAAAATAAAGCTAAGAATAGAAGGGTAGACATTGTTATACTTCGTTCAGATTTGGTACAATCTGAGCCATATTACTAAAATTCTCAGAAGGGGTGTAGGAGAATGACAACAAAAAAAGTGATATTATTTAGTATGATAGGCTTCATTATAACAGCAATAGTAGTAGGGATAGCATTTTATATGGTTGCATACAAAAAAACAGATGCAACACCAAAGGAAGTTAAGACCTATACCTATTCTATGGGAGAATTATATGCAAATGTAAAGGATAGTAGAAAAATTTTAAAGGTGAATATGGATATAGAAATACTTAATGAAAAATTGAATGAGAGTCTGGATAATAAGCGTGCTAAAATAACGAATAATGTTTTAGAATTACTAAGAAGTAAGGATGAAACTCAGTTATCTGGAGATAAAGGGCAACAATCTCTTCGGAAAGAAATTTTAAAATCAATTAAACAGGTCATACCTTCTGATGAAATTTTGGATGTGTACTTTGTTGAATTTATTATCCAATAAGGGGGGGACTATAATTGTCTGATGTATTATCACAAAGCGAGATAGATGCCCTAATACAAGCTTTGAGCTCTGGGGAAGTAGATGCAAAAGAAATAACTGCCGAGACTCAAGAAGCCAAAGTAAAAAAATATGATTTTAGAAGACCAGATAAGTTTGCAAAGGAACAATTGCGTACACTTCAAATTATTCATGAGAATTTTTCAAGGTTATTAAATACCTTCTTATCTGGCTATTTGAGAAGTTTGGTGCAAGTTGAAGTGTTAAGCGTAGAACAATTATCTAATCATGAGTTTACTAATTCTATATCAAACCCAGCAATTTTAGGAATTATTGATTTTTCTCCATTAGATGGACAAATCATATTAGACATTGCTGCTGATGTTGCATTTGTCATTATTGATAGAATCTTAGGGGGAAGCGGTAAAGCCGTTGAAGAGAAAAGAAGTTTTACTGAAATTGAGATTTCCTTAATAAGAAAGTTAATTAAGCAAATCATAAAGCTTTTTAAAGAGCCTTGGGAAAATGTAGTAGAAATTAATCCAAGATTAGAAAAGATAGAAACAAATTCTCAGTTTGCTCAAATTGTTTCACCTAGTGAAACGATTGCACTTATAACATTAAATATTCAAATTGGTGATGTAGAAGGAATGGTAAATTTATGTATTCCCCATTTAGTTATCGAACCCATACTATCTAAATTAAACACCAGGTTATGGTTTAATAGTGTAAATAAAGAAAGAACTGTTGAAGATGAAGAAATCATTACGCAAAGAGTAGAAAAAACAACAGTTTCAGTTAGAGCTGTTTTGGGAGATACTCACATAACCGTAAGTGAATTTTTAGATCTTCAGATAGGAGATGTTATTCAATTAGATACTTTTATAAAAGAAGATGTTAAAATATTTGTAGGAGATCAACTTAAGTATTCTGGGAAACCTGGAACAAAAAAGAAGAAGATGGCTATACAAATAGAAGGTATTGTAGAGAAGGGAGATGAGTAAAATGGGTGATATGCTTTCTCAAGAGGAGATAGATGCTTTGTTGAAAGGAACCTCTACTGTTGCAGATGTTAAAGAAAATAAACCTGATGAAACATTAGATGAAAATGAAACAGATGCTTTGGGAGAAATTGGGAATATTAGTATGGGCACTTCAGCAACAACGCTATTTACTCTTTTAGGACAAAAAGTTACGATTACAACACCAAAGGTAACAGTACTGACTATGGATGAATTAGCAAAAGAATATATAGTTCCCTTTGTTGTAGTAGAAGTTAAATATAAAGAAGGAATAGAAGGAACAAACCTTTTAGTATTACAAGAAGATGATGTAAAAGTCATTACAGATCTTATGATGGGTGGAGCTGGAACAAATGTTTCAGGAGAACTTACTGAACTTCATTTAAGTGCTATTGGTGAAGCTATGAATCAAATGGTAGGATCATCTTCTACTTCCTTGTCTGAAATGTTTCATAGTAAAATTGATATTCATCCACCAAAAGCTGTTTCTATGAGCTTTGCAAAAGATTTAGATAGATTAGATTTTGTAGGGTATGAAGATAAAATTGTTAAGATTGCTTTTAGAATGGTAGTAGGAGATTTAATTGATAGTGAAATCATGCAAATACTACCTATAGAGTTCGCAAAAGATTTAGTAAAGAACTTGCTTAATGGAAGTTCAACAAATTGTAATGAAGTAAATTATAGTAATGAAAGCAATCAAACCCATAATGTGGCTCAGAATATAGAACCGCAAATGAGTAGTATGAATAATCATGTTCAAAATACTGAATATGTAAACAATAACCAGCCGCCACAGGTATCTAGACAAAATATGACTAGAAGTGAGCCCGTGAATGTACAGCCTGTACAATTCCAATCTTTTGATGATGGTTATTCAAGCGGTGGAAGAGAAAATATTAGCTTGATTAGAGAGGTACCATTAGAAGTCACAGTAGAATTAGGAAGAACAAGCAAGAAAATAAGTGAGATATTAGAGTTTTCTCCAGGGACAGTTATAGAACTAGACAGATTAGTAGGTGAGCCTTTAGACATATTAGTAAATGGACAATTTATGGCTAAGGGGGAAGTGGTTGTAATAGATGAAAATTATGGTATTCGTATAACGGATATTCTTAACCCTGCTAAGAAAATAAATAAAATGAAATAAAGAGGAGGAAGTATCATGTCAAAAGGAATATTAGTAGTTGATGATGCTGCATTTATGAGAATGATGATTAAGGATGTTTTAACAAAATATGGATTTGATGTACTAGGGGAAGCTGAAAATGGCGCAAAAGCAATTGAAAAATATAAAGAGTTAAATCCTGATTTAGTCATTATGGATATTACAATGCCTGAAGTAGATGGCATACAAGCAGTCAAAGAAATCAAAAAAGTTAATCCGAATGCTAAAATTGTCATGTGTTCAGCTATGGGACAACAAGCTATGGTAATTGAAGCTATTCAAGCTGGAGCAGGAGATTTCATTGTAAAACCATTTCAAGCAGATCGAGTTGTTGAAGCAGTAAAAAAAGTATTAGGCTAATTCGAAAGGGGTAATGATTATTATACCTGATGCAAAATATTTTGGAAGTGTTTTATTTGTCTTTTGTTTTGTAATAATAGCAGCTTATTATGTAACAAGATTAATTGCTAAAAATGGGACTGTTTTAACTAAAGGGAAAAATATGAAAGTTATTGAAAAAATATCTTTAGGGGTAGATAAATCTATCTATTTCATAGGGGTTGGGAAATTTTACTATATTTTAGCTATTTCAAAGCAAAATATCGAATTGATAGATAAAATTAGAGAAGAGGATATAGATATGATTTCCCAAAATCGAAAACATGAAAAAATGGATAATAAATTTGATACTTTACTAGATCAATGTTTATATGAAGATGATATCTTCCTCAAAGAACAACCTGGAAAATTTGAGGGGTCGACAGATACTATGATGAATAAAATAAAGGAAATGAAAAGACGAATACAAGGATTCAAACACTATAAAGATGGGGACGAAATAAAATGATTAGAAAAAATTTTAAGAAATTTTTATGGGTGACTGTGTTGATGACAATTGTTGTAGCTCTTTCATTTTCTATATCTTCTGCTCAACCTAAAATACCTATTCCTAAAATTGGATTGAGTATAAATGAAGCAAAAAATCCAAAAGAGGTGGCAAATAGTTTAGAAATTCTATTTTTATTAACTATTTTAGCAGTAGCCCCATCTATTTTAATTATGATGACCTGCTTTACTAGAATTATTATTGTATTATCATTTATACGTAAAGCTATTGCTACTCAAACAACACCACCTAATCAAGTGCTTATTGGATTAGCTCTTTTTCTTACTTTTTTCATTATGGCACCAATCGGTTCTGAAATTAATGAAAAAGCAATACAGCCTTATATGAATGAAGAGATTACAGCTGAAAAAGCTTTAGAGAATGGTATGAAACCTGTTAGAAGCTTTATGTTCAAACAGACTAGAGAAAAAGATCTGGCCCTTTTTATAGATATATCTGGTAGTGACCAACCTAAAAAACTTGAAGATGTTCCATCTAAAGCATTAATTCCGGCTTTTATTATTAGTGAATTAAAAACTGGATTCCAAATTGGGTATGTACTTTTTATACCGTTTATAGTTATTGATATGGTAGTTGCAAGTACATTGATGTCAATGGGAATGATGATGCTACCACCAGTAATGATTTCTATGCCCTTTAAAATATTATTATTTATATTAGTGGATGGATGGAATCTTATTATCAAATCTCTTATTATGGGATTTAAGTAGAGGTGTATTAAATGAGTGAGGGGCAAATTATTGAATTGCTTCAACAAGCCATGTTAAATGTAATCATGTTATCAGCACCCATGCTTGGATTAGGTCTTATTGTTGGTTTAGCAGTGAGTGTGTTTCAAGCTACTACACAAATACAAGAACAGACCCTTTCGTTTGTACCTAAGATTGTATCGGTGCTTGTGGCAATTATTGTTTTTGGACCATGGATATTAAATACTATTGTAGATTATACACAAGACCTATTTATGAATCTAAATAAATTTATACAATAGATGGGATGAAGAATGTGAAAATTGTACTTGATCTACTTGAACATATAGACGTTTTATTATTAGTTTTTTCAAGGGTTTTGGGTATTTTTGTTTCAGCACCAGTTTTCAATCATAAGAATGTGCCAAATTATCTGAAGATAGGATTTTCTTTTATTATAACCTTGATTCTTTTTCCGGTAATCAAAGTGCCAGAAGATTTAGTGAATGATCATTTTTATTTATTATTCGGATCAAGTATAAAGGAACTTTTGACAGGAATAATGATAGGGTTTATTTGTTATTTATTTTATAGTTCTATATATTTAGCAGGGCGTATAATCGATATGCAAATTGGATTTGCAATGGTTAGCGTAATCAATCCACAAGATGACACACAGGTTCCAATTATGGGAAGCTTACTTTATCTTATGGCTATATTGGTATTTTTATCGACAAATGGGCATCATACTTTAATTTATGCCTTAAAATATAGCTTTGATTGTATTCCTTTAGGGGGACTTACTATTAATACTTTTATGATTGATCAATTAATAGGAATAATGATTAATACTTTTATTGTTGCATTTAAAATGGGTGCACCTATTTTAGTGTCTATTCTTGTAGCAAATATGTTGTTGGGGATATTAGCAAGAACTATGCCTCAAATGAACGTTTTTGTTGTAGGGATGCCTCTAAAAATAATTATTGGACTTAGTATGATTGTTTTAACGATTCCTTTATATGTAGGAGTTTTTGAAAATATTTTTGAGTATATGTTTGAAAATTTATATGATTTTTTAAACCTTGTATTAAAAGGATGATAGGATGTTGCTTTTTAAAATAGATTTACAACTTTTCAATGGTGAGAAAACAGAAGATGCTACACCGAAGAAAAGACAACAAGCAAGGGAAGAAGGGCAAGTTTTACAAAGTAGAGAAATTAATTCTGCACTGATTTTATTATTTACCTTTTTAGTATTGAGCTTAATGGGAAAATATATGTATCATAATTTTATAGTATTTACAAAAAATATTCTTTTAGAAACGAAGAATATTGATAATGTCTTTAGTGTAGGTGCTATGCATAAATTATTTATTCAATCAATTGTATTAGCTGTGAAGATGGTAACACCTATTTTAGGAGTAGCTTTTATTATTGGTTTGATTTGTAGTTATATGCAGGTAGGTTTTTTATTTACAACTAAGCCTTTGATACCTAAATTTAGTAAGCTAAATCCAATCAATGGATTCAAAAAGTTTTTTTCTATGAAGCCATTAGTTGAATTATTTAAGTCTTTAGTAAAAATTTGTGCAGTAGGATATATAACCTTTAGTTATGTCATTAAGCAATCAAAAAATATTTTAAATGTTATGGATATGGAGATTTTACAGATAACAGCTTATTTAGGAAAAACTATAGTAAACATTGCTTTTCGTGCTGCTATGGTTTTAATTATTCTAGCAGTGATTGATTATTTTTATCAAAAATGGGAACATGAAAAAGAGTTAAAGATGTCAAAGCAAGAAATAAAAGAAGAATATAAGCAAATGGAAGGAGATCCTCAATTAAAATCTAAGATCAAAGAAAAGCAACGTCAAATGGCTATGGGAAGAATGATGCAGGATGTTCCAAGTGCAGATGTAATTATTACAAACCCAACCCATTATGCTGTGGCAATCAGATATGATAGTACGCTTGAGGATGCGCCTATAGTACTCGCAAAAGGAAAAGACCTTATTGCACAAAAAATAAAACAAATAGCTTCAGAAAATGATATTGTGATTGTGGAAAATAAGCCATTAGCAAGAGCTATTTATGCTGCTGTTGAAATAGGAGAATTTGTTCCTCCAGATCTTTATCAAGCAGTTGCAGAAGTTTTAGCATATGTATATAGAATTAAAAATATTTATTAGGAGGAATAAAAATGAAGTTTGGTGATATCGTTGTATCACTTGCAATCATAGCAGTTATAATAATCATTATTATTCCAATTCCATTAACTGCTGTGGATATATTGTTAAGTTTGAATATTTCATTGTCAATGCTTATTTTACTCATTGCAATATATAATAAAGAACCGTTAGAGTTTGCCGTTTTTCCTTCTATGTTACTTTTAACCACATTATTTAGATTGTCTTTAAATATTTCTACTACAAGATATATTCTTTCTAAAGGGAATGCAGGAGATGTTATAGAAGCATTTGGACAATTTGTTGTAGGTGGAAATGCTGTTGTTGGTTTTATTATATTTTTAATTATTGTAATTATACAATTCATGGTAATTACAAAGGGAGCAGAGAGAGTCTCAGAAGTTGGAGCAAGATTTACATTAGATGCAATGCCTGGAAAGCAAATGGCCATTGACGCTGACTTAAATTCAGGATTGATTAGTGAAGCAGAAGCAAGAGAAAGAAGAATGCGTATTCAAAATGAAGCTGATTTTTATGGTGCAATGGACGGGGCTAGTAAATTTGTAAAAGGGGATGCTATTGCAGGAATTATTATAACGGTTATCAATATTACAGCAGGTTTTGTATTAGGTATGGTTGGACAAGGATTAGGATTTATGCAAGCTCTTCAAAAATATACCTTGCTAACTGTTGGAGATGGGCTTGTAAGTCAGATTCCTGCCCTTTTGATTTCGACAGCAAGTGGTATAGTAGTAACAAGAGCTGCTTCAGATTCAAATTTAGGAAATGATGTAATCAAACAACTATTTAGACAACCTAAAATAATGTTTATTGTTGCTGGTGTAATGTTGTTTTTAGGATTGACACCACTTCCCGATCTCCCATATTTTTTATTAAGCGGTATATTTGTTTACTTAGGCTTTACGCTTAGAAAGTCTATCAAAGAAAGTATCGTTGAAGAAGAAGAAATTCCTCAAGATACAGAGGTTGAAGATATAAAAAAACCAGAAAATGTATTGCCGTTATTACAAGTGGATCCAATCGAGTTAGAATTTGGATATGGTATTATTCCTTTAGCAGATCCGAATCAAGGTGGAGATTTATTTGATAGATTAGTCATGATTCGAAGACAATGTGCACTTGAATTAGGGGTTATTGTACCTATGATAAGGCTTAGAGATAATATACAATTAGAATCAAATCAATATGTGATTAAGATAAAAGGTGTAGATGTAGCAGATGGAAGTATTATATTTGATCATTATTTAGCAATGAATCCAGGTACTGCAGAAGGAAATATTAGTGGAATTGATACAGTGGAACCGGCCTTTGGATTACCTGCTAAATGGATACAAGAAGAAGAAAGAGAAAAAGCAGAAATTTTTGGATATACGGTGGTAGACCCATCATCAGTAATATCAACCCATCTTACTGAAATTATTAAAAGACATTCGCATGAGTTATTAGGTAGACAAGAAGTTAAGTCTTTACTTGATAATATCAAAGAACATCATGAGGCATTAATTGATGAACTTGTACCTAAAATTATGTCTTTAGGAGAAATTCAAAAGGTACTTTCAAATTTGTTAAGAGAAGGTATATCTATAAGAGATATGGTAACCATTCTAGAAACACTTGCAGATTATGGGATGGTTACAAGAGATCCAGACATGCTGACAGAATATGTAAGACAATCTCTTTCAAGGGCTATTACAAAACAGTTTATTGACGGAAATCGTGCAAAAGTTATTACTCTTGATCAAAGCTTAGAGCAGACAATCATGGAATCTATTCAACAAACAGAACATGGTTCTTATTTAAATCTAGATCCAAATACAGCGCAAGGTGTTTTAAATAACTTAGCAATACAAGTGGAAAAATTAATGTCTGTAGGAGAACAACCAATTATATTGACATCGCCTATTGTTAGAGGATATTTCAAAAGGTTAACAGAACAATTAGCTTCTGAATTGATCGTTTTGTCATATAATGAAATTGATCCAAAAATTGAAGTACAGTCAGTTGGGGTGGTGAGTGCATAAGATGAAAGTAAAAAGATATATAGCTAATGATGCACAAGAGGCGATGCTAAAGGTGAAGGCTGAATTAGGAGCAAATGCTGTAATTCTTCATTCAAGAAAGATTAAGAGACCTGGGCTACTTAACTTTTTTAAGAAACCGCTTATAGAGATGGTAGCTGCTGTTGAAGAAAATGAAAAAGACAAAAGATATAGTAGCAAAAGTGAAAATAATGGAAAAAATGAAAATGATAAAAATCATGAAAAAAAATATGCAGAGAATGTAGAAGGATCTCATAAAATTGATGCTTTAAAAAAGCAAGTAGGAAATATAGAGAGTTTATTAAATAGTTTTATAGACAAAATGGATGATTATAAAGAAGAGGATGAGCCCAAAAGATCTGTACTATTTGATAAATATTATAATCATCTTATTGAAAATAATATTGAAAAAAGTATTGCAGAAAAAATCATGAATATAGCAAAAAAGCAAGTTAGCTTTTCAGGTGAAAATGAAGAGGTCATTGCTAAGGCAATAAAAATAATTATAAGAGAATATTTAGCAACTCCAAATATTATCAATGAAGATAGTAAAGAGCAGAAAAATATTGTTTTGGTAGGACCTACTGGTGTTGGAAAAACTACAACTCTTGCCAAGTTAGCTGCTAAATTTGCTATTGGAAAGAATAAATCTGTGGGACTCATTACTGCGGATACCTATAGAATTGCTGCAGTAGAGCAATTAAGAACTTATAGTGAAATTTTAGATGTACCAATCAAAGTAATATATGAACCAGAAGAAATTCAAGAGGCTATAGAAGGCTTTAGAGACAAAGATATTATTCTTATAGATACAGCAGGGCGTAATCATCGCTCCACAGAGCAACTAGAAGAAGTAAGAGAATTAATTAGTTATATCAATAATCCAGATATTTTTTTAGTAATAAGTGCAACAACTGGGTATAAAGATATTATAAGTATTATAAAATCTTATGATTTTATAAAAGATTATCACCTATTGTTTACAAAATTAGATGAAGCAAGTGGACTAGGAAATATATTAAATGCAAAGATTTTAACGAATAAAAAACTTTCCTATGTTACAACAGGACAAAGTGTCCCAGATGATATTGAAAATGCAAATTCAGAAAAAATTGCAAATACAATTGTAGGTGAATCCCATGAATGATCAAGCTAAGAAGTTAAGAGAGATCATCAATAATCTTAAGAAGAAAAATGAGATTCAAAGCAATGCCACATCTTCTCAAAATATTACGGATAATGATAATGCAAGGGTCATAACTATTACTAGTGGAAAAGGTGGTGTGGGTAAATCAAATTTTACCATTAATTTAGCACTAGCACTTAGTAAATTAGGGCATAAAGTTACCATTTTAGATGCCGATTTGGGCTGTGCAAATATCGATGTGATTTTAGGGATTATTCCTAAATATACATTACTTCATGTGATGAGAAGAGAAAAAACATTAGAAGAGGTTATTGCTAAAGGACCTGAAGGGATCAGGTTAATATCAGGAGGTTCAGGATTAAGAGAATTAACCGCTTTAACAGAAGAACAGATTAATGATTTAATGAGTAATCTTAGAAGTCTTGGGGAAAATACTGATTTTATTTTGATTGATACAGGTGCGGGTATTAATCATTCAGTGCTATCGTTTATAGAAGCTGCAAGTGAGATTATATTAGTAACTACACCTGAACCTACATCTATTACAGATGCTTATGCTGTTCTAAAAAATATTATATTAGACGATGATGAAAAAATAGTAAGAGTTCTTGTCAATAGAGTTGAAAATAATGAAGAAGGCGTAGAAATTTTCAACAAATTGAATATGGCATCACAAAAATTTTTAAATATGACGTTGCAAAGGTTAGGATATTTATATGATGACCAGTTAGTTTCTAAATCAGTTAAACTACAAAAACCTTTCCTATTAAGCTACCCAAATAGCTTAGTTAGTAAGGGCGTCGAGACAATAGCCTCTAGACTTGTCAATGAATCTAGCGCAGAAATATTTGAGGTAAGTGGTTTAAAAAGATTTATCCATAAGTTTGTATATAGTTATAAAAAATCTATATAAGGCAATCAAGCTTGAAAAGAAATGAAAGTAGGGTTTGTTTATGAAAAAAGACATGCTTCCAGAAATTGGCATGAAGATATCCATAGATTTAGAAAACTCTAAAGCAATAGAAAAAAAACAATTAGTTAGTCAAGTTACGGATATTATAGATAACTATTCTATGTTTATTGCAATGCCTATATATAAAAATATAGTTACACCCATATCTGTTGGGGAAACAATACAAATCACCTATAGTAAAAAAAATTTAGGTGTATATGCATTTAAAGGAAAGATAATAGGGAGAAAAAAAACGTCTGGTATTTCATATATGAAGGTTGAAAGAATAGGAGATATTTTTAGGGTACAGAGAAGAGAATTTTTTAGACTAGATGTGGTATTAAATGCAAAAATTAGAGCTATCGAGCTTGAGGACCATGAAAAAATAATTTTAGCGTTGACAAAAGATATAAGCGGTGGTGGTTTACGAGTTATTAGCAAGGAACCGTTAGAACTAGGTAGTACCATAGAAATAAGTATTGAATCTGGAAAAGAAACTTTTGTTCTTAAAGGCAAAATATTAAGATGTACACCTTATAAAGATGAAGGATCGAAGTATGATTTTGATATAGGAATAAGCTTAGATGATGCTTCAGAAAAAGTTCGAGAAAAGATAATATCCTTTATTTTTGATTATCAAAGAAAAATGAGGAAAAAAGGACTGATCTAGATGAAAAAGATAAAAGTTCTAGTAGTTGATGATTCTGCATTTATGCGCAAAGTAATCTCGGATATGATTACTTTAGACAAGGATTTAACTGTAATAGATACGGCGAGAAATGGAAAAGAAGCCATAAAAAAAATAAATGAACTTTCTCCAGATATTGTAACAATGGATGTTGAAATGCCTATTATGGATGGAATAACAGCTTTAAAAAATATTATGCAAAAGACTCCTTTGCCAGTAGTTATGTTAAGTAGTATAACAAAGGAAGGTGCAGAAGCTACATTAAAAGCTTTAGATCTAGGAGCTGTAGATTTTATTACAAAACCTACCAATATATTTAAAATGAATACAGAAGATATGAGAAATCAACTGATAGAGAAAATTAAGATAGCATCTCGGGTGAATGTAAGTGCTAAATGTATTCAACCAGCTCGAAAAATAAAAATCATAGCTAATAGATCTGTACCTTATAAAGAAAATACACGTATAAAAAAGATTGTTGCTATAGGTACATCTACAGGGGGACCTAGAGCTTTACAAGATGTGATTCCGTATTTACCTAAAGATATACCAGCAAGTATTATTATTGTTCAACATATGCCGGCAGGATTTACAAAGTCTTTAGCAGAACGATTAAATAATTTATCAGAGATTTATGTGAAGGAAGCAGAAAATAATGATAAGCTACTCCCGGGACACGCCTATATTGCTCCAGGAGGATATCATTTAAAAATTATAAAATATGCAAGTGACTATAAAGTAAGTCTTACAAAAGATGCTCCTGTTTCTGGGCATAGACCGTCTGTAGATGCTATGATGAATTCTTTAGCTCAATTAGAAATAGATAACTTAATTGGTGTAATTATGACAGGAATGGGTTCAGATGGTGCTGTAGGAATAAAAAATATAAAAGAAAAAAGGGGATATACAATAGCACAAGATGAAGCAACATGTGTAGTTTATGGTATGCCAAAATCGGCTGTTAACTTAGGCTGTATTGACGAAGTGGTGCCATTGCAAAATATTGCTCAAGTGATAACAAAAATTGTGGGGGTGTAGGACTATGGATATGAACCAATATTTGGAAATTTTTATTGAGGAATCAAAAGAGCATTTAGAAAATATGAATCAAAGCTTATTGGAACTAGAAAATAATCATGAAGAAACGAGTCTTGTTCATGAAATCTTTAGAATTGCCCATACATTAAAAGGGATGTCGGCTACTATGGGATTTAATAAAGTTGCAAACCTTACCCATGAGATGGAAAATGTACTTCAATCCTTAAGAAGTAATGAAATAGAACTCTCAGAGAATATAGTAGATGTATTATTTGAATGTCTTGATATGTTAGAAGGATATATTAATCATATTATCAATTCCGGAGAAGAAGGAAATTTAGAGTCTGATTATTTAGTTAAAAAATTAAATCAGATTCTTCAAGGAGAAGAGGAAGATAAAAATGATATAAAAAAAGAAATGCTAAATGTTCCTGAAAAGAACCATGAAGATATTCATATAGAAGTTGAAGAATTTTCAAAAAATGTAGCTGTAAAAGCTGCAGCAGAAGGGTATAAGTGTTATAGAATGCAGGTAGATTTGAATCCTAATTGTATGTTAAAATCTGCTAGAGCCTTTATTATTTTTAATACTTTAGAAAAAGATTGTGAAATATTAAAATCAAATCCACCCGTTGAAGATATAGAAGATGAAAAATTTGATGCAGGATTTGAACTAATTATCATTTCAAAATCTGATGGAGAAACTATAAGAAAGAAAATTATGAATATATCCGAAGTAGAAAAGGTATTGATTGAAGAAATTCAGATCAGCGAACTTCGTATACAAACTCAAGATGAAGAGATTGTTGAAGAAAAAACAGAAAATAATAAAAAAGAAGAAAATGATGAAAAAGTATCAAGTAAGTCTAAAAAACCTAGACTAGGAAAAACAGTAAGAGTAGATATTGATCGTTTAGATAATTTGATGAATCTTGTAAGTGAGTTAATTATTACTAGATCCAGATTAGAGGATATAGATGATTCAGGAAAAAAACATAATATGAATGAAGCTATTGAATATCTTGGAAGAATTACTACTAGCTTGCATGATGCTGTAATGAAAGTAAGAATGGTTCCAATTGAAAGAGTTTTTAATAGATTTCCAAGAATGGTAAGAGATCTTTCAAAAGAATTAGGAAAAGAAATTTCACTAGTGATGCTAGGAGAGGAAACAGAAGTAGATAGAACCGTTATTGATGAAATAGGAGATCCATTAATTCACCTTATAAGAAACTCTATTGATCATGGTGTGGAAGATCCAGAAACTAGAAAAAAACATGGTAAACAGGAGATAGGCACAGTAAAGCTTATTGCATATCCTGATGGTAATAGTGTTGTCATAGAAGTAGAAGATGATGGGCAAGGAATCAATATTGAAAAAGTAAAAGCAAAGGCTATCAAAAATGGATTAATAACAGAAGAACAATCAGAAATGATGGATGAAAAAGAAGCTGTAAACTTATTATTTAAATCTGGATTTAGTACAGCTGATAAAATATCTGATGTTTCAGGTAGAGGTGTTGGACTAGATGTTGTAAAGACAAAAATAGAAGCATTAGGTGGATTGGTTGAGGTAAAGACTTCTAAATCTGGAAGTACATTTACTATAAGATTACCATTGACTCTTGCAATTATTCAAGCACTATTAGTAAATGTAGGATTAGAAAAATACGCAATTCCTTTAAATTCTATAAAGGAGATTGTAACAATTGATTCAAAGACTATAAGAAAAGTACAAGAACAGGAAGTTGTTCTTTATCGCAATACTACTTTACCAATAATGCGAATGGACAAAATTTTACAAGTGAATGCTGGTACAGAGAAGGAAGAAGATTTGATTGTAGTTGTAGTAAAAAAAGGAGATAAAACGGCAGGCTTTGTAGTTGATAATTTAATAGGACAGCAAGAAATTGTTATTAAGTCTTTAGGGAAATATTTGCTGGGGATAAAAGCTATTGCAGGAGCTACAATTTTAGGTAATGGACAAGTTGCTCTAATTGTTGATATTAATTCCCTTTTCTAATTTGACTATGCTTAAAAAGGAGAGAATATAATGGCTGAAAAGATCACTACAACAGATAATCAATATGTATTATTTAAATTGGATGAGGAATATTATGGTGTAGACATTCTTCATGTTGAGACGATAGAAAAAGTTATGGATATAACAAGAGTGCCTCATGCAGCGCATTATGTGGAAGGTGTTATTAATCTGAGAGGAGAAGTAGTACCTGTTATTAATTTAAGAAAAAGATTTAATTTACCCCAGGAGGAATTAAGTGATGAATCTAGAATTATTATTGTATCTGTAGAAGAGATTGTTGTGGGTTTATTAGTAGATGCATCTTCTGAGGTTTTACATTTTGATTTTAATGCTATTGATGAAGTTCCTAATTTTTCAGACAAATTAAAAAATGATTATGTAAAAGGAATAGGTAAAAATAACGATAGAATTATTATTTTATTAGATTTGAAAAAAGTTTTAGGAAATACAGATGTGAATGAAGATATGTAATAAATTTAAGGTGGGAAGAAAATGGGGATATCTATAGAAGAGATGAATAATATGCAATTAGATGTTCTAAAAGAAGTAGGAAATATTGGTGCAGGAAATGCTGCTACAGCCCTTGCAAAAATGCTTAATAGAAAAATTGACATGAATGTTCCAAAAGTAGAAATATTAGAATTTAAAGAAGTAACGGAACTTTTAGGTGGGGCAGAAAAGGCTGTATGTGGTATATATTTTAATGTGGATGGAGATCTTACTGGAAATATTATGTTTTTATTGACCATTGAATCTGCTAAAATGCTAGCCAATATGTTGTTGCTTAAAGATGAATGTTCTGGTAATTTAGAGGAACTAGACCAATCTGCACTGCAGGAGATAGGAAATATTCTTTCAGGGGCTTATATATCATCATTAACAACATTAACAGGCTTAAACATGAAGATTTCTGTACCCTCTTTAACAACAGATATGGCAGGAGCTATACTGAGTGTGCCTATTATTCAGTATGGTCAGGTTGGAGATAGAGTTTTATTGATTGAAACAGAATTCAATGAAGGTAATGATGATATAAAAGGGTATTTCTTTTTAGTTCCTGATGTAGAATCCTTTGAAGTATTATTAAAAAGTTTAGGAGTTTTAGAATAATGGGAGAGATTATAAAAGTTGGAATGGCAGATTTAAATGTTACAAGAGGGGACGGGGTTTTAACTACATTAGGATTAGGATCATGCGTAGGAGTAACGTTGTATGATCCTATAAAAAAAGTTGCGGGTCTTGCTCATGTCATGTTGCCTTCTAGTAAAACAATAAGAAATAATACAAACCCAGCTAAGTTTGCAGATACAGCAATTGTTTTATTAGTAGAAAAAGTTTTAAAATTAGGAGCGAGCAGAGGAAGATTAGTGAGCAAACTGGCTGGAGGAGCTCAAATGTTTTCTTTTTCAAACAAAAACGATATTATGAAAATAGGCGAAAGAAATGCAATTGCTTCTAAGGAAATACTAAAAGAACTAAGAATACCAATATTAGCTGAAGATATTGGAGGAAATTTTGGAAGAACCATAGAGCTTTATGCGGATACAGGAATTATTGTTGTAAAAACAATTGGCCGTGGAACGAAACAAATATGAATGGAGTTATATTGCATGAAAAGTATAAAATCCATACCTTATATATTTCTTGTTTTTTCAATAGTTAGTAGCACTATTATAGGTATGCTACAAAATATAAGTTTTAGTGCGTATTTAAAAAGAACAGTTTGTTTTTATCTTATCATATTTTTTGCGACTAAATATTGCATTAATTATATAATAAAAGCAAAGGAATCATCAAATAATAAAATTGATATGATAATCCCTCCTGAAGAGATTAAAGTTGGGGCTGATAATAATGAAGGAGAAGAGGAGTTCATGCCTTTAGACTTAGAAAATAATAAAATAACTACAGATATGAACAAATCTTAGGAGGGATAAAAATGTCCAATATGAATTTGTGGGATCAATACAGGAAAACAAATGATAAAAAAATTAAAGATCAATTGATTGTAAAGTATATAGACCTAGTAAAAATTATTGCAGGACGATTGTATGCCAATTACAGAAATAATACTGAATTTGAAGATTTAGTTAGCTATGGTATATTTGGGTTGTTAGATGCTATAGATAAATTTGACCCATCAAAAAATGTTAAATTTGAAACGTATGCCTATATAAGAATAAGAGGAGCAATCATTGACCAATTAAGAACATTAGATTGGATTCCTAGGTCTGTTAGACAAAAGTATAAAAAGATTGAAGATGCTTATAAAACAATTGAAAATAAATTAGGAAGAAGTGCAAATGATCAAGAAGTAGCCCATGAATTAAATATATCTGTGGCGGAACTAAATAGTATGCTTGGGGAAGTACATTCCTTTTCGGTTATTTCATTAGAAGAAAAAATTTCAAACAATGCAAATTTTACAATTATGGATGAAGACATAAGTACTGAACCCCAGCAAAGTTTAGAAAAAGAAGAAGTAAAAAAAATACTTTTAGAGTCTTTGAATCAATTAGCAGAAAGAGAAAAAAAAATTGTTGAGCTTTATTATTACTCAGAATTAACGTATAAAGAAATTTCTGCAATACTAGGTGTTTCTGAATCAAGAATTTCTCAGTTACATACCAAGGCAATTATGAAATTAAGAGGAAAATTAGCAAAGGTTTTATAGAGGGAATAGGATGGTGATGATGAATGGATAAAAAATCCATTATCACAGAAGGAAAAAGTTTAGAGGAAGCAATTGAAAAGGGATTAAACCTCTTAGACTTAAAACAGGATCATGTTTCTGTGGAAATTATAGAAGAAGGTAAATCTTTTTTTGGGATTGTAAAAAAATTGTTCAAAGTAAAATTAACTGAAAAAGTGATAGAATGTAAAAAAAATGACGATTCAGAAGAAAATAAAAATGGAAAGTTTGAAATAAAGGAACAAAAAGGGGAGTTATGTTTACTGATTACTCCTTCAAAAGAAAACATTGTAAATGTAGAAGAAATTATTTTAGAATTAGAAAAAAGAAAAATAAATAATATAGACAGAGAAAAGCTTGAATTAATTTTAAGAGAAAACAAACTATTTACAATAAATATTGAAGAAATTAAAATAACTGACATAATAGATGAAAAAGTAGAAATTGAAATAGCAAAGGATGATATGAAAGCTTATATGACGATTATTCCTCCAAAGGGAGGAATAAAGCTTGAGAAAGATGATATGGAAAGAATTTTAAGAGAGCATCACATTATATATGGGGTAGATGAATCTCTTATTCAGGAAATTATTTTAAAAAAGCAATATAATCAAAAACAATTAATTGCTATAGGGAAAGAACCTATAAATGGACAAGATGAACAAATAGAATACCACTTCAGTACAGATGATAGAATTAAGCCTCAAATAGATGAAGAAGGGAAGGTTAATTATAAAGAAATAGATAAGATCCAATCTGTGAAAAAAGGAGATTGTATAGCAGAAAAAACTTTAGCTACAGATGGTGTTGATGGCATGACCATTAAGGGGAAAGTATTAAAGGCTAAAGCAGGGAAAAGTATTGGTTTTAAAAAAGGTAAAAATGTAATTGAAACAGAAGATGGATTAAAGCTAATTGCAGATGCAGATGGACAGGTAAAACTAGTTGATAATAAAGTAGAGGTGTTACAGGTTTATGAAGTAGCTGGAAATGTTGATCATTCAACAGGCAACATTCATTTTGTTGGATCAGTTATAGTCAGAGGAAATGTAAGATCTGGATTTACAATAGAATGTTCAGAGGATATAGAGGTTTATGGTGTAGTAGAAGGGGCAACTATTGTTGCTAGTGGAAATATAGTACTTCACAAGGGTATTCATGGGCAAAATGTAGGAAAATTAATTAGTAAAAAAGATATTATCTCAAAATATATGGAAAGTTGCTATGTACAAGCTGGCGGAAGTATACAATCAGATGTTATTATGCATTGCAATTTAAAATCTAAAGAATCTATTATGGCATTAGAAAAAAAAGGAATGATTGTTGGCGGAGAAATACGAGCTAATATGGAAGTGAATGCAAAATGTATTGGTTCACCTATGGCAACTGTTACTAGAATAGAGGTAGGCATTGATCCAGAGATAAAAGAAGAGTATGAAGGTTTGAAACAGGAATTGGAAGTATTATATAAAAACAAGGATAGTGTCAGAAAAGCTATAGAATTGTTGACAAGAATATCTCAAAAAATTGAATTACCGAAGGAAAAACAAGAAATGTTAATCAAATCGAAAAAGACAGAAAAATATTTAAATGAAAAAATAGAAAGTGTCAATACAGCACTTGTTGATTTGCAAAAGACTCTTCAAGAATTATCACATGGAAGAGTGAATGCTTTATCAGTAATCCATCCAGGTGTAAGGGTTGTTATTGGTAATTCAGTACATCATGTTAGAGATGAGATTCCATGTGCAACAATTTTAATGGAAAATGGAGAAATAAAGATAGGTCCTTATTTAGGGAAATAAGGGGAGATGATAGGTATGTCTATAAGACCTATAGATTTTCAAGTATTAATGCCTAAAACCCAGCAACAATCACAGGAAAATCAAATTGCTAATAATAGGGCAAGCGTAGATCAAGAAAACCTAATGCAGCAAAATAAAATAAACACAGAGCATCAACTTAAAAAGGTGAATCAATCTGAGAGTAAGGACCATCCAAATATAAGGGATGAACAAAGTAGTAAGCAAAAAGGTAATAAAAGACATTTAGAGAAGAGAAAAAAACAGGATGAAAAGGGAAAAGATAAAAAGAACAGTGAAAAAAAAGCTATGAACGGAATTGGAATAAATCTTGATATAAAAATATAGACGAATTGGTGAGAGAATATGGGCGATTATATATTTTTTTTTATAGGTATTATTATTGTAATAATAGCTATTGTGATGCTTCGAAAAAATACGAGTATGGAAATTATGGAAGAACTTGAACATGCTCAAAGAAAAGATAGGATATTATTAGAAAATATTGACCTAGCAGAAAATATTATAAGAGAATTAAAAGAAATAAGTGAAGATACTATAAAAACTTTAGATACTAAAACAAATGAGATCTATAAGATGATACAGACATTAGATGAGAAGATAGAAGGATATTCAGTAATGCTACATGAAAAAGAGAATGAGAAAAATGATGAGGGTGTTGTAACGGTTACTTATAAGAGAGAGGTTGAGAATATAAAAGAAGAGGATCATACTTCACATCAAAATAATGATAAGAAAAAAATATTACAATTATATAATCAAGGATATACACCTTCCCAAATAGCGAAAAAGCTTGATAAAGGCATTGGGGAGGTTCAGCTTATATGTAGCCTAAAGAAGAGGTGATCACTTGAGAAAGGATGTATACATAGGTTTATTTTTAGGCATTGGAATAGGTTTAATATTATCCTCAGGATTTCATATTATTTTTCATCAAAACCAGAATATTACATATGATGAAGAGTTTATTAAGTCAGAGGCAAGGAAAATAGGAATGATTGACCCAGTAGAATATTTTGATAAGCAAGAAATGAATAATAACATGAACGAAATAAATACAAAGGAACAAGAAGAAAACAAGTTTATCATTGAAATTCAAAAAGGAGATAGAAGCGAAGATGTTGCTAGAATATTAAAGGAAAATGACTTGATACAATCAGAAAGACAATTTTTAAATAAAATAAACGAAAGAAAATTAGAAAATAAACTTAGATGGGGAGAATATGAATTTACATCAAATGATTCTGAAAAGGAGATCATAGATAGAATTGTTAAGGGAGAACATAAAAAGAAGTAAATTCGATTAGAAAAGTTAAAAATTAGGAATTGAAAATAGAAAAGCTATCTTATCTTAGTTGATTGAGGCTCTCACTTATAGGTGGGAGTTTTATTAATATATTAAAAATTTGTATATTTATAGGAACAATGGAAATAATATTGTTGTATCCATATAAATTTATAAAATTTTTTGTTGCAAAAGTTATATAGACTATGTTATACTACTTAAGGTGATTCATCACGCACACTTTGGAATTTTTAAAAGGGTACCTAATAGGTCTTTTAAAAAGATGAACAAAGTGGAGGAAAAAAACCAAGGAGGTGAAGGTCATGGCAGTTATTTCCATGAAACAATTACTAGAAGCAGGAGTACATTTTGGACATCAAACAAGAAGATGGAATCCTAAAATGGCAGAATACATTTTCACAGAAAGAAATGGTATTTATATTATTGACCTACAAAAAACAGTAAGAAAGGTTGAAGAAGCTTACAACTTCATTAAGGAAGTTGCAGAAACTAATAAACCAATCCTTTTTGTAGGAACAAAAAAGCAAGCTCAAGAGTCAATAGACCAAGAAGCAAAAAGATGTGGAATGTATTATGTAAATCAAAGATGGCTTGGAGGTATGTTAACAAACTTTAAGACAATCAGAAAGAGAATTGAACGTCTTAATGAGTTAACAAAAATGGAACAAGAAGGAATGTTCGATGTTCTTCCTAAGAAAGAAGTAATCAAGCTTAAGCATGAGCAAGAAAAACTTGAGAGATTCTTAGGTGGAATTAAAGAAATGAATGAACTTCCAGCTGCAATTTTTGTAGTTGATCCAAGAAAAGAAAGAATCGCAGTTAGAGAAGCACATATATTAGGAATACCAGTAGTAGGTATTGTTGATACAAACTGTGATCCAGATGAAGTGGATTATGTTGTTCCGGCTAATGATGATGCTATTAGAGCAGTTAAATTAATCACTGCAAAAATGGCAGATGCAATTATTGAAGCAAAACAAGGCGAACAAATGGAAGAATAATTAAGAGGGTAAGGGTGACGAAGGAATGAATTTCCTTCCTTCTCTTACCCCTTCTATTATATTTTATTATACGTAAGGAGGAATTCTCGTGGCTATTACAGCAGCTATGGTTAAAGAATTAAGAGTAAAAACAGGTGCTGGTATGATGGATTGTAAGAAAGCATTAACAGAAGTAAATGGCGATATGGAAAAAGCTGTTGATATTTTAAGAGAAAAAGGTTTAGCAAAGGCAGCTAAAAAATCAGGAAGAGTGGCAGCAGAAGGTTTAGTAGATATTGCTATGAATGAAGATCATACAAAAGCAGTTGTAGCTGAGGTAAACTCTGAAACTGATTTTGTTGCAAAAAACGATGAGTTTAAAAGCTTTGTGAGAAATGTAGCAGTTACAGCGTTAAATAGTGATAAAGAAAATATAGAAGAACTATTAAATGGAAAATATTTAGATACAGATGCAACTGTACAAGAGACATTAAATGATAAAATCGCTAAAATAGGCGAAAATATGAGTGTTAGAAGATTCCAAAAAATAGACATGAAGAATGGAAAAGTTGCAGGATATATTCATGGAGCTGGAAAAATAGGTGTATTAGTTGGATTAGAAACAAGTTCTGATTCAGAAGAAATACTTGCATTAGGAAAAGATTTAGCAATGCAAGTAGCTGCTATGAATCCAAAATATATTTCTAGAGATGATGTAGATGCAGAGTACATAGAACATGAAAAAGAAATATTAAAGCAACAAGCATTAAATGAAGGAAAGCCTGCGAATATCGTAGAAAAAATGATTGTTGGTAGATTAAATAAGCAATTAAAAGAAATATGCTTATTAAATCAAGCATTTGTTAAAAATCCAGATTTATCTGTAGAGCAATTAATTAAAGAAGTGAGCAAAAAACTTGGAACTGAGATTAAAATAGCAAGTATTTCTAGATTTGAAGTAGGAGAAGGAATTGAGAAAAAAGAAGAAAACTTTGCAGAAGAAGTAGCTAAACAAATAAATAAATAGCTAATTTTTTAAAATTAAACATAGAGAACACACTTGGTGTTCTCTT
The DNA here is from genome assembly GCA_025210395.1 of Marinisporobacter sp. Classification (GTDB taxonomy): domain Bacteria; phylum Bacillota; class Clostridia; order Peptostreptococcales; family Thermotaleaceae; genus Crassaminicella. The sequence goes on from JAOARV010000048.1 coordinate 105,150, forward strand.
TTTTAAAATAACCTTTAAATAAAATTGAAGGTTTTTCGTAAAGTTTGTAGAATAATAAAAACGGAGGGTGTGCATGGTGGAGCCTAAATATAGAAGAGTTATATTAAAATTAAGTGGAGAAGCTTTGGCTGGAGAAAAAGGTTTTGGCGTAGATGGAGAGACTGTTGATGCAATTGCAGCACAAGTAAAAGAAATTTCTAACTTAGGCGTGGAAGTGGCTATTGTTGTAGGAGGAGGAAATTTTTGGAGAGGTCGCAGTAGCGAAGGAATGGACAGAACGACAGCTGACTATATGGGAATGCTAGCAACTGTTATAAATGCATTAGCACTACAAGATGCTCTAGAGGGAATTGACATTTCAACTCGTGTCCAAACAGCAATAGAAATGAGACAAATAGCAGAACCATATATAAGAAGAAAAGCAGTGAGACATTTAGAAAAAAGTAGAATTGTTATTTTTGCTGCTGGAACAGGAAATCCTTATTTTTCAACGGATACAACAGCTGCACTACGAGCTGCTGAAATTGAAGCTGAAGTAATTCTTTTAGCAAAAAAAGTAGATGGTGTATATGATTCAGATCCAAATATCAATCCGAATGCTAAAAAGTTTGATGAACTTTCATATATAGAGGTACTCAATAAAGGGTTAGGAGTTATGGATTCAACAGCTACTTCACTGTGTATGGATAACCAAATTCCAATTGTTGTATTTGGCTTAAATGAGCCAGCTAATATTAAAAGAGTTGTTTTAGGTGAAAAAATTGGTACATTCGTAAAGGAGGATTAAATCATGAATTTACAAGTTCATAAAGAATTAGAAGGAAAAATGGAAAAAACCATTAGGGTATTTAAAGAAGATTTAAATACGATTCGTGCAGGACGAGCAAATCCAGCATTATTAGACAAGATAGTTGTAGAATATTATGGAAATCCTACACCATTAAAGCAAATGGCAGGTATATCAGCTCCTGAACCGAGATTGCTTGTAATACAACCTTATGATAAAACATCTATACAATCTATTGAGAAGGCAATATCTCAGTCAGATTTGGGAATCAATCCATCTAATGATGGAAATGTTATTCGATTAGGAATACCTCAATTAACAGAGGAGAGAAGAAAAGAATTAGTAAAAGTTGTAAAGAAAACAGGAGAAAATGCAAAAGTCGCTTTAAGAAACGAAAGAAGAGAAGCAAATGATAAACTAAAGAAAATGCAAAAAGATGGAGAACTAACAGAAGATGATTTAAAAAAAGCAGAAGATGTAGTACAAAAAATGACAACTAAGTTTGGACAAATTATTGATGAATTAATAGGTAAAAAGGAAAAAGAAATGTTGGAGGTATAATATTTGAATAAAATACCTGATGTTGTAGGGTTTGAACTAAAAAGAGCTCTTGAAATGATAGAGCCTAATTGGAAAACTTCTATCAAAGAGACGAATTCTCCTAAGATCAAAGAAGTTACAGACCAGTGTAGAGTTATTAAGCAAAAAAATATGGAACATCACATAGAACTAGTTGTGAGTTATTTTTAAGCCCCCTGTCCTGAGGGGGTGATATTTCTTTTAGCCAAATTAACTGGAGGAATAACAAATATGAGAAATCTATTTGCTAAAGATAGTAAAAAAAATGATGAAGAAAACCTAAATTTGGATAGATTACCAAAGCATATCGCTATGATCATGGATGGAAATGGACGATGGGCTAAAAAGAGAGGATTGCCAAGAACAGCGGGACATAAAGCAGGGGTAGAGGCATTAAGAGAAGTTATTCGTACTTGTTCAGAACTTGGTATTGGGTATTTAACTTTATATGCTTTTTCTACTGAAAATTGGAAAAGACCTGTAGATGAAGTATCTGCTTTGATGAAGCTGCTTGTATATTATTTAAGAAAAGAAGTGAAAGAATTACATAAGAATAATGTAAAGATTAGAACCATAGGAGATATTAGTAAGTTACCACAAAATTCCCTTAAGGAAATCAATTCAGCTGTAGATTTAACAAAAAATAATACAGGATTAGTAGTAAATATTGCATTAAACTACGGAGGAAGAAATGAAATTTTAAATGGGGTTAAAGGAATTTGTCAGAAAGTAAAAAATAATGAAATTAATATTGAACAAATTGATGAAGATTATTTTGAAGAGTTTTTAGACACAAAAGGAGTACCAGACCCAGATTTGGTGATTAGGCCAAGTGGAGAATTAAGGATTAGTAATTTCTTATTGTGGCAGATTGCTTATAGTGAATTTTGGTTTTCAAACATTTTTTGGCCAGACTTTAATCGGGAAAGTTTGATAGAGGCAATTATGGATTATCAAAAAAGAGATAGAAGATTTGGGGGAATTAAATAAAGGTGGTGATATAGATGCGCATAAGAATTATTTCTGCATTACTTGCAATACCTTTGTTTTTGTTTGTTATGATCAATAGAGGCATTGTACTAGATATTTCCGTATTTATACTAACGATGATTGCTGTGAATGAATTTTTTAATGCTTTTCAGAATATAGATATTATACCTTTAAAATCAGTTGGATTTTTAAGTGTTATCTTCATGTTTGGGATTACTTTGAAAAACTTCACATTAGAATGGATCATGATATGGTTTTTTACTAGCATGTTATTGATTTTAGTGAATAATTTATTTAAAAAGAAATTTGATATGCTTTCATTAAGCGTAACAGCTATTGGAATATACTATGTGGTGTTTTTTATGTATCACATTGTTTTTATTTCACATCATAGTAAATATAGTGAGCTAATTTGGATGATTTTTATTGTTGCTTGGGCAACAGATACCTTTGCATACTTTACAGGTTATTTTTTTGGAGCTAAAAAGCTTTGCCCTAGTATTAGTCCAAAAAAAACTGTAGAAGGGGCTATAGGAGGAATATTAGGAAGTATTGGTATAAGTGCTCTATTTGGTTATTCCGTTATGCCCAAAATACTTTTTCATTGTGTAGCTATTGGCTTCTTAGGAAGTATTATAGGACAATTTGGAGACTTGACTGCATCCATATTTAAAAGATATACAAAAATTAAGGATTATGGAAAAATAATGCCGGGGCATGGAGGCATTTTAGATAGATTTGATAGTATACTCTTTACTGCACCTATGGTATATTATTATATTATATTTTTCATAAAGTAAGAAATAAAGTTTAAAACTGAATAATGCTGAAGGGATGGTTATATGAAAAACATTAGCATACTAGGATCTACTGGCTCCATTGGAACACAGACCCTTGATGTTGTTCGAAACAATAAAGAAAAATTTAACGTAGTAGGATTGAGTGTAAATAATAATATCGACTTATTAGAAGAGCAAATCAATGAATTTCATCCGGTAGCAGTAGCAGTAATGAATGAAGAAAAAGCTTTAGAATTGAAGAAGAGAACTAAACATATGAAAACAGAAGTCTTTCAAGGGTTAGAGGGATTAGTTACTATAGCAACCCTTAGTGAAACTGAATTGGTTGTCACTTCAGTAGTAGGTATGATTGGATTAATTCCTACAATAGAGGCTATAAAATGCAAGAAAACTATTGCTTTAGCTAATAAAGAAACATTAGTAACTGCTGGTGAAATCGTTATGGAGGAAGCACGGAAAAATGGAGTTTTAATTCTTCCTGTAGATAGTGAGCACAGTGCTATATTTCAAAGCTTAATGGGGTATACTTTAAAAGATATCGGAAGAATTTTATTAACAGCTTCTGGAGGACCCTTTAGAGGGTGGCATGAAAAAGAATTAAAAGATGTAACAGTTGCTCAGGCCCTAAAACATCCTAAGTGGAATATGGGAAAGAAAATTAGTATTGATTCAGCCACACTTATGAACAAAGGATTAGAAGTGATTGAGGCAAAATGGCTCTTTGATTTAAGTCTTGATCAGATTGATGTGGTGATCCATCCACAAAGTATTATTCATTCTATGATAGAATATAAAGATAGTTCTGTTATTGCTCAAATGGGGTATCCAGATATGAGAGTCCCTATTCAATTTGCATTAACATATCCTCAGAGGATAGAGAATGATTATAAAAAGTTAGATTTATTTGAGGTTGCAACTTTAACCTTTGAAAAACCTGATCTACATACATTTCCATGCTTAAAGCTTGCTTATGATTCGTTAAAAATAGGTGGAAGTTACCCTACTGTTTTAAATGCTGCAAATGAGGTGTTAGTAGATCTTTTTATTAAAGAAAAAATCAGCTTTTATGATATACCTAAAGGTATTGAATTAGCCTTAGAAAGGCATGATATTGAAAGGGATCTTAATATTGATAAAATTGTAGAAATTGACCGTTGGGCAAGAAATTTTGTAAAAAATATTTTCCTTTAAGGCGGTGTGATCATGGGAACAATAATAATAGCTCTTTTAGTTTTTGGTGTTTTGGTAGTATTCCACGAATTTGGGCATTTTAGTATAGCCAAACTTGTAGGAATAAAGGTTCACGAGTTTTCAATTGGTATGGGAAAACCTAGATTATTTAAATTTAAAGGTGGAGAAACAGAATATTCCATAAGACCATTTCCTTTAGGGGGATACGTGAAGATGGAAGGAGAAGATGAAGCATCTACAGATGAAAGAAGCTTTAATAATAAGCCTTTATGGGCAAGAATGCTTGTGATTGTGGCAGGTCCATTTATGAATTTTGTTTTAGCGATTCTTCTATTTACCATGATGTTTTATCTAATGGGATTTCCAACTAATTCTACTATTGTAGGAGAGATTATACCAGATTATCCAGCTCAATCATCAGGAATGAAGGCAGGAGATGAAATTTTCTCTATTGATGGAGAAAAAGTGGATAGTTGGAAACAAATTGTTGAGACGATTCATAGTAAAAAGGATCAGGAAATTCATATAGAAGTATTAAGAGATGGAAAAGAAAAAAGCTTTTCAATTAAGCCAAGGGTCAATGAAGAAACAAAGCAAGTGATGATAGGGATTTCTCCTACCTTTGAAAAGTCCTTCAAAAAATCTATACCTGCTGGTTTTAAAGCTATGGCATTTATCATTAAAAGTATGTTAGCCTTTTTTGTGCATCCTTCTGTAAAGGATGTAGTAGGTCCCGTGGGGATTATTCATATAGTAGGGGAGGCGGCTAAAAATAGCATATATGATATTTTTAGGATTGCAGGAATCATCAGTGTGAATTTAGGGATCGTTAATTTATTACCTATTCCCGCATTGGATGGGGGAAGACTGGTATTTCTAGTGATAGAAGGATTAAGAGGAAAACCCCTTGACCCTGAAAAGGAAGGATTTATCCATTTAACAGGATTTGTACTATTGATGAGTTTAATGGTGTTTATGATTTTTAAAGACGTAGAAAGATTTAATTTAGTTCAACAGATTATGGATTTATTTTAAGGTTGGTGTGAAAAATGGATATTAAAAGAAGAAGGACAAGAGAAGTTTCTTGTGGGAATGTGAAAATAGGTGGAGATGCGCCTATTTCCATACAATCTATGACCAATACAGATACGAGAGATGTAAAAAATACAGTTGAGCAAATTAAAGATCTTGAAAGAAATGGCTGTGAGATTGTAAGAGTTGCTGTTTTAGATCTTGAGGCTGCACAAGCTATAAAAGAAATCAAAAAAAATATTAATATTCCTATTGTAGCAGATATTCATTTTGATTATCGATTAGCTTTGGAGGCTATAAATAACGGGGTAGACAAATTAAGGTTAAACCCAGGGAATATTGGAGATGCTGACCGCGTTAAAAAAGTTGTAAAAATGGCAAAAGGGCGAAGTATTCCTATTCGAATTGGTGTAAATGCAGGATCTATTGATAAAAAAATCATTCATAAATATGGAAAAATCACGCCAGAAGCTATGGTGGAAAGTGGATTAGAGCATGTACAAATTCTTGAAAATTTAAATTTTGAGGATATTATTATATCCTTAAAAGCTTCTGATATAAAACTAACATTAGAATCCTATAGATTAATGGCAAAAAAGGTAGATTATCCACTACATATAGGAATCACAGAAGCAGGTACCATTAAAGGTGGAACCATAAAATCGTGTATAGGGATAGGGGCCATGTTATTAGATGGTGTAGGAGATACTTTAAGAATCTCTTTAACAGGAGACCCTGTAGAAGAAGTAAAATTAGGTAAAGAAATTTTAAAAGCAGTTGGATTAAGAGATTTTGGGATAAATTTGATTGCTTGTCCTACTTGCGGAAGAACTCAAATAGATTTAATTCAGTTAGCAAATAGGATGGAAAATAAATTAAGTATGGTAAATAAGCCTTTGACAGTTGCTATAATGGGCTGTGCTGTAAATGGTCCAGGAGAAGCAAAAGATGCAGATATTGGTATTGCTGGAGGAAAAGGTTCAGCATTACTCTTTAAAAAAGGAGAAATTATTAAAACAATAAAAGAAGAAGAGATAGAAGCTGTATTGTTAGAAGAAATTATGAAGATGTAATGTTTTTTTATTATATACAGGGATCAGCAGAATAGTTCTTTTGTATAAAGATTTTGAGAAAAATTATAAAGCATTATATGAAAAAATCCTAACCCTTTAAAATTTATAGAAATTTACATTTTGAAGGTGATGAAAGGATTTTTTTACAATATATATGCTTTTTTTCTGGGAAAGGAGGATAAAATTGGATTATTCATTGAGTAAGATTGTAAAAGATATTGCTCCGAATGTAAGTACAGAAATTGATGGGATTGTTAAAAAGATTAAGTATCATAAGGAAGAGAAAAAGATCATCTTTTTTTTGACCTTTAATCAGATGATTCATAGATCTATATTAGATGATTTGAAAATGAACATAAAAAAAAATATTCCTTTTGTGAAAGAAATTGAATTCAATATTTTTTATAAGAATATTGATTTAGAAAAAAGGGATGATTTTAGAGCGTACTGGAAAAATGTCATTTATATATTAAGTCAATCTATCCCTTCTTCATTAGCATGGTTAAATGAATCTAAACCTATTTTAAATAATGAAACACTATTGATTGAAGTAGAGAATGCAATAGGAATCGAAAATTTAAAAGAAAAGAAAGTAGATATTTTTATTAAAGATATGATGGAATCAGAACTAAATAAACATATAGAAGTAGTTTTTAAAGAACAAACTTTAGGGATGGATGATCAAAGAGATGATTATATAAAAGAAAAAGAAATAGAAACACAGGCTATTGTTGATAAGATCATAACTTACCAAGAGATAGCACCTAAAAAACAAAAGGAAGGGAAAAATATAGTTTCCAATGAAGAATGTATTTTAGGGAAAAAATTTAATGATATAGTAACGCCTATTCCAGGGATTAATGAAGAATCAGGGATTGTAGCAATGTCCTGTGAAATATTTGATGTGGAGTGGAGAGAGCTTAAAAGCGGTAAAAGCTTATGTACTTTAAGTGTAACGGACTATAGAGGGTCTATTGCTGTAAAGATATTTGTTAAAAAGGAGCAAGTAGAAGAATTAGCAGAACAATTAAAAAGTGGAAAGCATGTTAAGGTACGGGGAGAGGCTCGCTATGATACTTTTTCAAGGGAAATTGTTGTGATGGCAAAGGATATTATGAAGGGAAAGCCAAAGCTTCGAATGGATCATGGAGAAAAAAAACGAGTAGAATTACATGTTCATACGCAAATGAGTGCTATGGATGGGGTATCTTCTGCAAAAAGTTTAGTGAAAAGAGCTAAAGATTGGGGACATTCGGCTATTGCAATAACAGATCATGGTGTGGTACAAGCTTTTCCAGAAGCAATGGATGCAGCTAAAAAGCATGATATTAAAGTCATTTATGGTGTAGAAGGATATTTAGTTAATGATGGAGAACCTATTGTGATCAATAGTAATGAGAAATCAATCAATCAATGTTATGTAGTATTTGACATAGAAACAACAGGCCTTTCTAGTAAAAATGATAAAATCACAGAAATAGGGGCCGTGAAAATAAGCAATAATGAAATTATAGACCGATTTAATATACTTATAAATCCAGAAATGATTATTCCACCTAAAATTGTAGAACTCACAGGAATTACTGATGAAATGGTAAAAAATGAACCAACAATTACAGAAATTTTACCTAAATTTCTAGCATTTATTGAAGATTTTCCTGTTGTTGCTCATAATGCAAATTTTGATACATCTTTTATAAAGTACAATTGTACCCAAATGGGACTAGACTTTAATAATCCAATAATAGATACCTTACGATTATCTAAGATTTTGCTTCCAAAGTTGAAAAGATATAAATTGAATGTAGTGGCTAAAGAGCTGAATGTAAAATTGGAAAATCATCATAGAGCAGTAGATGATGCAGAAGCAACTGCAAATATTTTTATAAAGTTTCTAGAAATCCTCAAGGAAAAAGAAATTACTAAGTTAAATGAATTAAATGATCTTTATGCTAAATCCGTAGATGTTAAAAAACTAGACACTTTTCATGTAATGATATTAGTTGAAAATTATACAGGACTTAAAAAATTATATAAAATCATTTCATCTTCTCACATGGATTATTTTCACAAAAGACCTCGCATACCTAAATCACTTCTTTCTAAAATGAGAAATGGACTAATTATAGGTACGGCTTGTGAAGCAGGAGAATTATACAGAGCAATTTTAAATAATAAATCTCAAAGGGAAATTGAAGACATTGTAAAATATTATGATTATTTAGAAATACAACCTATAAAAAATAATCAATTCATGATAAAAAAAGGACTTGTAAAAGGAGAAGAAGAATTAAAAGAAATCAATAAAGAAATCGTTAATTTGGGTGAAAAATTCAACAAAATGGTGGTAGGCACAGGAGATGTTCACTTTTTAGACAAAAAGGATGAAGCCTATAGAAGAATATTGATGGCTGGACAAGGTTTTAGTGACGCAGATGATCAAGCTCCCTTATATTTCAAAACAACAGATGAAATGCTTGAAGAATTTAAATATTTAGGGGAAAGTATGGCTATGGATGTAGTTGTCAATAATCCTAATAAGATTGCAGATAGGATTGAATCAATCATACCTATTCCTGAAGAAACATATCCCCCCGTTATTGAGGGAGCAGATGATGATTTAAGAAATATGTGCTATGAAAAAGCCATAAGAATTTATGGAGACCCAATACCAGAGCTTGTGAAGAAAAGATTAGATCGAGAACTTAATTCTATTATTAGTAATGGGTATGCGGTTATGTATATTATTGCTCAAAAGCTTGTAACCAAATCATTAGCAGATGGATACCTAGTAGGTTCAAGAGGTTCTGTTGGATCGTCCTTTGTTGCTACAATGAGTGATATTACAGAGGTGAACCCCCTTCCACCTCATTATATCTGTAGAAACTGTAAAAATTCAGAATTTATTTTAGATGGTTCTATAGGTAGTGGGGCAGATTTACCTGATAAAAAATGTCCAAAATGCAACGAGGAATATGAAAAAAATGGACATGACATACCCTTTGAAGTATTTTTAGGATTTGAGGGAGATAAAGAACCTGATATAGATCTTAACTTTGCAGGAGAATATCAACCGAATGCTCACAAATATACTGAAGTATTATTTGGAGAGGGATATGTATTTCGTGCAGGAACAATTGGTACAATAGCAGAAAAGACAGCTTATGGATTTGTAAAAAAGTATTTCGATGAAAAAGAGGTTTTAGTAAATAATCGAGAAATAGAGAGACTTTCTCGTGGATGTACAGGAGTAAAAAGAACTACTGGACAGCATCCTGGAGGGGTTATGGTAGTACCAAATTATAAGGATATTTTTGATTTTTCACCTATTCAATATCCTGCAAATGATGGTTCGTCAGGAGTAATAACCACTCATTTTGATTACCACTCTATAAGTGGTAGGATATTAAAACTTGATATTTTAGGACACGATGTACCTACAATTATTAGGATGCTTCAGGATATTACAGGTGTAGATCCTGAAAAAATCCTGTTAGATGATCAAGAAACAGTGAAAATTTTTACAAGTTTAGAACCTCTAAAAATTGTAGATAAGGAATTTAAATGTGAAGTAGGGAGCTTAGGTATCCCTGAATTTGGAACTAAATTTGTACGACAGATGCTAGTAGACACAAAGCCTACTACTTTTGCAGAATTAGTCCGCATAAGTGGATTATCTCATGGTACAGATGTTTGGCTGAATAATGCACAGGATTTAGTTAGGCAAAATATTGCTCCTCTAAAAGAAGTTATTTCTACTAGAGATGATATTATGAACTATTTAATCTATAAAGGATTACCCCCAAAAGCGTCTTTTAAAATAATGGAAAAAGTAAGAAAAGGCAAGGGGTTAACTCCAGAAGATGAAGAGATGATGCATGAAAATAATGTGCCCCAGTGGTATATTGATTCATGTAATAAGATTAAGTATATGTTTCCTAAGGCTCATGCTGTTGCTTATGTTATGATGTCTTTTAGAATTGCTTACTTTAAGGTACATTATCCTTTAGCTTTTTATGCTACTTATTTTACAACAAAGGCTTCAGATTTTGATGCAGATTTAGTTGTTAAAGGAAAAGAATCGGTTAAGGAAAAGATGAAAGAATTAGAAGAATTAGGAAATGGTGTAACACAAAAGGAGAAGGATCTTTTAACTGTATTAGAAGTAGTTTATGAAATGTATTGTAGAGGATTTGGATTTTTACCAGTAGATATTTATGGATCTGATTCAGACAAATTCATTCTATCAGAAAATAATTTATTACCTCCCCTTAGAGCTTTGCAAGGAGTCGGAGAAAATGCAGCTAGAAGTATTTGTAAAAGCAGAAAGGATAGGGAGTTTATATCTATCGAAGATATAAGAGAAAGAGCCAAAGTAACAAAGACTGTTATTGAAACCTTAAGGAATCATGGGTGTTTAAAGGGATTACCGGATACTAACCAGCTCTCACTATTTTAGAGTTGCATATTTTCAAGGGTTATGCTATAATCTTACCGATAGACATATAAGATTTTGTGAAAAAGAGTGGGATATACCCCACTCTTTGCTGTTATTTCTTACTTTTATAGAATATGAAATTACTACTTGTTAGAATATAGTAAAAGAATAATGAATGTATATTTTCGAAAGAATATGTATATACAATGTTACATAGCGTATGTTAAATAAAAAGGAGGGAGAAAGATGGCAAAAAAACGTGTAACGGAAGTTGTAGAAGAGTTAGTGCTACCATTTATCCAAGATACAGAACTAGAGCTAGTAGATGTTGAATTTGTAAAGGAAGGACAAAACTGGTTTTTAAGAGTTTATATTGATAAACTTGATGGAGTGACATTAGATGATTGTCAACATGTAAGTGAATATATAAGTGAAAAACTAGATGAAGTAGATCCTATTGAGCAAAATTATTATTTAGAAGTATCTTCTCCAGGACTTGATAGACCTTTAAAAAAAGATAAAGATTTTGAAAGATATAAGGGTAGAGGAGTAGAGGTTCATCTATATCAGTCATTAAACGGAAAGAAAAGAATAGAAGGAGAATTGGTAGGACTTGAGAATGAGTTTATTGTTTTAAAAATGGATTCAGATGAAGAGTTAAAAATACCAAGAGAAAAAGTTTCAAAAGTGAAACTTTCTGTTATCATTTAAAAGGGAGGTGTAAAATAAATGAATGGAGAATTTATTGAAGCGTTAGATCAAATTGAAAAGGAAAAAGGCGTTGCTAAGGATGTTTTGATTGATGCTATTGAAGCTGCATTGATTTCTGCGTACAAGAGAAATTATGGAACTTCACAAAATGTGAAAGTATATATTAATAGAGAAAATGGAGAGGTTCGAGTATTTTCAGTGAAAAATGTTGTGGAAACAGTTGAAACTGAATTGTTAGATATTAGTGTGGAGGATGCAAAAGAAATAGATAGCAATTATGAAGTTGGGGATGTAGTGGAGAGAGAAGTTACACCTAAAAACTTTGGTAGAATTGCTGCACAAACAGCAAAACAGGTAGTTGTACAAAGAATTCGAGAAGCTGAAAGAGGCATTATTTATGATGAGTTTGTAAATAGGGAAAGTGAGATTGTTACGGGCATAGTTCAAAGAATTAGTAAGGGAAATGTATTTATAAATCTTGGAAGAACAGAAGCAGTACTTACTCCTACAGAACAAATAGCTGGAGAGGTTTACAAACATAATGATAGAATAAAGACCTATATTATTGAAGTGAAAAAGACAACAAAGGGACCCCAAATTCTTGTTTCAAGAACCCATCCAGGACTTGTAAAACGTTTGTTTGAATTAGAAGTTCCTGAAATCCATGATGGTGTTGTAGAACTAAAAAGTATTTCAAGAGAAGCAGGTTCAAGAAGTAAAATTGCAGTATATTCACATGATGAGAATGTAGATCCTGTAGGAGCATGTGTAGGGCATAAAGGTGCAAGAGTACAGGCTATTGTAGATGAGTTAAAGGGTGAAAAAATCGATATTATAAAATGGAATGATAATCCAGAAGAGTTAATTGCAAGTGCTTTAAGTCCATCCAAGGTACTAAAAGTGATTGTGAAGGAAAGTGAAAAAACAGCATTAGTGGTTGTTCCTGATTATCAGCTATCATTAGCAATTGGTAAGGAAGGACAGAATGCAAGATTAGCAGCAAAATTAACGAATTGGAAAATAGACATTAAGAGCGAATCACAATATGAAGAGGCTATGAAAGAAATAGAAGAATAGGAGGTATTATAGGATGAAAGTTAGAAAAATACCCCTTAGACAATGTATTGGATGTATGGAACAAAAACCAAAAAAAGAATTAATTCGTATTGTTAAATCCAAAGATGGAGAGATTAAACTGGATCTAACAGGAAAAGCTAACGGTAGAGGTGCTTACATATGTAACAATGTTGAATGTTTTAAGAAAATAGAAAAAAGAAAAGCGTTAAATAGAGCATTTCAACAGGAAATAGATAAAGAAATATATGAGCAATTGTATGAGGAGTTGAAAAAAAATGAAAAATAAAGTTTTTTCATTTTTAGGATTAGCACAGCGCTCAGGAAATTTAGTAACGGGTGAAGATACATGTACCATGTATATAAAAAAAAATCATGTTAAATTAGTAATTATTGCAAATGATGCATCTGATAATACAAAGAAAAAATTTCGAGATATGGCAGACTTTAGGAATATTAAATTTGTGATCTATGGCGATAGACAAAGTTTATCACAGGCTGTGGGTAGAGCAAATAGAACGGTTTATGGAATAAAAGATATAGGGCTTGCAAAAAAAATTTTTTCCCTTATCCAAGAAGCTGAGAATGGTTCAAATAATTTAGGGGGTGAGCAAACATGTCAAAAATAAGAGTATATCAATTAGCTAAAGAATTAGCTATTTCTAGTAAAGAATTGATTAATAAATTAGCTGAACTTGACATTAGTGTAACCAATCATATGAGTGCGTTAGAAGAAGAAACAGTAGATATTATAAAGGAACTTTTCGGAGAAACAACAGAAGAAGTGGAAATAGAAGAAGAAAAACCTAAAGAAACTAAAAGTACAAATAAGAAAAATAACAAAAATACCAAGAGAAAGGAAGTTTCTAAAATAGAAGAGAAAGAGAATAATCCTAATGAAAATGTAATAATGATTCCTGAAACAATTGTAGTACAAGAGTTTGCTGAGAAAATCGGAAAAGGTGTGTCAGAAGTGATTACAAAGTTAATAGGAGCAGGGATTTTTGCTTCAGCAAATCAGAATATTGATTTTGACGTAGCAGCTTCAATTGCCCTAGACTTTGGTATTCATATTGAAAAGGAAGAAACCCAAGAGGAAGATGAATTTGGGATAGACAATACACCAGACCGTCCACAAGATTTAAAAGAGAGACCTCCTGTAATCACTGTAATGGGGCATGTTGACCATGGAAAAACTTCATTACTTGATGCAATAAGAAATACAAGTGTTACCACTAGAGAAGCTGGTGGAATCACACAGCATATAGGTGCTTCAGAAGTAAAAGTAAATGGTAAAAAAATTGTATTCTTAGATACACCAGGGCATGCGGCATTTACTTCTATGAGAGCAAGAGGAGCAAGTATAACAGATATAGCTATTTTAGTTGTTGCAGCAGATGATGGGGTTATGCCACAAACAATAGAAGCAATTAGTCATGCAAGAGCTGCGGAGGTTCCAATTATTGTAGCGTTAAATAAAATTGATAGACCAAATGCTAATTCAGATCGAGTAAAACAAGAATTATCTGAAAATGGTGTTTTAATTGAAGAATGGGGTGGAGATACTATATGTGTTCCTGTTTCTGCAAAAATGGGAGAAGGTATTGATAACCTATTAGAAATGATTTTACTTGTAGCAGAAATGCAGGAGTTAAAGGCAAATCCTAATAAACTAGGATTTGGAACAGTAATCGAAGCAAAACTAGATAAGAGTAGAGGTCCTGTAGCCACTATGCTTGTACAAAATGGAACAATAAGAGTAGGAGATTCTGTTGTAGCAGGAGCTGCTTATGGTAGAATTCGTGCTATGATCAATGATAAAGGTAAAAATATTAAAAAGGCAGGTCCAGCAACAGCTATTGAGATCTTAGGTTTATCTGATGTACCTGAAGCAGGAGATAGTTTTAATGCAGTAAAAGAAGATAAAGTGGCTAGACAAATAGTTGAAAAAAGACGTGCAAAGATCAGAGAAGAAAACTTAAATGCAACAGCAAAAGTATCTTTAGAAGATTTATTTAAGCATATACAAGAAGGAGAAGTAAAAGAGTTAAATATAATTGTAAAAGCAGATGTTCAAGGTTCTGTTGAAGCTGTAAAACAGTCATTTATGAAATTAAGCAATGATGAAGTAAAAGTAAAAATGATTCATGGTGGTGTAGGAACTATTACTGAATCAGATATTATGCTTGCTTCTGCTTCTAATGCAATTATTATAGGATTTAACGTGAGACCTTCATCTACAGTAACTAGTCTAGCAAAAAGAGAAAGTGTAGATTTAAGAACATATAGAATCATATATGAAGCAATTGCTGATGTAGAAGCTGCTATGAAAGGTATGCTTGATCCTGAGTATAAGGAAGTAGTACTTGGAAAGGTTGAAATAAGAGCAACTTTTAAGGTTCCAGGAGTAGGAACTATTGGTGGAGCTTATGTGCAAGAAGGAAAAGTAATGAGAAATGCACAAGTAAGACTAGTGCGTGATGGAATTGTAGTATTTGAAGGTGCTATAGCATCTTTAAAAAGATTTAAGGATGATGTAAAAGAAGTAGCTACTGGTTATGAATGTGGAATCGGCCTTGAAAATTATAATGATATCAAAGAGGGCGATATTGTTGAACCATATATTATAGAGGAAATAAAAAGAGCATAGTAACTACCAAGGAAAGGTGGTTTTTAAATGGGATATCAAAGAGCAAATAGAATTAGTGAAGAAATAAAAAAATTAGTGAGTACAATGATTATGAATGAACTAAAAGATCCACGTATATCAACGTTGACAAGTGTAGTTGAGGTAGATGTTACAAGAGATTTAAGATATGCAAATATCTTTATTAGTGTATATGGTTCTGAAAAAGAAAGAGATAATACCCTAACAGCTTTAAAAAGTGCTTCTGGGTTTATACGTAAAGAAATTGGAAGAAAATTAAAACTAAGATATACGCCTGAGCCTATATTTAATATGGATACTTCTATAGAAAAAGGAATATATATGTCTAGTTTGATTAATAAAGTAAGCAAGAAGGAAACTTTAGATGAAAAAGAAGACAAATGATATAGAGGAAGCTATAGGGGCCATTAATAAGGCAGATAACATTCTTATTCTTCCTCATATTCTTCCTGATGGAGATACAATTGGTTCATCAATAGCTCTCTATTTAGCATTAAAAAAAATAGGAAAGCATCCTTTTATTTTATTAAATGAAGAACTACCTTATAATATTCAATTTTTGCCCTGTGAATATGTTCTTAGTGAAGTAGATAAATCTTTAAGCTTTGATTTAGTCATATCTACAGATTGTAGTGATCTAGATCGATTAGGAGACAGAAATGAATATGTATATAGGGAAAAAAATAGTTTGAATATAGACCATCATATAACAAATACTTATTTTGCAGATATAAATATTGTTGATCCTAAAGCTGCTGCAACTGGAGAAATTGTGTATTTTTTAATTAAAGCTTTAGGTGTTTCTATTACAAAAGATATGGCAACTTGTCTTTATACAGCTTTATCAACAGATACAGGTAGCTTTAAATATGATAATACATCTGCACAAACCCATAGGATTGTGGCTGGATTACTTGAAAAAAATGTGGATTTAAACTGTGTAACGACACAGATTTATCAAAATAAGCCACTACATAAAGTTAAACTATTATCAGAAGTTTTAAATACTCTTGAATTTTATTTTAATAATCAATTGGCTGTTTTATACATTACAGAGGAAATGATGGATAAAGTGGGAGTAAAAGCAGAAGATACAGATGGGATTATTGAATTTGCACGAGATATTAATGGTGTAGAAGTAGGTGTATTACTAAAAGAGATGGGAAAAGATAAAATAAAAGTAGGTTTTAGAGCTAAATATGATGTAGATGTAAGTGAAATTGCAAGTGCTTTTCATGGAGGCGGACATAAAAAGGCTTCTGGATGCACGATTCATGACAATATGGAAAATGCAAAGAGATTAGTTGTTGAAAGAATGGAAAATTATTTGTAGGTGATAATTTGAGAGGAATCATCAATATTTTAAAACCACCGAATATGACTTCACATGATGTTGTCTATTCCATAAGAAGGATTTTAAAAACAAAAAAAGTAGGGCATACAGGAACTCTTGACCCCATGGCAGCAGGGGTGTTGCCTATTTGTGTTGGAAGTGCAACAAAGATAAGTGGATATCTTTTAAATGATAAGAAAAAGTATCGATGCGAAATGATCTTAGGACATAATACAGATACACAGGACCGGTGGGGAAAAATAATTAATACTCGACCAGTAAATGTAACAAAAAAAGAGATCATAGATGTCTTTCATTCATTTAAGGGGGAAATAGAGCAAATTCCTCCCATGTATTCGGCACTAAAACATAAGGGTAAAAAATTATATGAGTTAGCTCGTGAAGGAAAAGAAATTCCTAGAGAACCTAGGAAAATAATAATATACGAGCTAGATATTATTAAAATTGATCATAATGTTATTCTTTTTGATGTGCTTTGTTCAAAGGGAACTTATGTAAGAACTTTATGTGATGATATTGGAAACAAGTTGAATTGTGGTGCATATATGTCTTTTCTATTAAGAACTGAAAGTGGTAATTTTAAATTAAATGATACAGTCACACTTGAAACATTAGAAACATTATCTAGTGAAGAAATAAAGGGGAATTATATGTTTCCTATGGATTATCCACTTACAGCTATGCCTAAAGTAAATATCAAGAAACAATCGGAAAGTTATTTGCGAAATGGAAACAATATTTACATGAAAAATATTGAATTTTATGATTCGCTAAAGACAGATGAGATGGTAAGACTATATGTAGAGGATCAATTTATTGCATTAGGAACGGTAAAAAAGGATCAAGGAATGTATATTGATATTCATAGAGTATTTCTTTAAAGGGGAAAGATTATGGAAATTATAACCTCACTTAATCAGATAAAAATAAATTGTGATACAGGTGTTGCATTAGGGAGTTTCGATGGTGTTCATATTGGACATCAAACGTTAATTATAAATTTAGTAGAGGCTTGTAAAAAAAAAGGTTTAAAAAGTGTTGTTTATACTTTCAAAAATCATCCTAGAACTTTAACATCTCCAAGTGGGGCACCAAAGAAAATCATATCTTTTGAAAAAAAATTTGAACTATTAGGGCGCCTTGGAGTAGATTATGTAGTTTGTGTTGATTTTGATGATTACCAAAGAAGTTTAAGTCCTGAAAAATTTGTAAAAGAAATTTTAAAGGATCAGTTAAAAATGTCTTATGGTGTAGTTGGCTTTAATTATCATTTTGGATATAAGGCACAAGGAAATACAGAACTTCTTGATGGGTTAAAAGATCCATATGACTATGAACTGATGATCGTAAAAGCTATAAAGATACAAGATGATGTTGTTAGTAGTACAAAAATTCGAGAACTCATAAAAATTGGAAATATTCCTAAAGTGAATTTATTTTTAGGAAGAAATTATTCTATTTCAGGGAAAGTAGTTCATGGAAATGGATTTGGAAAAGAATTTGGTTTTCCAACTGCAAATGTGGCAATAGGTAAGGAGTTTATTTTACCTAATTCAGGAGTTTATTTTACGAAATGTATCATTGACAATAAACTATATAATAGTGTTACAAATGTAGGGTATAAGCCTACTATAGGCAGTGATGTCATTAGTGTAGAGTCACATATTTTAGATTTTAATGGAGATTTATATGATAAAGAAATAGAAGTTATATTTTATCAAAAATCTAGAGATGAAGTGAAGTTTGAAAGCACTAAGGAATTAATTCATCAGATTCATAAAGATGTACAAGAATTAAAAAAGTTTTTTAATCTATAAGTTTTTATTTACAATAAAGTTCTTATATGATAAAATCTAATGTGTTGAAGAACCAAAGCTACGTACTGCGACTCACCGACGTATTACCTGGCTTTTGGCGATAATAAAAAAGGAGGTGGAAGGTATGGCAATGAATAAAGAAAAGAAACAAGGTATCATTGATACACATAAGGTACATGAGGGAGATACAGGTTCTCCAGAAGTTCAAATTGCTATATTGACAACTAGAATTAATGAGTTAAATGAGCACTTGAAAATTCATAAGAAGGATCATCACTCACGTCGTGGACTTCTAAAAATGGTAGGTAAGAGAAGAAACTTATTAAACTATTTAAAAGACAAAGAAATTGAAAGATACAGAAGTATCATTCAAAAGCTAGGTCTAAGAAAGTAATACTTATTGAGCGGGAATTTCCCGCTCTATTATTTTATTTAAATGATATATAGGATTTTTCGTAATCATGTAGGAAATAATATAAAAGACGTAGAATAAGTTCAATAAGTTATAAGGAGGAGGTAAATAATGGAGAGAACATTTAAAACAACTCTAGGTGGTCGTACCCTTGAAGTTGAAGTAGGAAAAGTAGCACAGCTAGCAAATGGCTCGGCGTTACTTAGATATGGTGAAACGGTTGTTTTAATTACTGCTGTTGCATCATCTGAACCTAGAACGGGTATAGACTTTTTCCCACTAAGTGTTGACTATGAAGAAAGACTTTATTCTGTTGGAAAGATCCCTGGAGGTTTTATTAAGAGAGAAGGGAAACCTACAGAAAAAGCAATTCTTACAGCAAGATTGATTGATCGACCAATAAGACCATTATTCCCAAAAGGATTTAGAAATGATGTACAAGTTATTGCTACAGTTCTTTCTGTAGATCAAGATTGTACACCAGATGTTGTTGCTATGATTGGTTCATCTGTTGCTTTATCCATATCAGATATACCTTTTGATGGCCCAACAGCTTCAGTGATAATAGGTTTAATTGATGGGAAATTCATTGTAAACCCTACTTTAGAAGAGAGAGAACAAAGTCAGATGCATTTAGTTGTTTCTGGTACAAAAGATGCAATCATGATGGTAGAAGCAGGTTCAAATGAAATTCCTGAAAAAGTTATGCTTGATGGAATATTATTTGCTCATGAAGAAATAAAAAAAGTCGTAGCTTTTATAGAAGAAATTGTTGCAGAAGTTGGTAAACCAAAGCAAGAGGTTACTTTATATAAAGTTGATGAAGAAATTGAAAAAGAAGTAAGAGGATTTGCTACTGAAAAAATGGTTCAAGCTATTAAAACAGTAGATAAATTAGAAAGAAATGAAAACATGGATCAAGTAAAGGCAGATACATTAGAATATTTTGAAGAAAAATATCCTGAAAATCTAAAAGATGTAAGTGAGACTTTATATCAGATTACAAAAGAACAGGTTAGAAGAATGATTGCACAAGAAGGGATTAGACCTGATAATCGTGTAGCAGATGAAATAAGACCTATCTCAAGTGAAGTATCCTTACTGCCTAGAACTCATGGAACAGGTCTATTTACTAGAGGGCAAACCCAAGTACTTACTGTAGCAACATTAGGAGCTATAGGAGATGCACAAGTAATAGATGGTCTGGGTGTAGAAGAATCAAAGCGTTACATGCATCATTATAATTTCCCACCTTATAGTGTTGGAGAATCAAGATTTTTAAGAGGACCAGGAAGAAGAGAAATAGGACATGGTGCTTTAGCTGAAAGAGCATTAGAGCCTGTCATTCCATCAGAAAAAGATTTTCCTTATACTATTCGATTAGTATCAGAAGTATTAAGCTCAAATGGTAGTACTTCTCAAGCTTCTGTATGTGGAAGTACATTAGCACTTCTTGATGCAGGTGTACCAATCAAATCTCCAGTTGCAGGAATTGCAATGGGACTTATAAAAGAGGAAAACAATGTAACGATCCTTAGTGACATTCAAGGAATGGAAGATTTCTTAGGAGATATGGACTTTAAAGTAGCAGGAACCGCTGAAGGTGTTACAGCTATTCAGATGGATATAAAAATACATGGAATCAATAAAGAAGTATTAGAAAGAGCATTAGAGCAAGCAAGAAAAGGAAGATTACATATTTTAGGTAAAATGAATGAAGCTATATCAGTTCCACGAGAAGAACTTTCTCCATATGCGCCAAGAATTATCAACATTATGATTGACCCTGAAAAAATTAGAACGGTAATTGGACCTGGTGGAAAGACGATTAGTAAGATTATTGAAGAGACAAATGTAAAAATAGACATTGAAGATGATGGAAGAGTCTTTATTACAGCTGCCAATATGGAAGATGGAAATAAAGCTGTAAAAATCATAGAAGGAATTGTAAAGGAAGCAAAAGTTGGAGAGATATATATGGGAAAAGTCGTTAAAATTTTAAATTTTGGAGCTTTTCTTGAAATATTACCTGGTAAAGAAGGGTTATTGCATATATCTCAAATTGCTAAAGAGAAAATTCCAAAAGTAGAAGATGTACTAAAAGTAGGAGATGAAGTTTTAGTAAAAGTAATTGAAATAGATAAACAAGGAAGAATTAATTTATCTAGAAAAGTTCTTTTAGAAAGCGAAGAATCGAAAAAAGAAGAATGAAAAGCATAAACCAGTAAGGTTTATGTTTTTTTATTTGTCAAGAAATTATAAAATTTAGAATCTGTGGATAACTTATGATTGAGAAATCAAATGTTTGACTACCTTGAGTAAGTTTTATTACAAAAGAATAATTTTGTAATAAAACTTGCGAAATGAGCATATGCGATTAGTTACATGCGAATTTTTTTATTTTGAGATAAATTTATCGAATAAATGTCTAAGATTTGAATATGAATTCTATGAAAGGAGGTTAAATAATGAAAATATATATTATTTCGAAAAAGGCACTTATAACAATTTTCTTGGCTGTATTGATTTTAAGCATGTTTTTTATTATTCATAGGATGAATATGGAAAATAGCAATACTGCTTTTTTGGAAGAAAAAGTAGTAGATCCTATTAGAAGTGGAGATGTAAATAGCAATAAAATGGCTTTTACTTGCAATATAGATTGGGGAAATGAAGAAATTCCTAAAATGTTAGATATTTTTGAAAAAGAGGATATTAAAATAACTTTTTTTATTACAGGAAGATGGGCAGCCAATAATGAAGAGCTAGTAAAACTTATTTATAATAAAGGACATGAGATTGGAAATCATGCCTATAGGCATAAAATGCATAGTAAAATAGGAGAAAGACAAAATTATGAGGAAATAAAAAAAACAGAAGATGTTATAGTAAAAATAATAGGTGAAAAGCCTAAATATTTTGCTCCACCAGCAGGGGATTATAATGATATTACCTTGAAGGTAGCAAGAGAACTTGGATATGAAACTATATTATGGAGTGTAGATACGATTGATTGGAAAAAAGGGTCTACAGCAGATCTTATTACGAAGAGAGTAATGAAGAAGTCTCATAAAGGAGCTATTCTTTTAATGCATCCTAGACCTGCTACTGTTGAAGCATTACCTTATATGATTGATCAAATAAAAGGAGAGAAAATAAAAATAGGAACGGTCTCAGATTTACTAAGGGAATAAGAAAATTGTTTTTCTTGATTATTAGGGAATACTAAATTATAATAACTATATGCTATAAACTTTATAAGGAAACAAAATATTTCATAGAATGATGAAGCTTTCATAAAATACGAAATGATTAGATTTGAATTAGGAGGAGAAGATGTATCAAAAAATTAGATTAAGTAATGGTGCAAGAGTTGTATTAGAAAAAATACCACATGTAAAATCGGTTTCACTAGGATTTTGGGTAAAAACAGGTTCCATTAATGAAAATTTGGATAACAATGGTATTACTCATTTTATAGAACATATGCTTTTTAAAGGAACAAAAAATAGAACAGCAAAGGAGATTGCTGAATCAATAGATGATATTGGAGGACAATTAAATGCATTTACAAGCAAGGAATGTACTTGCTATTATGCAAAAGTATTAGATGCTCATATTGGTATTGCTATTGATGTATTAACGGATATGATCTTTAATTCTACCTTTAATCCTGTAGAAATAGAAAAGGAAAAAAGTGTGGTATTAGAAGAAATTAGTATGTATGAAGATTCTCCTGAAGATAATGCACATGATTTATTGTCAAGAACCATATTTAAAGAACAATCCTTAGGATTACCAGTTCTAGGCAGAAGAGATACGGTAAGCAGCTTTGATAGAGAAATGCTAATAGAATATATGAAAGACTATTATACAGTTGAAAATATGGTTGTATCTATTGCTGGAAACTTTAATGAAGAAGAAATTATTAAAATGCTTGAGGAGAAATTCAAGAACTTTAATAATAGAAGAAAGCAACAAAAATTTTTAGATAAACCTAAGTTTATGATAGATACTGGATTTAAATATAAAGATATTGAACAGCTTCATTTGTGCATATCCTTTCAAGGTGTTCCACTAAAAAGTGATAATTATTATCCTTTGCTTTTGATGAATACTGTTTTTGGAGGGAGTATGAGCTCTAGACTATTTCAAAATATAAGAGAAGATAAAGGATTAGCCTATTCAATATTTTCTTATCCATCTGCTTATCAGCAAATAGGATTATTTACAATTTGTGCGGGAATTAATCCTTCTCAATTAGAAGAAGTAAATTTATTGATCAAGGAAGAAATAAATAAAATGAAAAAAGATGGACTTACAGAAGCTGAATTAATAAAAGCGAAGGAACAGCTAAAGGGAAATTATATATTAGGGCTAGAGAGTACAAGTAGTAGAATGTTAGCTATTGGAAAATCAGAATTATTTTTAGAAAAAATATATTCACAAAAGGAAGTTTTAGAAAAGATAGACAATATAAAAATGGAAGATATAAGAAATGTTATTGATAAAATTTTTGTATTAGATCAAGCTACTGTAGCAGTTGTTGGGAAAGTAGATCAAGAAACACAAGTAAATGAACTTTTAAAAGCTTAAGATGTTAGCGAGAGCTAATGTCTTTTCTTTATGGAGGAGGCAAAAGAATGCACAAAGTAAAAATAAAAATAAAGAATAGTGAAATGTTACCTAAGTATGAAACATCTGGATCAGCAGGAATGGATCTACGAGCAGCTATAAAAGAAGCTATTGAACTAAAACCTGGAAAAAGAGTGTTAGTTCCTACAGGAATTAGTATTGCATTACCTGAAGGATTAGAAGCACAAGTAAGAGCTAGAAGTGGACTTGCTGTGAAATTTGGAATTGGTTTAGTAAATGGTGTAGGAACGATTGATAGTGATTATAGGGGGGAAATAAAAGTACCCCTTATTAATTGGGGAGAAGAACCATTTATGATTTCCCCTAAGGATAGAATTGCTCAGTTGGTGATTTGCAAATATGAAAAAATTACATGGGAGAAAGTTAATGGATTAGATAAAACCAATAGAGGAGTAGGAGGGTTTGGGCATACAGGTATTTGATTGTAATAATGTAGGTTTTCAGAAAATAGAATAAAGTAATAATATATATAAATGTGTGAGGACAAATATTTAATATGCTCACACATTTATTATTAATAAGGGGGATGAAAATGAGATTAAGCAAATTGGGAGGAAAAGAGATTGTAAATTTAAGTGATGGTGGAAGATTAGGGATTTTAGCGGAATCAGAGTTATTGATAGACGAGAGAAATGGAAAAATAAGAGCCGTATTAGTACCATCTTTTAGAAATCAATTTTCTATTTTTCAGGATAAAAATTTTGTTGAAATTCCATGGAATTGTGTTCGAAAAATAGGAAATGATATGATTATTATAGAGTTAGAGGAAGAAGGATTTTCAAAAGGTAGATTTTCATTATAAGGATAAATTATAAAAATTCACAAGGACTTATCCCTAAACTACCTCATTTAGCATAATATAAATAGTAGTAGTGCTAAAAATGTATAGATGTTTTTATCAATTTATGCTAATATATAGGTAATGATTTGGTTAGGGGGAAAGGTATGGATATTATTGTTCAAAAATTTGGTGGAACTTCAGTAGCTACAAAGGAGCTTAGAGAAAAAGTAGCTCGTAAAATAATAGCTACAAAAAAAACAGGAAAACATCCTGTTGTAGTTGTTTCTGCAATTGGAAGAAGTGGGGCACCTTATGCAACGGACACATTAATCAATTTTGCAAACGATGCTTATAAAGAATATGATAGTAGAGAACTAGATATGATCATGGCTTGTGGTGAAATTATTTCTGCTGTTATTTTATCAAATGCCATTAAAGCTATGGGGTATAAAGGGATTGCCTTAACAGGGTATCAAGCAGGTATTATGACAGATGATCGTTATGGGGATGCTGAAGTTATTAAAGTTGATCCTAAAAATATTATAGATCTATTAAGACAAGATTATATTCCTGTAGTTACAGGATTTCAAGGAGCAACAGAAAAAGGAGATATTACAACTTTAGGCAGAGGCGGAAGCGATACATCAGCAACAATACTTGGGGAAGCTCTAAAGGCTAGTATGGTTGAAATATATACGGATGTAGATGGTGTAATGACAGCAGACCCTAGGCTTGTAGCGGAAGCAAAAGTAATAGATTATATAGGATATGATGAAATCTATCAAATGGCGGAAGATGGTGCTAAAGTAGTTCATCCTAGAGCTGTAGCTATTGCTAAAAGAGGAAATATTCCTTTAAAGATAAAAAATACCCTATCTGATGCTCCAGGAACGATTATTCATCATGAGACAACATACAGTAATAAATATAGTAAAAATATATCAAAAAAAAAGATACTAACAGCTATTGCTCATAAAAACAATATTCATCAAGTGAGTGTATATTTTGAAGACTCTGTAGCATTAAATGAATTACTGATGAATGAATTAACCAATAAGGAGATTAGCATTGATTTAATTAATTTTTTTATTGATAAAAAAGTATTTACAATTGAGTCAAAAGATGTAGAAAAGATGGAAAAAATGCTGGAGGAAAATGGATTTAAATATAATATCATAAAAAATTGTAGTAAAATAACAGTGATAGGAAATGCCATGAAAGGTATACCAGGAGTCATGGCGAAAATTGTAAAAAGCTTATCAAGAGAAGGTGTGAAAATTTTACAAACTTCTGATTCTCATAATACGATTTCTTGTTTAATAAACAATAAGGATACACAAAAAGCAGCAAATATCCTTCATAAAGAATTTAATCTCTCAAAATAAATTTAAAAAACTACTATGCTCAAACAGTATAGTAGTTTTTTTATTGGAAAAAATAAATGAAAGGAATAGGTAATAATCGTGTTTTATTACTAGATTTCGAAATCTATCAAACAGGAGGATTAAATGATGAATAATGACTATAAAACAATAGGGCAAATTACTAAAAAAGAAGAAAAGCCCAAAGAACCTATCATAGAACCCAAATTAACATTAGACCCAAAGGTGGATAATGTAAAGGATATAGGGAATCATGGTATTCCTGATATGCCTAGTAATATACATTATCTTACGATTATTGGACATATTGAAGGGCATATGGTAGCACCGCCACAAAATAAGTCAACAAAGTATGAACATATTATTCCTCAATTAATTGCAGTAGAGGAAAATCCTAAAATAGAAGGAATGCTTACAGTACTTAATACAGTAGGAGGAGATGTGGAAGCAGGATTAGCACTTGCAGAAATGATTTCAAGCATATCAAAGCCTACAGTGTCATTAGTCTTGGGAGGAGGGCATAGCATCGGTGTTCCGTTAGCTACTGCGAGTGATTATTCATTTATTGCTAAAACAGCTACCATGACAATACACCCTATAAGAATGAATGGATTGGTTATAGGTGTGCCACAAACCTTTAAATATTTTCAAAAAATGCAAGAAAGGATTATTCAGTTTATTACAAGGACCTCTAAGGTACCTAGAGATACAATCTTAAAACTAATGACAGAAACAGATGAAATAGCCAATGATGTAGGGACAATCTTAATAGGAGATGAGGCAGTACAAAGGGGCTTAATAGACGAAGTAGGGGGATTACATGCTGCTATGATGAAATTAAAAGAAATGATTGAACTAAAAAATCAAAGTGAAGTACAACAGAATTTACAATAGAATAATTCAACCCCTTATGTTATAATAACAATGTTAAAGTGTTAATACGGATGATATTGACACTTTATTTTTATACACGAACCATGCCTTGTATTTATTAACTTTTTAGCACAGTTCATCTGTTCTTTTTCTAATAAGAATAGGAGGTGACTTTATGGCTGGTAGAAGGAGTGCTCGAAAAAGCAAAGAAAAGAATAAATCCACCCTGAAAAATGAAATTATTGCTTTATTTACCATATCTATGGGGATCCTAATTATGATTAGTTTACAAACAGAGTCTACTGGTGAAATAGGAAAGTTTATAAAATCTAGTTTGAAGGGATTATTATCTGCACCAGCATATTTATTACCTTATTTTATCATATTTTTAGGTATTTTCTCGATGATTGGAAAAACAAATGTTTTTGATAAGAAGTTTAAAATTGCAATGATATTAATGTATATAGAATATGTTATGTTGCATGCTATTTATTTTTCAGAGTATATTCCTAAAGAATTGAGCTTTCAAAATATAAAATTAGTATATGATCAAGGCATAGAAGGAATAGGTGGAGGATTACTAGGAAGTTTATTAGGTGGTATAGGTATAAGGTTTTTGGGCGTAAATGGTAGTTATGTGGTCATTATTACGTTAATGATTATTTCTTTTGTTGTAGTCACAAGGATTTCTCTAGTAAGTATGTTAAAAAAATGCAAAGAGGGACTTGTGAAATTTTGTTTATTAATGGGTCGATCTGTAGGTGAGTTTATATATGTGCCAGATGGCGAGAAAAAATTGAAAAAGAAAAGAAGTCAAAAGAAACAAAAGGATATAAAAATAGCCCTTAAAGAAAATGATTCTATAGACGAAAAAATTAAAATTCTTGATTTTACCCGTGAAGAGGAGCCTAGTAAAAAAGAGAAAGAGGCTGTGTTTATAAAAGGAGATAAAGGGAGTAGTAAAAAAGAAAAGGATCCAATCATACAGGAAAAAAACAATATAGAAGATATAAGTATTCACATTAAAAACACGTCTAAAGCTGAACTAGATTATAAATTTCCTGATCTTGATTTGTTACAGAATAATTCTGTTTCAAATCCTAAAAATGATAAAAAAGAAATATTACATAAAGCAAAAGTATTAGAAGAAACATTAGAAAATTTTGGCGTTGAGGCAAAAGTTGTACAAGTAAGTAAAGGACCTACTATAACAAGATATGAAATTCAGCCAAGTCCTGGAGTGAAGGTAAGTAAGATCGTAAACTTGTCAGATGATATAGCCCTAAATTTGGCAGCTTCAAACATAAGAATAGAGGCACCTATTCCTGGAAAGGCTGCTGTTGGAATAGAAATTCCTAATGAACAGGTTTCCCCTGTTACAATAAAGGAAGTTTTAGAAAGTGATAAATTTAAAAATAGTGATTCAAAATTAACTTTTGTTTTAGGAAAGGATATTGCTGGTAACCCTATTGTAGCGGATCTTGCTAAAATGCCTCATATGTTAATTGCAGGGGCTACAGGTTCAGGAAAAAGTGTATGTATTAATACATTAATCATTAGCATTCTTTATAAGGCTACACCAGAAGAAGTAAAGTTGCTTTTAGTAGACCCAAAGGTAGTAGAATTAAATAATTATAATGGAATCCCTCATCTTTTAATTCCAGTTGTGACAGATCCTAAAAAGGCTTCTAGTGCATTAAATTGGGCTGTAGGAGAGATGAGTAATCGATACAAATATTTTGCAGAAAATAGTGTAAGAGATATAAATAGTTATAATGAAAAAATGAAAAATGAAGGAAAAGAAACATTACCTAAAATTGTAATTATTATTGATGAACTTGCAGACTTAATGATGGTGGCACCAGGGCAAGTGGAAGATGGCATTTGTAGGCTTGCTCAAATGGCCAGAGCTGCAGGACTACATCTTATTGTGGCTACCCAAAGACCTTCTGTAGATGTAATAACGGGTGTTATTAAAGCAAATATACCATCTCGTATTGCTTTTTCTGTTTCTTCTCAGGCAGATTCAAGGACTATACTAGATATGGGAGGAGCAGAAAAGCTATTAGGAAAAGGAGATATGCTATTTTATCCTGTGGGTGCCTCAAAGCCTGTACGTTCTCAAGGAGCGTTTATCTCAGATGGGGAAGTAGAAAGAGTTGTAAATTTTGTAAAAGAACAATCTACAGATCATAATTATGAGGAAGATATTATAGAAAAAGTAGAGAGCAATTTATCTCAGGAAGAAGATACGGCAGATGAATTGTTAAAAGATGCTATTGAATTGGTTATAGGGACACAACAAGCTTCCATTTCTATGCTTCAAAGAAGATTTAGAATAGGATACAATCGAGCAGCAAGGCTTATTGATGCTATGGAAGAGAGAAATATCGTAGGAGAGCATGTAGGAAGCAAACCAAGGCAAGTATTAGTATCAAAAGAAGAATTTGAGGAAATGAAGAGTAAATCATAAATAGAAATAGAGGGATTGATGTGTTAAAAGTAATAGACATTGAAAAAGCATTGACATTAAAAAATACACTTTTTATTGATGTACGATCTCCATTAGAATTCGAAGAGGGGACGATTTTTACAGCTAAAAATATCCCTATATTAGACAATGAGGAAAGAGCTATTGTAGGAACAATCTATAGAAAAGAAAATCCTGAGGAAGCTACAGCAAAGGGGCTAGATTTCGTATCAACAAAATTACCAAACCTTTATCAAACCATGAAAGAATATAGCATGGAGTATGATTATATAGTTATATTTTGCTGGAGAGGTGGTATGAGAAGCAAGTCAGTTTGTAATTTATTAAGTATGCTGAATGTTAAAAATGTATATCAGTTAAGAGGTGGATATAAAAGCTATAGACAATATGTGATGGACTTTTTAGAAAATAAGATGAGTCAATATAAATTTATTATGATGCATGGATTAACAGGGGTAGGAAAAACCCATATACTTGATGAACTAGAAGCTATAGGAGAACCCGTATTAAATCTTGAAAGGATAGCAAAAAATAGTGGTTCTGTGTTTGGAAATATTGTCTTTAACGGAAAACCACCATCGCAGAAAGACTTTGAATCCTTAATATTTCATGTGCTACAGGACGCAAAGGAAAAGTATGTCTTTGTAGAAAGTGAAAGTAAAAGAATTGGTAGTGTTATGGTGCCAGAAACTGTATATCATCAGATGATAGAGGGGTATCATATTCTGATAAAAACAACACTCAAAAATAGAATAAAAATTATTTTAGAAGATTATGCACACCATTTAGAAATTAATCATTTTAAAATAGTAGAATCATTAAATTATTTAAGAAAAAGGTTAGGAAATAAAGCTGTAGATCAATTGATTTATAAAATTGACGAAAAGGATTATACTTATGTAGTTGAATATTTAATGAAGTACTATTATGATCCTTTATACAATCACTCTATTAAAAAATATGAAAATTATGATTTAGTAATTGATTATGAAAAAATAGAGAATACTATCCCCATTTTGAGTAATTTTATCAATAATATTTTGCACAATTAGAGAGGAGTTTCAATATATGAGTTTGAAGGTATTTATTGAATCGTTAGGATGTTCGAAAAATTTAGTGGATTCAGAAGTGATGATGGGTCTATTATCTCAATATGATTTTGAAATTACAAAGGATCAATATGAAGCAGAGATTATTATTGTTAATACTTGTGGATTTATTGAGTCAGCTAAGCAAGAGTCTATTGACACGATTGTAGAATTAGGAGCTTTAAAAATAAACGGAAATTGTAAAATACTAGTAGTAGCTGGGTGTTTAGCTGAAAGATATTCAAAAGAATTAGTAAAAGAATTGCCAGAAGTAGATGCTATTATTGGAACAGGAAATTATCCAGAAATTATAAAAGTTATTCATGGTGCTTTAAAAGGAGAAAAAATAGTGAAAAGTGGAAATGTTAATATAGAAATATCAGAAGACCTTCCAAGAATTTTAAGTACGCCTAAATTTATGGGGTATTTAAAAATAGCAGAAGGCTGTGATAACTATTGTACTTATTGCATTATTCCAAAATTACGAGGAAATTATAGAAGTAGAAAGATAGAATATATTATTGAAGAAGCAAAGGAAATGGCTCAACAAGGTATTAAAGAAGTGATTTTGATTGCTCAAGATACATCAAGATATGGGATTGATTTGTATAAAGAATATAAACTTCCTGAGCTATTAAAAAAGATAGGACAAATTGAAGGGATTGAGTGGATTCGAATTTTATACTGCTATCCTGATAAAATATCAGATGAATTAATTAATACAATTGCAGAAGAAAAAAAGGTATGTAAATATATTGATGTGCCTATTCAACATTGTAACGATGAAATTTTAAGAAGAATGAATAGAAAAACAAACAAAGAACATATTTTACAGGTCATTGAAAAGTTACGTAATAAAATACCAAATATGCATATTCGAACATCTCTTATAGTAGGATTCCCAGGAGAGACAAAAGAGCAATTTGAAGAGTTAAAAAGATTTGTTGCAGAGGTGAAATTTGACCGTTTAGGTGTATTTACTTATTCTCAAGAGGAAGATACACCAGCAGCAAAATTAGAAAATCAGGTTCCTGAGGAAGTAAAAGAACAAAGAAGAGATGAAATTATGGCCATACAAAAAGAAGTTTCATTTCAAAAAAATATGGAGAAAATAGGGAATGTTTATGATATACTGATAGAGGAGAAGATTGAAGAAGAAGATGTTTATGTAGGTAGAACTGCGTATGATGCACCAGAAGTAGATGGTGTTGTGTACGTAGACTCAACTAAGCTTCTAAATATAGGAGACTTAGTAAAGGTTCAAATCACAGATACCTTAGAATATGATTTAATAGGAGAGATATTATATGAATCTTGCGAATAAGCTGACGATTGCTAGAATCCTTTTAGTTCCAGTTTTTATGATTGTCCTTCTAAATAAAATACCCTATGGTATGTATATAGCTGCTGGAATTTTTATTATAGCTGCTATAACGGACACTTTAGATGGGTATATTGCAAGAAGTAGAAACCAGGTTACAAAATTTGGAAAATTCGTAGATCCTTTAGCAGATAAGCTGCTTGTTACATCAGCCCTTGTTTGTCTTGTGCAAATGGGTAAATTGCCTGCATGGATTGTTGTTGTTATTATATCAAGAGAATACACTATAAGCATTTTAAGAGCAGTTGCTGCATCAGAAGGCATTGTGATTGCAGCAAGCTGGTGGGGGAAATTAAAAACCATTACACAGATTATAGCCATTGTTGCAATACTTCTTAATAATTATCCCTTTAGTTTAATAGGTTTTCCATTTAGTACAATGATGCTTTGGATTGCAGTAATTCTTACGATTGTATCAGGTGTAGATTATTTATATCTTAATAGAAAAGTTTTAACACATTAAAAGCAGCATAGCTGCTTTTTAACTTTATATAAAAGTATAATCTTTTTAAGGGAGAGGGGATTTAGGGATGAATTGTTCAATTATAAGTGTAGGTACAGAGATTTTATTTGGACAAATTATAAACACAAATACAGTTTATCTATCACAAGAATTAAATCAATTGGGAATGAATGTATATCATCATTTTACAGTAGGAGATAATAAAGACCGATTAAAAGAAACTTTAGATTATGCATTATCTAAATCAGATTTGATTATTACTACAGGGGGGTTAGGACCAACACAGGATGATCTTACAAAGGAGACCATTGCTCAAGTAGCAGGAAAAAAACTAGAAATGCATGAATCATCTTATGAAAAGATTTACACTTATTTTAAAAAGCTTAATAGAAAAATGAATGAAAATAATATAAAACAGGCATACTTACCAACAGATAGTATTGTTTTAGAAAATAGATGTGGAACTGCTCCTGGATTTATTATTGAGTTTGATGAAAAAATAGTAATTAGTCTACCAGGACCTCCTAAAGAAATGAAAAGCATGTTTGAGTTTGCGAAGGATTATTTAAAGGCTAAGTCAAAATGTACGATTTATTCGAAAGTTTTAAGATTTTTTGGCATTGGAGAATCATCATTAGAGACGGCTATTATAGATTTAATCAATCATCAAACAAATCCTACCCTTGCAACTTATGCAAAAATAGGAGAAGTGAGCCTTCGAATTACAGCTAAAGCTGAAAATGAACAGAAAGCAAACCAAATGATCTCTCCTGTTATAAAGGAAATAAAAAATAGATTAGAGGAATATATATATAGCTATGAAGATGAGGAATTAGTTCAAGTAGTGGCAAAAAAATTATTAGAGAAAAAAATAAGTGTCTCTTTTGCAGAATCTTGTACAGGAGGATTGATCGCTGCCAAGTTAACAGATATTTCAGGGATATCAGAATCCTTAGATCGAAGTATTGTTACCTATAGTAATCAAGCAAAAATAGAAGAATTAGGTGTAAATCCTGAAACTCTTAAAAAATATGGCGCTGTTAGTGAAGAAACTGCTAGGGAAATGGCATTAGGATTAAAGAGGGTAACAGGAAGTGAAGTATGTTTATCGGTAACAGGGATAGCAGGTCCTGGAGGTGGTACAGAAGAAAAACCTGTAGGGCTAGTATATATTGGTCTTGCTTATGGAGAAAATATTGTGTGTAATAAGTACAATATTTTTGGAGATAGAAATCGAATAAGAAATTATACGAGCATGCTTGCATTGAATATGATTAGAAAAGTATTAGAAAAATAAATACTATTGACCATAGAAAAGGAATAGTATATAATAAGTTCAGAACATTTGTTCGACATAAAGAAAGGTAGGTGACAACCAGATATTGAATCTGGGGAATTATGGATGGAAAAAGAAAAGCGTTAGAAATTGCTATGGGTCAAATAGAGAAACAATTTGGAAAAGGTTCTATTATGAAATTAGGAGAAGATACATCAAGATTAAACATTGAATCTATATCTACGGGGTCATTAGACTTAGATATTGCTGTTGGTATAGGCGGTGTTCCAAGAGGACGAATTATCGAAATATACGGACCTGAGTCTTCTGGTAAAACAACGGTAGCACTTCATATTATTGCAGAAGCTCAAAAGACTGGAGGCGTTGCAGCTTTTATAGATGCTGAGCATGCATTAGATCCTGTATATGCTCAAAATTTAGGGGTGAATATTGATGAACTAGTGGTATCTCAACCAGATACAGGAGAGCAAGCATTAGAAATCTGTGAAGCTTTAGTTAGAAGTGGAGCCATAGATATAATTGTAGTAGACTCGGTGGCTGCATTAGTTCCTAAAGCAGAAATACAAGGAGAAATGGGAGATAGCCATGTGGGGCTACAAGCAAGGCTTATGTCTCAAGCATTAAGAAAGTTGACAGGTGTAATTAACAAGTCAAGAACATCTACAATCTTTATTAATCAATTAAGAGAAAAAGTAGGTGTCATGTTTGGAAATCCAGAAACGACTACTGGAGGAAGGGCTCTTAAATTTTATTCATCTGTAAGATTAGATGTAAGAAGAATCGAATCTATTAAGAAAGCAGATAGTATTATAGGCAATAGGACAAGAGTGAAGGTTGTAAAAAATAAAGTGGCACCTCCATTTAAAATAGCTGAATTTGATATTATGTATGGTACGGGTATATCAAAAGAAGGTAGTATTTTAGATTGTGCTGTGAAAGAAGATATTATAAAAAAGGCAGGCTCTTGGTATAGTTATGGTGATGAAAAATTAGGTCAAGGGAGAGAAAATGCAAAGCAATTTTTAGTAGAAAATACACAAGTAGCTCTTGAAGTAGAGAACAAAATAAGAGAGTTACATAGTCTTCCTATGATAAAAGAAACTAAACAAGCTCCTGAAGGAGATAAACATTAAAAAAATCCCTGTAGGGATTTTTTTTAGAATAAAGAAATGAATAGAATCTTATAATAGAATGGAGGAAGAATATCACCTTGACAGTATATAAAAAAAGATATACAATTATAACAGATATTGGTGTATCTGTATATGAATAATGAGGCCTGGATAGTGTTTTAAATTTTGATCTATAAAAACATAGAAAGATTTAAAAACCGAGGTTCCTCGGTTTTATTATTTGCTTATGATTAAGCAGAGGAGGTGTATGGAATATTAATTCTATTCAGATTATAGTAAGCATTGTAACAGGTGCTATAGGTGTTGGAATTGGATATTTTATAAGAAAGAATATTGCTGAAGGTAAAATAAATAATGCAGAAAATAAAGCGGAAGAAATCGTTTCAGAAGCTAAAAAGCAAGCTGAAACATCTAAAAAAGAAATTTTACTTGAAGCAAAAGAAGAGGTTCATAGATTAAGAAATGAACTTGATAGAGAAAACAGAGAAAGACGTAATGAATTACAAAGATTAGAAAGAAGATTACAGCAAAAGGAAGAAACATTAGATAGGAAATCCGATAATTTAGAAAAGAAAGATGAAGTACTCAATAAAAAAATAAAAGAAGTAGCAGAGAAAAAAGAACAAATAAATGAAACTTATGGAAAACAACTGGAAGAATTAGAAAGAATATCGGGTTTAACATCTGAACAAGCAAAAGAACAACTTTTAAGTGATACACAAAAAGAAATAAAGCATGAAACTGCCATGATGATTAAAGAAATTGAACAAAGAGCAAAAGAAGACGGAGAAAAGAAAGCAAAAGAGATTATCTCTTATGCAATACAAAAGTGTGCAGCAGATCATGTTGCTGAAACTACTGTATCTGTAGTAGCTCTTCCAAATGATGAGATGAAGGGTAGAATTATTGGTAGAGAAGGAAGAAATATAAGAGCATTAGAAACATTAACAGGAATAGACTTAATCATTGATGATACACCAGAAGCAGTAATTCTCTCTGGATTTGATCCTATAAGAAGAGAAGTAGCAAGAATTGCTTTAGAAAAGCTTATTGTAGATGGAAGAATTCATCCAGCTAGAATTGAAGAAATGGTAGAAAAAGCTAAAAAAGAGGTAAATAATATTATTAAAGAAGAGGGTGAACAAGCAACGTTTGAAACAGGTGTTCACAGTATTCATCCTGAATTGATAAAATTATTAGGTAGATTAAAGTATAGAACTAGCTATGGTCAAAATGTATTAAAACATTCTATCGAAGTATCTCATTTAGCAGGGTTAATGGCTGCAGAATTAGGCGTTGATGTGAAATTAGCAAAAAGAGCAGGGCTACTTCATGATATTGGAAAAGCTGTGGATCATGAAGTAGAGGGTACCCATGTAGATATAGGGATGGGGCTTCTAAAGAAATATAAAGAATCTAGTGAAGTGATCCATGCTATGTCGACGCATCATGGGGATTATGAACCTCAGACTATTGAAGCCGTGCTAGTTACAGCAGCTGATGCTGTATCGGCTGCTAGACCAGGTGCAAGAAGAGAAACTTTAGAAACTTATATAAAAAGACTACAAAAGCTTGAAGAAATAGCAAATTCAAGTGAAGGTGTAGAAAAATCATTTGCTATTCAAGCAGGTAGAGAAATAAGAATTATGGTAAAACCAGATGAGATGGCAGATGAAGATATTATCTATTTAGCTCGTGAAGTAACAAAGAAAATAGAAAGTGAATTAGAATATCCTGGCCAAATAAAAGTAAATGTTATTCGCGAGACAAGAGCAATCGAATATGCAAAATAAAAGAAGCTTCGGCTTCTTTTTATTTTGCAAAAATAATTTTTCAAAAATTTCAAATTTAGCATATTAAAAAAAGGATTTTCAACATAGATGTAGAATATATTACTTGTAATACATTTGTTAAATAAAACCAAATGACATTTTAAATTTAGGGGGGCTATAATCATGGAAGTATTAAAAGTATCAGCAAAATCAAGTCCAAATTCTGTTGCAGGAGCATTAGCAGGCGTTTTAAGAGAACGTGGGGGCGCTGAAATTCAAGCTATTGGTGCAGGTGCTCTAAATCAAGCAGTAAAAGCGGTAGCCATTGCTAGAGGATTTGTTGCTCCTAGTGGTGTGGACCTAATCTGTATCCCTGCATTTACTGATATATTGATAGATGGGGAGGAAAGAACAGCAATAAAATTAATTGTTGAGCCTAGATAGAAAGAATAAGTAAAAGAACCTGCTTTTAAAGCAGGTTTTTTGTATCATAAAGTATATAATAATTAGGAATAATATGTGCATAAAATATAAAAATTTTTAGAAATGATAAAAAAGGAGGTGAACCTATGAATGCTATGATAGATATGCATGTACATACGAATGCATCAGATGGTATTTTATCTCCTAGAGACGTTGTATATTGGGCAAAAGAGAGAGGATTTAAAGGGATTGCTATAACGGATCATGATACTATTGATGGAATTAAAGAGGCAATAAAGGTTTCTCAAGAATATGATGACTTTTTAGTAATACCTGGTATAGAATTTAGTACATTATATTATGATAGAGAAGTTCATATATTAGGATATTTTATAGATTATAAGAATCAACAGCTGATTCATATGACAAAAAGGATTAAAAATTATAGAGCTAAAAGGATAGAATTAATGGTTGATAAGCTAAGAGAGTTAGGATATGATATTCATTTCTCAGAAGTTAAAGATGATCAGAAAGAAGGGGCTATTGGCAGACCTCATGTAGCTAGGATACTTGTTCAAAAGGGATATGTATCTTCTGTCTCTGAGGCATTTGAAAAACTACTTAGCAAAGGACGACCTGCTTATGTTGAAAGGTTTAAGCTGACCGTTGATGAGGCCATAGAGTTTATTGAAAATGCTAAAGGGATACCGGTACTTGCTCATCCAGCATTGATTGATAAAGGGATAGATATAGAAGAAATCATAAAAAAAGGAATCAAAGGAATAGAAGTTTATCATTCGGAACATTCGGCCTTTCATAATAAGATGTATTTAGAGCTTTCTAAAAAATATGATCTTTTTATTACAGGAGGTTCTGATTATCATGATGAGATGATAGAAGGCATTCCTAATATAGGAAAAATTTTTATTCCCTATGATACGATTAAAGAAATGAAAAAAATGAAGGATTTTGGAGAAAAGTGTAGAATATAATTAGCTTAGTAATAGAAGGGAAAGGGGTAAAAAAATTGGCACAAGTTTATGAAAATCCACTAATTACAAGATACGCTAGTAGGGAAATGTCGGAAATTTTTTCTTCAGATGAAAAATTTAAAACATGGAGAAAGCTCTGGATTGCTCTTGCAGAATCTGAAAAAGAACTGGGACTTGAAATAACACAAGATCAAATTGATGAAATGAAAAAATATTGTGATGATATTAATTATGATGTAGCAAAGAAAAGAGAAAAAGAAACAAGACATGATGTAATGTCTCATGTATATGCTTTTGGTGTACAATGCCCTAAAGCAAAGCCCATCATCCACCTAGGGGCAACAAGTGCTTATGTAGGAGATAATACAGATGTAATTATTATGCAAAGAGCTATGAAGATGATAAGAAAAAAAATTATCAATCTGTTAAGTAGACTTTCTAAATTTTCTGTAGAATACAAAGATGTACCGACTCTAGGATTTACTCACTTTCAACCTGCGCAGCTTACTACTGTTGGAAAAAGAGCTACTTTATGGCTAATGGATCTTTTAATGGATTGTGAAGAGGTTGAAAATGTGTTAGCTAGTATGAAAATGAGAGGGGTAAAAGGAACAACAGGTACGCAAGCAAGCTTTTTAAAACTATTTGATGGAGATCATGAAAAAGTAAAAAGACTAGATAAGCTTGTAGCAAATAAATTAGGTTTTGAAAAAACTTTTCCAGTAACAGGACAAACTTATTCAAGAAAATTAGATTACAAAGTTGTATCTGTTTTAAGTGGTATTGCACAAAGCCTTCATAAGATGACAAATGATATAAGACTTCTTCAGCATTTGAAAGAAGTAGAGGAACCTTTTGAATCTACTCAAATTGGTTCATCGGCTATGGCGTATAAAAGAAACCCTATGAGAAGTGAGAGAGTAGCGTCTCTTTCAAGACATGTGATGGCTCTTATAATGGACCCAGCTATGACAACTTCTACACAATGGTTTGAAAGAACCTTAGATGATTCTGCAAATAGGAGGATTTCAATTCCAGAAGCATTTTTAGCTGTAGATGCTATCCTTGAAATCTGTATTAATATATCTTCTGGCTTAGTTGTTTATGAAAAAGTAATTCATCAGCATGTGATGAACGAACTTCCTTTCATGGCAACAGAAAACATTATTATGGAAGCTGTAAAAAGAGGAGGAGACCGACAGGAACTTCATGAAAAGATCAGAGTTCACTCGATGGAAGCTGCAAGACAGGTGAAACAAGAAGGAAAAGAGAATGATTTGTTAATTAGAATTGCAAATGATGAAACCTTTGGTCTTTCTAATGAAGAAATTAGTAGCTTGATGGATGCAAAACTTTTTATAGGAAGAGCACCGCAGCAGGTAATGGAATTTATAGGAGAATATATTCAACCTATAGTAGATGAGAATAAAGATCTATTAGGGATAGAGGTTGATTTAAAGGTGTAAATGTAACATTGACATGAAATGAAAATTTAGATATAATGTTTTTTAAATATGAATAGTTTGATGCTTTGAAGGAGAATAGTAAAAAAGAAATGTTTCACAGAGAATAAGACAGTGGTGAGAGTCTTATAAACTATCTTTTTGAACCCGCTCTGGAGCATATGGCAAGTGAAGTCATTACGGTTATAATCACGTTACGATTATCTAAGAAGAGCTGGTTTATTTGGCTAATTAGGGTGGTACCGCGGGTAAACTCTCGTCCCTTAGGGGATGAGGGTTTTTTATTATATAAGAAAAGGAGTGATCATATGACTTTAATTGAAAAATGTAAAGTATTAAATAAAGCATCAAGTGTTTTAGCTACTATGGACACAAAATATAAAAATCAAGCATTACAGGAAGTAGTAAGGAGCTTAAAAGAGCATGAAGATTTCATTTTAGAAGAAAATAGAAAAGATGTGGAAAAAGCCGAAAGTAATCAAATGAAAGAAAGCTTAATTGATCGTCTTCGCTTAGATGGAAAAAGAATTGATGGCATGATAGAAGGAATAAAAACCATTATAGATTTAAAAGATCCTATATGGAAAAGTAATGAAGTATGGACTTTAGAAAATGGTCTTACAGTAAGTAAAATGACTGTGCCTATGGGCGTCATTGGAATTATTTATGAATCAAGACCTAACGTAACAGTAGATGCTTTTTCCCTTGCATTAAAAAGTGGAAATTGTATTTTACTTCGTGGAAGTTCAACTTCTATTCATTCAAACAAAGCTTTAGTATATGCCATTAAAGAAGGACTTAAAAGAAGTAGCATATCTGAAGATGTGATTGCGTTAGTAGATGATACAAACAGAGCAGTTGTAAAAGAAATGTTAACCATGAATGAATATATTGATTTAGTTATTCCAAGAGGAGGAAAAGATTTAATTCAATTTGTAGTAAAAAATGCAACGGTACCGACTATTGAAACAGGTGTAGGAAATTGTCATATATTTGTAGATGCAACAGCTGATTTAGAAAGAGCCGTAGATATTATTGAGAATGCAAAGGTACAAAGACCTGGAGTTTGTAATGCTTGTGAAACGGTATTGATTCATAAAAATATAGCAAGTGTATTTTTACCTAAACTATATGATTGTTTAAAGGACCGAGTAGAAATGCGAGGGTGTGATGAAACTCAAAAAATCATATCTGTAAAGGAAGCAATAAAGGAAGATTGGGCTGAAGAATATTTAGATTATATTTTAGCTATTAAAGTAGTTGAAGATGTAGAAATGGCAATTTCTCATATTGATACTTATGGAACAAAGCATTCAGAAGCCATTTTAACGGAAAAAGTAGCAAATGCCAATACGTTTTTAAGAAGAGTCGATGCTGCAGCTGTATATGTAAATGCTTCTACAAGATTTACAGATGGAGGAGAATTTGGATTTGGAGCAGAGATGGGTATAAGTACACAAAAAATGCATGCGCGAGGACCTATGGGGCTGAATGAATTAGTAACTGTAAAATATATAGTACAAGGAAATGGACAAATTAGAGAATAGAGGGATAAAATGTTAGCAGCCATTATGAATAAAGCTAAAAAAATTGTTATTAAGATTGGAAGTAATACTTTAGCAAATGAAGATGGAACGATTAATAAAGAGTTTTTAGAGAAGTTTAGTAAACAAATAAATTTTTTGAGGGATCAGGGAAAAGAGATTGTGATTGTATCTTCTGGAGCAAGAATAGCAGGAGTAGGAACAATAGGTAAATGGATGAGAAAGGGAGATATCCATTACAAGCAGGCTTTATGTGCTATTGGGCAAGTAGAATTAATGGATTCTTATAGACAAGTTTTTAATCAATATGATATTCATATTGGACAAATGCTTTTAACTAGAGAGGATTTATCAGATGCTAGTAGAACTTTAAATATTAGAAACACCCTATTTACTTTAATTGATGAAGGTGTTATTCCTATTATCAATGAAAATGATACAGTAAGTGTTGCTGAAATAAAAATCGGAGACAATGATACTCTAGCAGCCCTTACGACTAACCTTTGGGATGCAGATTTATTGATTATGTTTAGTGATATTGATGGTGTATATGATAAAAATCCAAAAGAATATAAGGATGCAAAGTTTCTTGAAGAAATTACAGATATTGATGGATTATTAGAAATCATTGAAATGGGGAAAGTCAATGAATTTGGAACAGGTGGAATTGCTACGAAAATTGAAGCGGCTCGCAAGGTAAATTCTTATGGTATTCCAATGATCTTAACAAATGGGAAAAAAGAAAACATTTTATTAAATCTATTAGATGGAACAGAAAGAGCAACTTTATTTATTGCAAGATAAAATATCACCTAGCTATTAGTTTGAATAACTATAGCTAGGTGGTATTTTGTAATATATTGAAAAAATATATATAATATGAAGGGCGATTATGATATAATAAGCCTTGTGAAGTTTTGGTATTATTTATGAAAAATGAGTAATACTAAAGAAAAAACAACTGGAGGAAATATATGTTAACCACAGGCATTGTAAGGATTGATAAAAAAACAAAAGAACTTGTCAAAAGGTTAAATCCAGGAGAAATTGCAGTGATCAATCACAAAGATATAGATGAAGTAGCAGCGAATTCTTTAGTTATGTGTAAACCATGTATGGTGATTAATGCTGCCGAGTCTATTAGTGGAAGATATCCTAATTTAGGACCTGAGATTTTAGAAAAAGCAGGAATCCCTATTTTAGATCATGTAGGAGATGCGTTTTTTTCTAAAATTAAAGAAGGTGATTCTTTAGAAATTAGAGATGATCAACTATATATGGATGAAGAATGCATTGGAAATGGGAACCTATTGACAAAAGAATTAATTAAGAAAAAATTAGAAGAAACCAGTGAAAATTTTCAATTTGAATTAGATAAATTTATTGAAAATACATTAGAGTATGCTAAAAAAGAAAAGGACATGCTCTTGGGAAATTTAAAAATCCCAAAAGTAAGTACAAGATTTAAAGGAAGACATACCTTAGTAGTGGTAAGAGGACAAAATTATAAGGAAGATTTACATGCTATAAGATCCTATATTGAGGAATTTAATCCAATCCTTATTGGTGTGGATGGTGGTGGAGATGCTCTTATGGAATGTGGATATATTCCTGATATGATTGTAGGGGATATGGACAGTGTTTCTGATGAGTGCTTAAAGGCTTGTAAGGAAATAGTTGTACATGCTTATCGTGATGGACGAGCACCAGGACTGAAAAGAATTGAATCATTAGGGCTTAAAAGCATTGTATTTCCAGCGCCAGGAACAAGTGAAGATATTGCCATGCTCCTTGCTTTTGACAATGAAACAGAACTTATTGTAGCAGTAGGAACCCATTCAAATATGGTTGATTTTCTTGAAAAGGGAAGAAAAGGGATGGCGAGTACTTTTCTTGTTAGATTAAAGGTGGGATCAAAGCTAGTTGATGCAAAAGGCGTAAATAAATTATATAGAGAAAGTGTAAAATTCAAACATTTCGCAGGGCTTGCATTTGGTGCAATGATTCCTATATTTATTGTTGGAGCTTTATCCCCTACTGTTCAGCAGTTATTTAAATTGTTTCTTATAAAATTAAAATTTGTCTTTCCGATGGAATTTTTAGGGAGGTATCACATTTGGTAATTAATTTAAAATATTATGTTATAACAATTGTTGCAATATTTTTAGCTATAGGAATAGGAATATTTATAGGTATTATGTTAGATGGACAAGATCTAATTGTAGAACAGCAAAAGGAAATTGTTTCACAGCTTGAAAGTAAATTTGATGAATTTAAAATGAAACAGGATAGTTTACAGGAAAAAATTGACGTATTGAATCTAGAAAAAGATAAAAATGAAAGATTTTTAAATAAGATATATCCAGAACTTGTAAAAGATCAATTGAAAGATTTAAATGTCGTTGTTTTAGAAACTAGTGAACATTATGATTATTCAGGAATTAATGATGCTTTTAAAAAAGCAGGCGTCAATAGTGTAAGTAATATGATCATAAAAGAGGGAAATAAAGAAGAGTTATTAAGAGTAGCACAAGAATTTGGTATAGTAGAGACTTCAGAAGATTTAGAGAAGCAAATTATAAAGAAGTTTTGTGATGTATTAGTTTCTGGAAATGATCAAGCTTTTATAGAAAAGCTAAAGGAAAAGAAATTTATTGATTATACAGATGATGTCCTTGTACCTGCTGACTACATTATTATAGCAGGAGGAAGTGTTGATGAGAATCAGCGTATATTGAATAAATTTGATAAAACGATTATTAATTATATAAAAAGTAAAAACATCCCTATTATGGCAGTTGAAAAGTTAGAAGTTGTTTATTCTAATATAAGTGAATACAAAAAACTTAGAATATCTACAGTAGATAATGTAGATACAGTTATAGGAAAAATCTCTATGCTAATGGTAGTTAGCGGTCACGAAGGGCATTTTGGAGAAAAAGAAACAGCAGATAATTTAGTTCCAGAAGGATTTATAATAGTAGACTAGGAGTTGATTAGATGTCGAAGTATGTAACGGTTTTAATACCTGCTTATAATGAAGGGGATCGAATAAAGTCTACTATAGATGCAATAAGCGCTTCAAAATATGTAGATCAAATAGTAATTATAGATGATGGTTCAAAAGATGATACATATAGTGTTGCAAAAGCCACAGATGCTAAAGTGTATCGATTAGATCAAAATAAAGGCAAAGGCTTTGCATTAAGCTTTGGAATCGAAAAGGTATATAAGGAAAGTAGTATGATTGCTTTTTTAGATGGGGATATTGGGAAAACAGCATCAGAAATAGATAACTTGATTTTGCCTATTCTAGAAGACCAGGCCGATGTTACCATAGCAAGATTTCCAGCAGCAAAGAAAAAAGGTGGCTTTGGACTCGTTAAAAATCTTGCAAAATATGGTGTGAAATTTTATACAGGACAAACCGTATATACTTCTTTGTCAGGACAAAGGGTTTTTAAGACAGAGGTGCTGAGAAGATTTAA
Organism: Marinisporobacter sp.; assembly: GCA_025210395.1. GTDB lineage: Bacteria > Bacillota > Clostridia > Peptostreptococcales > Thermotaleaceae > Crassaminicella. The sequence continues at coordinate 149,303 of JAOARV010000048.1, forward strand.
AGAAATCCCTTCTGATTATGGGGTTGAGGTAGGAATGACTATTGATATTTTAAATATGGGATATAGGATCAAAGAAGTTGATGTAACCATGACCCATAGAGAGACAGGTAGAGATTTTAAAAGCTTTGTCCATAGGGGAAGACAATTCTATCAAATATTATTAACATTACTTAGAAAGAGAAAAGAGGTGACAAAGTAATGTTAATAAGATTTTCTTGTTTGTTTTTAGGTTTTGTTTTTACTAAACTCATGGTTCCTATGTTCATGAATCTATTATATGAGACAGAATGTATTAAAAATAATTATAGGGGTGAGAATATTCCTGTAGGTATGGGGCTTGTGTTTATTCCCGGAATCACATCTCTTGTGATTTTTTTATTACTTTGTCTAAATAAAAGTGATTTTGTTTATGTGGTATTATTCTTAGTAGGAACTTTAGGAATGGGATTAGCTGGACTATTAGATGATTTATTAGGAAATAGAAATGTCACAGGATTAAAGGGACATTTTAAAAAGCTCTTAAAGTTTGAATTGACAACAGGAGGCTTTAAAGCTGCTTTTGGAGGATTATTATCAGTAGCAATCAGTGTAATCATTTCTCATAATATAGTAGATATTTTTATGAACACATTGATTATCGCTCTTTTTACTAATTTTATTAATCTATTAGATTTACGACCAGGTAGAGCTTTAAAAGGATTTTTAGTTACGGCGATTATTTTAATCTTAAGTCCTATTTATAAAGAATTTCGTTTTCTAATGATGGGGCTGATAGGCTGTGTATTAGCTTATATTCCATATGATTTAAAAGCAAAATCTATGATGGGAGATGTAGGTTCTAATATTTTAGGGATTTCTCTAGGGATTGTATGCAGTAGCTTAGATTTTTCTACAAGAATGATTGCTTTATCCTTTTTAATATTACTACATCTTTATACGGAGAAATATTCTCTAACAAAAACCATTGAAAAAGTAAAAATATTAAAATATTTTGATGAAATAGGTAGATAAAATATCTGCCTTTTTCTTGCATAAAGAAGAAATTTTTTTTGCATTTCATAAATTTTTAGTGAAAAGAGGGAAAAAATTGATAGGTATAAAAATGGGAAAAGTTACGAAGATTTTAAATAGAGATGAGCAGAAGACGGAAGCTTTAGTGAAAATCAATGATGTAGACTGCAAGGCTGTCAACTATAATCAATTAACTGGAGCTATAGAGATGGGTGATACCTTATTATTAAATACTACGGCAGTAGATTTAAACCTTGGAACGGGTGGATATCATTTTGTTATATCTAATTTAGATCAGGCTGAACAGAATTTATCTCAGGGTGGGCATATTATGAAATTAAGGTATACCCCTTACCAATTAAAAGTATTTGCTGCAGAGGAGCAGGAAAGCACATATCATGAAATATTTAAAAACTTTCAATCCTTAAAGGGCATGCCTGTCATTGTAGGAACTTTACATAGTATGCTTTTACCAATGATAGAGATGATCAAATCTATGGATAAAGAGATTAAAATAGCTTATATTATGACAGATGGAGCAGCACTTCCTATTAACTTTAGTAATACTGTAAAAAATTTAAAACAAAAAGAGCTAATTAATGGCACCATTACTATTGGGAATGCCTTTGGAGGCGATTTAGATTGCATAAATATCTATAATGGTCTTATTGCAGCAAAGGAAATATTAAAATGTGATATAGCTATTGTAACAATGGGACCAGGGATTGCTGGAACAGGAACAAAATATGGTTTTAGTGGTATAGAGCAAGGACATATACTTGATGCTGTTAATGATTTAGGAGGAAAAGCTATTGCTGCTTTAAGAATAAGCTTTGCTGATCAACGGAAAAGGCATGAAGGCATTAGCCATCATAGTATGACAGTACTTGATAAAATAAGCAAGACAAGGGCTATGATTCCTATTCCTGAATTTGGAAAAAGTAAAAAAGAATATATTTATGATCAGTTAAGTCATACAAGGATTGAAGGAAAACATAAAATAATATCTATGAATATAGGTAATGCTATAGATATTCTTAAAAATTCAACTTTTAATATGCGAACAATGGGAAGAAGTTTTTTAGAAGATCAAGAATATTTTATTACAGCTGCTCTAGCAGGAAAATTAGGAGTTATGGTTTTAGATGATCCTGAATTAAAGCATGTAGAGTAGTATATTCTTTAGAAAGGTCTTCTAAAACTTCTAGTAAATCAGAAATTTTACCAATGAAGCAAAGATGATTTGCTGTTATGATTTTATACATTTTATCACGTCCTTAAAGTTTTGTTACCATAGTATATGGTAGCTTGTCTTAAAATATTCCTAGGGGAGGTAAGAGATGATACCAAATGAAATTACTATTAAATCTGAGCAAATTTTTGAGGGAAAGATGATCAATCTACGAGTAGATACGGTTTCATTACCAGGAGAAAAAGAGGCTACTCGAGAAATTGTAGAACATCCTGGAGCTGTAGCTGTTGTACCTATTACAGAGGATAATAAAATTATTATGGTAAAACAGTTTAGAAAACCAGTGGAGCGTATTTTACTAGAGATTCCAGCAGGTAAAATAGACAAAGGTGAAGCGCCCTTAGTTTGTGCTAAAAGGGAATTGAAAGAAGAAACTGGATATGAATCAAAAGATATAAAATTCTTATTTAGTTTTTATACATCAGCTGGATTTTCAAATGAAGTAATACACTTATATTTAGCAAAAGACCTTGTTAGTGGGGAAGCATGCCCAGATGAGGATGAATATATTGAGCTTGAATATATGAAGATCAACGAACTAGTGAAAATGATTTATGATGGAAAAATAAAGGACAGTAAGACCATTATGGCTATTTTAGCAGTAAAGGATCTACTTGAATAATAAAAATGGGACAAAATATATAAGACAAGTCATAATGTTCCCCTATCTTGCATAATATTTTACAAACAAAAGATATGTGAGAGGGGGATTTGTTTTGCTCAAAAAATTTCGAACCATTGCAGTTAAACATATACAAGGGAATGGTGTGATATATTTTTTTGTATGCATGTTTTTTATTATAGGAATTTCATCGGGAGCTTTTATTGTAAAGGCATTAGCAGATTATCAAAAACAAGAACTGATCAGCTATATGAGGAGCTTCTTTCAAATTCTTAGTAATAAACCTATTGATGCTTCTTCTGTATTAAAACAATCGCTAATAAATAATTTACAGACAGCAGCTTTGATTTGGATTCTTGGAATAACGGTTATAGGAATGCCTCTAATATTATTACTAGTTGCTATACGTGGTTTGATTATAGGTTTTACAGTAGGTTTTTTGGTAGAACAACTTGGAATGAAAGGAATTCTTTTTTCTTTGATTTCTATTTTCCCACAGAATTTATTGATTATACCAAGTATTATTGTTATTGCTGTTATTGGCATTGGATTCTCGAAAATGATTGTTCAAAATAGACTCAATAAATCCTATACATCCTATAATATGAATAATAGTACTTTTAAGCAATTTATTTTATATAGTACCATTAATGCATCCATTTTCTTTTTTATTATAGTAGGAAGTATGATTGAAGCTTATGTAACACCTATATTCATGAAAGCACTTTCTAAGTATATGTAGGAGGCTTTAAAAATGACTAAATATGTAGGTTTATTCTTTAAAATTATATTGATTTTAATTATATTTTCAATTTTATTGCCTCAATTGGTTGATCATTTCATCAATATGTTTATTATTCAGGAAAGAAATCATATTCCTAGAGGAAATAGTACCTTTGTATCTAATTCATATATACAACACAATAGTTTTACGGAAAATTTTTCTCGAATTTTAAAATGTATCATGAAATAATAAAAAGATTAGAGGAATTTTATTATATTTGTTGAATAATATCAAAGAGCAGATCTACAAACAAAGGGGATAAATTTTATGAATAATTACTTAGAAGGTTTTACCCAGTATTTAGTTGATGAAAAGGAAGTATCTAAAAATACTTTAGAGTCATATAAAAGAGATATTTTGCAATTGATTTATTTCTTAAAAGAAAAAAATATAAAATATATTAAAGAGATGAACAAGACAACAATTATTACATATTTATTATATTTACAAAAATCTGGGAAAGCTACCTCTACTATTTCTAGAAATCTTGCATCTATTCGATCTTTTTCTCAGTTTTTGCTGAATGAGAAATATATAGATAAAGACCCAACGATTCATTTAGAATCTCCTAAATCAGAGAAGCGACTGCCTGCTATTTTAACATTAAAAGAAGTAGAGCTATTATTGGCTCAACCTGATGAAAATAGTGAAAAAGGCATAAGAGATAAAGCCATGCTTGAACTTTTGTATGCAACAGGTATACGTGTTTCTGAATTGGTAGCATTAGATTATTCTCATGCAAATTTAGAGATGGCATATATTAAATGTTGCAAGAATAATTCAAAAGAAAGAGTCATTCCAATGGGATCTATGGCGAAAAAGGCGTTAGAAAAATATATGAAAGACGTGCGTGAAAATATTATTAAGGAAGAAACGGAAGAATCTTTATTTGTGAATTATTATGGGAGACGATTGACACGACAAGGTTTTTGGAAAATCATTAAAAAATATACACAGCAAGCGAAAATTGATAAAAAAATTACACCTCATACTTTAAGACATTCTTTTGCAACCCATCTAATTCAAAATGGCGCTGATTTAAAATCTGTTCAAGAAATGCTAGGACATTCAGACATTTCAACTACTCAAGTATATACACTCCTTACAAAAAACAAAGTTAAAGAAGTTTATAATAAAACACATCCAAGAGCCTAATGAGGCTCTTTTTACTTGCTAGAAAATTATAAAATTCAGAATCTGTGGATAACTTATGATTGAGAAATCAAATGTTTGACTACCTTGAGTAAGTTTTATTACAAAAGAATAGTTTTGTAATAAAACTTGCGAAATGAGCATATGCGATTAGCTACATGCGAATTTTTTTATATAGCAATTATTTCATTCAATGCGATAAATGTCCTCTCACGTATAACTATAGTAATAGGTGGAAAAGATAAGATTAAATAAAAATAGCAAGGAGGACTGAATATGAAATTAAAAAGTAGTAAAATAATTGTTTTTTCAATATGTTTCATATTAATTTTCAGCAATTGTTGTTTACTTGTAAGTGCCCAAGATTTTGATGTAAATGTTAGGGCAGCAATATTAATAGACGCTGCTAGTGGAAGAATTATATATGAAAAAAATAGCCATGATAAGCTTCCACCTGCTAGTGTAACGAAGGTTATGACCATGTTATTGACTATGGAAGCTATTGATAAAGGTGCTATCTCTCTAGAAGATAAGGTGCTTATCAGTGATCGAGCTTCATCTATGGGAGGGAGTCAGCTTTACTTAGAACCTGGTGAAGAGAAAACAATAGACCAATTGTTAAAAGGTATTGCAGTAGCTTCTGCAAATGATGCCTGTGTAGCTTTAGGAGAGCATATTAGTGGAACTGAAGAAATGTTTGTAAAAAAAATGAATGAAAAAGCAAAAAAACTTGGAATGAAGGATACTCAGTTTATGAATACAAATGGATTACCTCAAGAAGGACACTATACAAGCGCCTATGATATTTCACTCATGTCTCAGGAGTTACTTAAGTATCCTAAAATTCATGATTATTTAAGTATTTGGATGTCTACCATGAAAGTCGGTTTAAAAAATAAAACGCAAACTAATTTGCAGCTTACAAACACAAATAAATTAATCAGAAATTATCCAGGAGCAAATGGAATAAAAACTGGATATACTTCTGAAGCGAAATATTGTTTATCTGCATCTGCTACAAAAAATGACCTTACACTAATTGCAGTGATTTTAGGAGGGGCTACATCGGATATAAGATTTAATGAAGCAAAGAAACTATTGAATTATGGATTTGCAGCATACAGTAGCGTTCAAATTGCAAAAAAAAATCAAATAATAGATGAGATGATGGTTGAAAAGGGAAAAGAGACAAAGGTAAATGTTGTTGCTAAAGAGAATTTAAGTGCTTTAGTAAAAAAGGGAGAAGAAAATAAGGTACAAAAGGAAATTATATTACCTCAAAGTATAAAAGCTCCCTTTGAAGCAAATGAAAAGATTGGAGAAATAATCCTAAAAAAGGAAGATCAGGAAATTGGTAGAGTAGATATAGTAACTGAAAGAGGGGTAAAAAGAGCTAATTTCTTAAATATGTTTACTAAATTAATGAAAGAAGTTGTACAATAAAGAATAAAAAAAGAAGTAATTACAAAAATGTGTAATTACTTCTTTTTTATTTTTTTAGTGTGAGTAAGTATGATATAATAATGTAGCGTATGTGCTATTGAGATAATAAACCATTATGATAAAGTAGGTGAAAATATGTCATATAATGTAAAACTTGAAGTTTTTGAAGGTCCTTTTGATTTATTATTTCATCTTATAGAGAAATCAAAAGTAGATATATATAATATACCTATTGCGGATATAGCAGAACAATATATACAATATATTGAAGATATGAAAAAATTTGATTTAGAAGTAACCAGTGAATTTCTAGTAATGGCAGCAACCCTTATAGAAATAAAATCAAAGATGCTTTTGCCTAACAAACAAGAAGAACAATTAGAAATGGAAATTTGTGAAGAAGATCCAAGACAGGATTTAGTAAAGCGATTGATTGAGTATAAAAAATATAAAAATATAGCTGTAACATTAAAAGATCGAGAAGAAATATATACGAAGATTTTTTATAAGCAACCAGAGCAATTTGATGCATTTATAAGTGATAATGAAAGAGAACTTGAAAATTTAGAAATAGTAGATCTTATAGATGCTTTTCATCATCTTCTGGAAAAGAGGAAAAAAGCATCTAAAGCTACTATTAATTTGAAAGAAATCAAACGGGATGAAATAACAATAGAGGATAAGATTGATCAGATTAAAAATTTTTTTGCAGAAACGGTCTCATTAGATTTTGAAAAATTGTTTTCTAATCCATTTACTAGAAATGAAATTGTGGTAACCTTTTTAGCGTTATTAGAATTAATTAAGTTAAAATTTATTGTGGTGCAACAAAATAAAATATTTGGAAATATCATTGTAAAAAGAAACATGATAAGTAATGAGGTGCAATAAAAATGGAAGAAAAAGAAATTAAATCAATCATGGAATCAATGCTATTTGTGTGGGGAGATCCTTTAAGCATTAAATTAATTGGTGAAACGTTAAATTTACCACCTGAGTTTATTAGAAAATGCTTGATTGATTTAAAAAAAGAATATGAAATATCTGATAGAGGTATTCAAATAGTGGAAGTGAATAATCATTTTCAATTATGCACGAATAATAAGCACTTTGAATATATTCAAAAGCTATGTACACCTCCTCAAAATAAAGGGTTGACACAAGCAGCCCTAGAAGTTATTGCAATTATAGCATATAATCAGCCCATTACGAGACCTGAAATTGAAGGGATAAGAGGGGTAAAAAGCGATAAGGCAATCAATACCTTAATAGAAAAAGAATTGATTGCAGAAACTGGAAGACTTGAAAAGACAGGACGTCCTATTTTGTATGGAACTACAGACATATTTTTAAAATCTTTTGGATTAAATAGTATAAAAGATTTACCTAGTATAGAGGAATTTGAAAGTTTAGATTTCACCGATAAATAAATTATCGGTGTTTATTTTTTTTTGACAACTTTTGAGAGTGTATTTTTTTATACTATTGGAAAAAATATACTATGTACTTTGTGTAGAGAGGTGGTGTTATTTATTTATAGTAGTATGATAGTCATTATATTTTTAATCATTTTGTTATGTATGTCTGTCATTATAGATATAAAAATTCTTAAAGATCATGATAATGATAAAATTATTTTAGAATTTAAAACATTATTTGAGTTAATTAAATATAAAATTGAAATTCCTTTTATAGATTTAACTATGAAAAAAAATGGACTTCCTTTTTTGAAAATGAGTACAGAAGTGAAAAAAGGGCAAACAGAGGAATTAAGTGAAGAAAAAAAATCTATTGTTACTTTAAAGGAAATGAAAGCAATTTATAGAAAAGTAAAATGCTTTTTCTATACTCATGAAAAGGGGATTCGATATATTTTGGGGAGATTAAAAATAAGTAGTTTTTTATGGAAAACAGAGGTTGGTGTGAATGATGCAGCATTCACAGGAATGGTATCAGGAATATTATGGATATTTCAAGAGCAAATGATTATCCTATTAAGAAATCATGCTAAGTGCAATGAGATGAATTCAAAAGTAATGCCACATTTTAATAAAGAAGTTTTTAAAACTACCCTTCATTGTATAATAAAGGTTAAAATAGGCTATATTATTATTGCAGGAATAAAGTTTGGATGTACATTATTAATAAAGGAAGGTGAATGTGATGGGTAGTCATCCAATAGAAGCTTTAATGAAAACGACAATGGAAAGTTTAAAGGACATGGTAGATGTAAATACAATCGTTGGAGATCCTGTTGAAACACCAGATGGGACAGTAATCATTCCTATATCTAGAGTATCTTTTGGATTTGCTTCAGGCGGTGGAGAATATAATGAAAAAAATAGTAGAGAAGTTAATGAAACAGAACAAAGTGAAAAATTACCTTTTGCTGGAGGTACTGGAGCAGGTGTTTCTGTACAGCCTGTAGCCTTTATGGTTGTGGGAAATGGGGAGATGAAATTATTGCCTGTTGATCAAAACGCAAACATGCTAGATAGTTTATTTAATTTTATGCCTAAATTTGTAGATAAAATTCAAGGAATGGGAGATAAGAAAAATCAAAAGAAAACAAAGAGAATAGAAAAAGAGGATGAAAATACAGAAGAGTAAGGATTGATATATTATTCCTTACTTTTTTTCATGCTATAGTTGTATGTTTTTATCACAAGTAGCTCATACTAGGATTAGTTATTTTAACAAATGGAGTGATGAATTTGAAAAGACAACGAATTTTTATCTTGATAGTAATGAGCCTTTTTTTTACTGTTCATACAACTATAGCTATTGGACAAGCTATGGCTGTATCAGCCAGTAGTGCAATTGTAATGGATGTAAAAACAGGAAGAGTTTTGTATAAAAGAAATATTAATGATAGAAAGCCTATGGCAAGTACTACAAAAATCATGACTGCTTTACTGGGACTAGAAAAGTGTCCATTAGATAAAAATGTAAAAGTTCCTAAGAATGCAGTCGGTGTAGAAGGATCATCTATTTATTTAGATTATGATGAAACCCTGAAAATGAAAGATTTAGTCTATGGACTAATGCTAAGGTCAGGAAATGATGCAGCAGTAGCTATTGCAACGCATGTTTCAGGTTCTGTAGAAAAATTTGCATCTCTTATGAATGAAAGAGCAAAAAAAATAGGAGCGAATAATACAAATTTTGTAAATCCCCATGGATTGCATCATAAAGATCATTATACTACAGCCTATGACCTTGCTCTTATTACAAGAGAAGCTTTAATGAATCCACAATTTAAAGAGATCGTAAAGACAAAAATGTGGGTTGCTGATCGAGATGGTTTTAAATATTTTTATAATAAAAATAAAACATTAAGACAATTTGAAGGTGGAGATGGTGTTAAGACAGGATATACAAAAGTAGCGGGAAGATGTTTAGTTACATCAGCCACAAGAAATGGCGTACAGCTTGTTTGTGTGGTATTAAATGATCCTAATTGGTTTCAAGATTCATATGATTTACTAGATTATGCATTTCATAAATATAAACCTGTGTCCATTTTAAAAAAGGATGCTATTGTTAAAACTATTGGTGTGGAAAATGGAAAGAAAAAAAATACGAAAGTAGTTGTAAAGGAAAATATTCTATTTCCCTTAACAGAAGAAGAAAAGGAAAATATTCGCACCGTGTTAGAAGTAAAAGAAAACTACCAAGCACCCATAAAAAGAGGGCAAGAAATGGGCAAAGCGAAAATATATCTTGAAGGCAATTTATTATATACTACAGAGATCATAGCAAGAGAGGATATTGAAGAAAAAGATTTAAAAGATAAAGTTATGGATTTTATTCGTAGAAAAAATCCAATATAAAAAGCCATAAAATTTAATAAAGTTGGTGTAACCAATTTAAAAGGTAAAAAATACCCTATAAGTATAGGGTGTTTTTATTGCTCGAAATTGGAGGGATGCATATTGGGTGAAAGACTTGGTTGTATAGATGCTGGAAGTGAATATTGTCCATGTCATTTGGCTGAAACAAATGATTGTTTAATCTGTTCCCAACTTCAAGGAAAAAGTTTTTGCGATTGTAATTGGAGTGGCGTATGTATCTATCAAAACTTTCATTGGTGCGGCGATAAAAAAAATGATATGCGTACAGTGGCTGAAGGAAGAATTATGGAAAGAAAAAAGGTTCATGAAGAAATACTTCTTTTAAAGCTAGGGGTTACAAAAACTCTTGCAAGACAATTAAAGCAACCAGGATCTTATGTATTTCTTAGAGATCCAGAAAAACCATATTTTTTTAATGTACCTATGTCTATTATGGATGCGAATGAAAATACAGGAGAAATTCATATAGCTGTGCAAATTGTAGGACCAAAGACGAAAGCATTAATGGCATGTAAGGACAAAATTTTAATAAAGGGACCTTATTGGAATGGGGTATTAGGAATAAAAAAATTAAAAACAACAAAAGGAGAAAATGTTTTACTTGCTGCAAGGGGGATTGCATTAGCGCCATCTGTACTTGCTATAAAATATTTGTTGAAAAACCATAATAAAATTACTTTTATTATGGACCCGGGGAAACTTGGAATGGTGTTTGTTCATGATTATATAAAAAATCTAAACTTAGAAACAATAGAGCTGAATTTCAAGGAAGAAAAAGGGCTGAAAGATTTTAGAAATATACTAAAAAAAGGAAATTATTCCCTTGTATATAGTGCAGGCTCTGATAGGTTTCATAAGAGAGTAGAAAATGCTATAGAGGATATGGATGAAGATATTAAATTTGCGATTACCAATAATACACATATGTGCTGTGGAGAAGGAGTTTGTGGCTCTTGTTCGTATAAAACAAAGGGCGGGACAACAGTTAAGATGTGCAAATGTCAGTTAGAGCCTAAAGAATTGTTAGAAGGGAGGAATGTAAATGTCTAAAGTAGTAATCATTGGAGGCGGTTGGGCAGGAGCTGCAGCTGCTATTACGGCTAAAAAAGCAGGAGCAAATGTCATCGTCATAGAAAGAATGGATATGCTTTTAGGATTAGGAAATGTTGGAGGAATCATGAGAAATAATGGAAGATATACGGCAGCTGAAGAATGTATTTTGCTTGGAGCAAAAGAGCTTTTTCATATTACAGATGAAGCATCAAGACATGTAAACATTGACTTTCCTGGGCATAAACATGCAAGCCTCTATGATGTATGTAAAGTAGAACCTATGGTTAGAAGATTATTAATAGATATGGATATTGAAATATTATTAAAATCTAGAGCAGTAGATGTAAACGTAGTAGATAATAGAATTGAAGGAATTATACTGGAAGATGGAAAAATCATTGAAGGAGATGTATTTATCGAAACTACAGGAACTACAGGTCCTATGGGAAATTGCTTAAGATATGGAAATGGTTGTTCTATGTGTATCCTAAGATGTCCTTCCTTTGGTCCGAGAGTAAGTATTAGTCAAAAAGCTGGAGTAGAAGATTTGATCGGTAAGAGGAAAGATGGATCCTATGGAGCTTTTAGTGGATCTTGTAAACTAAATAAGGATTCTCTAAGCAAAGAAATTGTTGAAGAGTTAAATAAAAATGGAGTTGTTTTATTACCTGTTCCAAAAGAAGAGATTAATACAAAAAAATTAGAGATGAAAGTATGTCAACAATATGCTTTGAAGGAATTTGCTGAAAATTTGGTATTATTAGATACAGGCCACGCAAAACTAATGGCGCCATTTTATCCATTAGAAAAGCTTAGAAAATTTAAAGGACTCGAAAATGCAAGATATGAAGATCCCTATTCTGGTGGAAAAGGAAATTCTATAAGATATTTATCTATTGCACCAAGGGACAATACCATGAAAGTTGAAAAACTAAAAAATTTATTCTGTGCAGGGGAAAAAGCAGGACTCTTTGTAGGGCATACAGATGCACTTAATACCAAAGTGCAATAATTAAAATAAAAATAGAAGACATGAAAAAGTTACCAAATCGTAATGATTGTGTATCAAGTGAGAATTTTTAGGGCTTTTATGATTTAGAGCCCCATAAAAAAACTTGGACATGACCAGTTTTTCCATTCCATGTAATTTGATCAATAAGACAATGGAAGAGATCTCTTTTATCGTTAACATTTTTTAAAATATCAAATAATGCATTAAAATCTTTTAACGAAGAAATAATTGAATCCATATGTTCATTTTTAATATTTGTGACTTTTTCAATATTTTTTTTATATGCAATATTCTTTTCTAATTCCTTACATTCTTTATCTAATCTTTCTATTTCTTTGATTAAATAGCTTGAAACAATGCTGTTTTTATTTTCGGATAATTGTTTGATTAAATTTTGAATAGCGATCATTTTTGTATTGAGTTGGTTATTTAAAGTTACAATTTCTGAATGGATAGTAGTAGAATCTTTTTGGGAAAGTTGTTTTAATTCCTTTAGGAGGAGATCTTTTTTTATAGTAATCAATTTATGGATTACTATTTTTTCCAATTGATCGCCATGGACATTTTTGTTATCACATTTTATTTTTCCAGAGTTAGTTTTTAAACTGCATGTATAATAATAGGTGCGAAGATTGGTTCCTTTTATTTTATTTCCATAGGTTATGCGCATATTACTGCCGCATAGGGCACATTTTAATATACCTGTAAGAAGAGCTGTGTGACTTGTTCCTATTCGAGGGGCTTTTTTCTTGTTTATTTTAAGTGTTTCTTGTACCAAAAGCCAGTGAGTAGGTTGGATAATTCCCTCATGCTTTCCTATTGCTGCGATCCACTGAGAATAATCTTGTTTCTTTCCATTTTGATTTTTATTATAAGTAAGAATGCCATATTTTTCATTAGGGCTTCCAGCTGTAGTTACACCTAAAGCTTTAAGATAATTAAAAATTTGATCATTTGCTTTTACATATACAGGACTTGTTAAGATGTTATGAATGCTCTTTTTGTTTAAACTACCACCATTTTTACCTTTTATATGAACAGACAATAAATATTTGCTTACTTGTGACAAGGATTTAGTTTCAATATATTTATCGAAAATTAATTTTATAATTTCTAATTCTTCTTTTACGGGAGATAATTGATACATACTCCTTTCTTTAAATTCTCCATCTAAATAAGTGATTCTCTTACTCTTATAACCTAAGGGTACTTGTCCGCCTAGCCAATGTCCAGACTTTGCAAGCTCTAACATATTATCTCGAATTCTTTCAGCAATAGTTTCTCGCTCAAGCTGTGCAAATACTGCTGCAATATTCATCATAGCACGCCCCATAGGAGTAGAAGTATCAAATTGTTCTCGGATACTAATAAAGCTAATGCAGTACTGCTGAAGTTCTTCGATTAAATGAGCAAAATCTGCAATGTTTCTGCTGATCCGGTCTAATCTATAGCATATAAGCATATCAAACTTTTTTTCTATTGCATCTTGAAGCATTTTTTGAAACATGGGTCTATTGGTAGTGCCTCCAGAAAAGCCTTCATCTTCATAGATAATATAATCTGTAATACCATGCATTTTAGCATATTCCTTACACATTTGTACTTGATTTTCAACAGAATCACCTTTGCCAGTAAATTTACTTTTTCTACTATATATGGCAGCTTTCATAGGATGCTCCTTTCTTTTTCTTGTTAGGAATATTATTCAAAAATCATATGGATTTTAAAAAGAACGTATTTATTTAGTTTGTCGTATATATATATTAATGAGGAGGTTCACATATGAGTAAGATTTTAGAAGTAACTGTTTATGAGCCTACTCAAGAAAAGATGGATGAATATAATATACGTGGAGCAAAAGCTTTAGGGAAGATACTATTTAAGAATATGACGGCTGAAAATTTTGAAAAGTTGATTAACTCTCTTGAAAAACATAACAAGGATGATATACGAAAAAATTAGCACATAATTAAGAGCCACTCTACTTTAGGGTGGCTTTAAGGTTTTGTATATTGGGGAGCATTCTTATCATAAATAAGACTTACAAAGAATGTTTACAATTAGATGAATTAGTATATAATAAAAGTGAATACATAATTCATTTTTATTAGGAGCATTCCTGTAATGAATAAAAATCAAGTTTGAAAAAAGTAAGCCCTCACAGTAAAATAGAATTGCTTCTGGCCGGAAGTACAAAACTATAATACTGGAGGACTTATACAATGAATATTACACAAAATGATAAAATTA
>JAOARV010000049.1 GCA_025210395.1 Marinisporobacter sp.
CTTGCATGTGTTAGGCACGCCGCCAGCGTTCATCCTGAGCCAGGATCAAACTCTCATAAAAAAGTTTTTAAATTGAACGTTTGGACTTTGCAGTCCTATTTCTGGCTTAATTTCTTACACTGTATAGTTTTCAAAGATCAAACCTAATTCATCGCCGTTTAGCGACTTTTATATCTTACCATCCTTCGCCATATTTGTCAACCTCTTTTTTTCTTAGGGGTTGTATATTGCGACGACACGATATATATTATCATATATTTTTTTAATTGTCAATAATGTTTTTTGATTTTTTTATAGAAATAACAAACACTAAAGTATCTTGTTTCTCTATCTTTATGCATACATAAAAAAGCACTCTGCTTTGAGTACTTTTTTACCATCTATTATGTTATCAACTCTCCAGAAGTAATATGTTTCATATATAACTCTTCTATTTCCTTTTCAAAATCTTCTTCATTCTGACTATTTTCTTCTTTTCTTATATTTTCTTCCTTGACCCTAGTAAGTTTTTTATTCTTATCCATTTAATCCTCCATATTAAGTACCCTATGATTTATCAAAACATTGGTAAGTTATCTAAATTATCATTTGTATTATTATTTGGATTGCTTCTTAAAAATTCATTTCCATTTTTTGTTCGCCCTACATTTACTCCTTCAATTTTATGATGTTTTGCCAACATAATCGCATCACTAATTTCATATATATTTCCGTCTTCAAGCATTACATCAGTAATATCTCCATCTGCATTTTTTCTAACCTTTATAATCTTTGTTACATCTTTCATTTTAATCCCTCCTCTTATTAGTCTTTGAAATATTCTATCTAATATACATTTTCTTCTCTAATCCTATTCCCTTTTATCTTACATTTCATTCTATTATAAAAACTCATTACGAAAAAATATGTTTTCTCATAATGAGCTAAAATTCCTGTATATAAAGGTACATATATAGAAATCTAACTTCTAAAAACATGCTTACTCAACTGCTCTTATTGATTCTGTAATCTCTATTTTATTCACTTGTTTTATAGGACCTAATGTGGCTATATATCCAATAGCAATATTAATCCCTATAACAATAAAAAATGAATGCTTTTGTATGAAAAATTCTTTCAATACTAGATCACCTGTATAATGTGCATAATAAATAAACAATCCAATCTCTATGATTAAAGCTATTACACAAGAAAAAGCTGCACATATGCTTCCATATAAAAGCCCTTCAAATCCAACCATTTTTCTAAACTGTATTTTGGTAAGACCCACAGCCTTCATCACTCCATATTCTCTTAATCTAGAGAATAAATTATAGCTAATATTGTTATATATACTCACTCCACTGATGATAATCAAAACCACCGCAATAGCATTTTTAAATAAATCATAGTTGATTTGAAATTCTTTTCTTTCTTCTAAATAAGCAGCTCGATCCTGCAAGGTAGTTCCAGGAATAGACTCAGCAATTTTTTGAAGCTTTTTTTCTAATATTTTATGATCTTTTTTATTCTCATTTTCCATATCAATGCTCACCAATCGGTAAGTATCAATTCCTGAAAATTTTTGGAACATCTTTTGGGACAATAATATATAAGGTGCTCGAGACGTACCTGACCAATAAACATCATGATCAGGAAGTTCTGAGGTAATTCCTATAATTGTAAATTCTTGATCCACATATTTCTCTTTATATTTTTCATACTCTTTTAAAAGCATAAAATTATCTAATAAATTCTCATAACCTTCTTTAGGAATAGTTACTTTCATATCATCTCCTACGTTTATATTCAAGACAGGCTTGAATACACTTTCATCAAAAGAACGTAATCTTCCTTTTTCATTAGCTTTTGGCAAATATATAACTGCTACAGGTTCATTTTTCATTTTCTCTATATCTATTTTTCCTTTATCTAACCCCTTACTTAAAGATTTTAAATCATCATCACATAAACCTAATACTGTATTTCTCATGATGATTTCATTTGGTTCGTCTCCATTTAATACAAAATCCCCAAGCCACGAAGGTAAACCTTCCTCTTCCATATATTCAATATAGTTTTTTCCATTTTTTCCATTAATATATTTTTTATTAAATTTCATTTTTGAATAAAGACACTGCTTAGCCGATACAGCTTTTGCTTGAGGGATTTTTTCCATAGCTTCTATCCCTTCTCTTGTATAGCCACGCTTCATAGGGGTTCCCTCATTAACAGCCAGTTTAAATTCATACTCCTTTGCCTGATCTATACTCCTATAAACCTCCCAATTCTTTGTCCATAATTCATCCTCAAAGGCTTGTACCATAAACAAGGTACATCCTATAGCCATAGTTAAGACTGTAAAGATCACAGCTCTTTTATTTCTTTTTAAATTTTTATAAGCAATTCTATTAGAAATACCTAATCTCTTTTCTACAAAACTTTCTTTTTTATGAATATATATATTTTTGTCTTGACTCATTTTATTCATAGCCTCTATAGGAGATAATCTCATGGTTAGGAATAAAGATTTCATTCCTGCTAAACTACTTGCACCTATACCTACTGCCATAGCCAATAGAATCGAAAAGTTTGAAATAATAATCAAATCTAGTTTATAGATTCCTTCTGTAAATACATTGATACTACTTCCCTTTAATAAATATAAACAAGAGATGGACATAAAAATTCCAAATAGAATACCGATCAAATAAATGATTCCAATTTCTAATAAGATAATATATATAAGCTGTCCTTTAGTAGTTCCTACTGCTCTTAGGTTTCCATATTCCTGTACTCTTTTTAATAGAGAAATTCCATATACACTGTATATCACCATTCCTCCAACAACCATTAGCATGATAGATGTCTTTACAAGATCCCAATTGATCACATGTAGCTGTCCCATAGTATCTAAAAGCATTTCATTCATCACTATATCTTGTTTATCTTTAATCCCTATTTCTTTTGCTAACCTTTTAATTTCATTATTCAGGTTTAAATCCTCATCAAATAGCACAAAAGCATAGAGGTGATTTGCACGATTTTTTAAATTTTCATTATTAAAAGCTACAAACCCTTCAATGGCTCCTACTCTTTTATTATTGGGGCGATCCTTTAATATCCCCACTAATTGAAAATCATTTTCACCATTTTCATCAAATTTTATCTTTATTGTTTGATCCATTACAGGTGAAATATTCAATCGGTCTAATACCCACTTCTCCATTGCAATTTCATTAGATTTTGTAGGGAATCTTCCCTTTATTACTCTTGTATTCTCCATATATAATACATTCTCATCTGCACAAAGTACATTTATAGACAATTTATTTTCATTATTCCAATGATCATAATAAGCTGTTCCTGCTACTTTTTTTACATGAGGGTCTTTCTTTATTTCATTGATTTTACTTATATTTAAATTTTCATATCGTACATGCTGCATTCCACAAACCCTTTGAATATCCTTCACTTCAAGATTTTTTGAACTCTCTGATAGAGAACCTATGCTTACAATTAAAAATGTGCTAAGAGCAATACTTAAAACCATAGCCATAGATCTTTTTTTGTATTTCTTCATGTATTGGTAAGCTATTTTTATATAGATTAACAAGTTGCTCCCCCCCTGTTCACAACTTCCCCATCTTCTATTCTAATCATCCTATCAGCCATTTGTGCTAATATTTCATCATGAGTAACCAACACCAAGGTTTGATAATATTTTTTCACAGAAAGCTTTAGTAAATTTACTACTTCTAAGCTTGTTTTTGAATCAAGATTGCCTGTAGGTTCATCTGCAAATATAATGGAAGGTCTCGTAGCAAGAGCTCTTGCAATAGCAACCCTCTGTTGCTGACCACCTGATAATTGGTTTGGATAAGCATCTTTCTTTTCATAAATATGGAGTGTTTTCATTAAACCTTCTACAAACTCTTGATCTACTACTTTTAGATCTAGCTGTATAGGTAGTGTGATATTTTCCCATACATTCAGCACAGGTACTAAGTTATATGCTTGAAAAACAAAACCTATTTTTCTTCTTCTGAATATAGTTAAATTTTCGTCATTCATATCATAAAGATTTTCGTCATCTATAAAAACTTTCCCATCTGTAGGTTGCTCCAGTCCTCCCATCATATGAAGCAATGTACTTTTCCCTGAACCAGAGGTACCTACTATAGCCACAAATTCTCCCTGGTCAATTTTAAGATCAATCCCATCTACGGCTTTTACCTTATTTTTATCTTTTCCATAATACTTTTTTAAAGCTATTGTTTCTAGCACTTTCATATTTGTTTCCTCCTAATTTTTATACTGTCCTATTAAACAATAGCAGATCTACCTTACAAACCTCTTTCATCTTCCTTACAGTTTTGTAAAGGAAGAACCATACGAAAAGTTGTTCCTTCTCCTGCCCTTGAAAAAGCCACAATGCTTCCGCCTTGCTCTTCAAGTATTTTTTGAGTTAAATATAGTCCAATTCCTGATCCTTCACTTCTTTGAACTTTTTTTACCTTTCCCCTATAAAATCTTTTAAAAATATGCTGGATTTCATCAACAGGAATACCTATTCCATTATCCCTTACATCCATCATCATATAAGTTTCTAATTTTTCCATTTTTATATGTATTGTCCCATTTTTGTGCGTATATTTCACAGCATTTTCAAGTACATTAAAGATTGCTTCTTTTGTCCATTTCTCATCATGATCCATCATTATACTCTTTATATCCATTTCTATTTCTATGTTTTTTTCTAAAACTTTCATATATACACCATTAACTGCTTCTATTATAGTCTTTTTTATATCTCTCTTTTCCTTTTTTAAATGAATCATTCCTACTTCCATTCTTGATACTTTCATTAATGCATTAGATAACCACTCAAGCTTCTCTACCTCTGCTTTTGATTGATTTAAAAATTCTTTTGTTGCACAAGTCTCTAGTGGCTCTTCTATTAATATTTCATGAAACATTTTGATACATGCTAAAGGAGTTTTAATTTGATGAGAAAGATCTGTCACTAAAGTCTTGATGTTTTCTTTTTCATGGTATAAGTTTTCAAAATTTAATTGAAGTCTTCTTCCCATTTGATAAAATTGAGATTCTAAACGTGATAATATGCCTTCTTGATCTAAATTTAAAATAGTGGCATAATCTCCATCCATCATTCTATCTATAGAAAAAGAAATCTTTTCAAGCTTTTCTAAAAAAGAATTACATGAATATATAAACAAAAGTTCTTGAAAAATAATCATTAAAAGCATCATTCCTATATGGATAAAAATACATTCACTTATGACACTTTCATTTACATTTATTTGCTTTAAAAGATAATAGTTAGCAAATACCATAATGATAGCTATACTAATTAATCCTATCATTAACATGCTAACCATTTTTCTCATAAAAGGCTCTTTTTTTAATATCATTTCCATATACACCTCTCAGTCCACACATATCCCACACCTCTTATGGTTTTTATATAGGCAGGATTTGATGGATTATCCTCTACCTTTTCCCTTAATCTTCTAATGTTTACTGCTATTGTATTTTCATCGATAAAATTCCCATCTATATCCCACAATCCCTCTAACAACTGTTCTTTTGTAATAATCTTTTGTGGATGTTTTAAAAAAAAACTTATTAATTTTAATTCTGTCTTACTTAAAAATATCTCTTTATTGTTTTTTAAAAGCTTCATGTTTTCAGGATAAAAAATAAAATCCCTCGAAACTAGAGATTCACCCTTCTTTAGTTGATACCTTCTTTGTAAAGCATTGATTTTAGATAGGAGCACCATTAAACTAAAGGGTTTTGTAATATAATCATCTCCCCCCAGATCAAGTCCTGTGACTATGTCTATTTCTGTATCACAAGCTGTTAAAAATATAATAAAAACATCATTCTCTTTTCTTATTTCTTGGCAAAAGTCAAAACCACTTCCATCAGGTAGGGTAACATCTAATAAGATTAAGTCCATTTTTTCTTTATGGAGTATATCTCTTGCATCATTTATACTTTCAGCTACAGTTACATGGTATCCTTCCTTTGACAATTTAAAAGAAATTCCTCTATTTAAAGATTGATCATCTTCTACTAACAAGATATTATTCATGAACATTTCTCCTTTTTTTCTACATTTTGATTACCTCATTGAGTATACCGTATATTTCTCAGCTTTTGTAGAGGTTGCAATAAAAAAAGCACCCTCTACTGGATGCTTTTTATAAAATATAATCTAGTCTATTAGTCCTCAGCTGAAAATATCCTTGTGCCGTCATCTAATATTTCATAAGTCGAAAAGATTGTAAAATCTTCTAATTTTATTTCTTCTTTTTCTAACAAGGTTTTTTTTTCTTCAGCCATTATGCATCCCTCCTAATTTATATTATTCTTCTATTATGTATAACTTTCCAATATTTATGATTAATCGTTCGCAATTTTAGATAAAAAAATCACTTTTTTATTTATAAAAAAACGCCCGTTTCTAGGCGCTTTGTCTTTTATTAATCTTCTGCTGGATATTCTTTTATTCCATTGGTCTGATAGCTTTCAAGTATGCTGCTTATAAAAGTATTTAACATGGGTTTCTTAATTTTTTCTATTACATTCTTTTCACTACTTTGCTTTTTATTTTTGTCTTCTTCCATTTTCACTATTACACCTTTCAAATTTTTCTATATATATATGATAGTTTGTACCAAGTATGGACTGTAATGCGTGCCTTCTATTCTGATACATTGCCCTAACAATATTTTAGACATGTTTACTACTCCTCTACTCTTCCATCATTATAATGTTTTCTACACAGTGGGATATACAGTTCATTTCCACCTATCTGTATTTGTTCTCCATCTTTAACAATTTTTCCATCTACTACTCTTGCATTCGTTGTAGCTTTTCTTCCACACCAGCAAATAGTCTTGATCTCTTCAATCTTATCTGCATGTACTAATAACCAATAGGACCCCTCAAATAGTTCGTTCTTAAAATCATTCTTAAGTCCATAACACAAAACAGGAACATTACAACTGTCAACAATTTCAATAAGTTCCTCTACATGATGTTTTTTCAGAAATTGACATTCATCAACAATTACACAATCTATCTTTTTTTTGATATTCTCTTGTAAAAATATACTCAACACATTTGTTTCATCATCAATAATGATTGCCTCTTTCTCCAAACCTATTCTTGATGTAACCTTTCCTATAGCATATCTATTATCTAAAGCTGAAGTTAATACTAAAGCTCTCTTACCTCTCTCTTCATAATTATATGCTACCTTAATTACTTCAATAGATTTACCTGCATTCATTGTGCTATATCTATAATAAAGCTGTGCCATATATAAACCTCCTATAGTTTCTTTAACCTAAGCTACATTATGTACATTATGTACATTATTATATATTAGCTGTTTTTTCAAAAACTCCTCTAGAGAAATTAAAATACCTAATATTACAAAATAAAAATAAAGGATACGAATTCACATCGTATCCTTTATTTTTATGGTGCGCCCATAGGGATTCGAACCCCAGGCCTTCTGATTCGTAGTCAGACACTCTATCCAGCTGAGCTATAGGCGCATATTCAATAAAAAAAATGGAGGCGGCACCCAGATTTGAACTGGGGAATAAAGGTTTTGCAGACCTCTGCCTTACCACTTGGCTATGCCGCCACTTTTGGTGACCCATCCGCGGCTCGAACGCGGGACACCTTGATTAAAAGTCAAGTGCTCTACCAACTGAGCTAATGGGTCATATGGCTGGGGTAGCAGGACTCGAACCTACGCATGCCAGA
>JAOARV010000050.1 GCA_025210395.1 Marinisporobacter sp.
AAAATAAATATTTACAACCTACCTACTAGTATGATATAATTCTGATACAATAAAAAAAGGAGATTAAGAAAATGGGAAAAAAAGTTTTTGAGAAAATAAATTTAGGTGGTATAGAAGTTAATAACAGAATAGTTAGATCAGCCACAGGAGAGCTTATGGCAGATTCTAATGGTTATGTTACGGACAGACTAATCAAAATGTATACGGATTTATGTGATGGAGATATAGGTTTGCTTATCACAGGGTTAACGGAAGTAGTTGAGGGAACCTTGACATATACATTAATGAAAATAAGTGACGATTCATATATAGAAGGTTTAAAAAGACTTACAGATGCCGTACATGAAAAGAATGGCAAAATAGTTGTACAATTAGTACATCATGGGGCCCAAGTAAAAGGTAATCCAGATTATACGCCATATAGTCCTTCAGGTGTTGGTGATGAAGAATCGTCTTTTAAGCCAAAGGAAATAACTAAGGAAGAAATCAAGAAAGTAGTTGAAGATTTTGGTGATGGGGCACTAAGAGCTAAAAAAGCCGGATTTGATGGTGTTCAAATCCATGGAGCCCACGGATATTTCTTTAGCAGATTTTTAACTCCTTATTATAATAGAAGAAATGATGAATATGGAGGAAGCATTGAGAATAGAGTAAGAATAATATTAGAAGCATATGAAAATGTTAGAAGCAAGTGTGGAGAAGATTTTCCTGTATTTATTAAAATGAATATATCTGATTTCCTAGAAAAGGGTGGTCTTACCTTTGAAGATAGTAGAAAAGCAGCAAAGCTGTTCGCCCAGGCAGGTTTTGATTCCATAGAGATAAGTGGAGGCATTAGGAGGGGCGATCACCTTCCTATGAGACCTAAAATAAAAACGGTAGAAGATGAAGCGTACCATAGGGATTATGGGGAAATCATAGCTAAGGATTTAGATATACCAATTATTTTAGTAGGTGGATTCAAAAGTTTAGAAGTAATAGAGGATGTAATATCAAACACAGATATAGAAGCTGTTTCCATGTGTAGACCATTTATAAGAGAACCTCGATTATTGAATAGATGGTTAGATGGACAAACTGAGAAATCAAAATGCATCTCGTGTAATCAATGTTTCAGTCCAACTGGAACGACTTGTATATTTAACAGAAAGTAACAATCTTTTCTGTGCAAAATATTGTTGAGAAGCTGTTTGTTTCATAGAATATGAAATATGAGATAATTGAGGAAATTGCATAACTCTTACTTGGCTGAGCTGCATATGTTTATATCATCCTTTATTTGATTACTGACGGTATAGCCTTGAGTATTTTAAGATTACATGGGTTATATGGCTTCTATAGAAAGTAATTATACAATTTGCTTAATTAATAGAAAAGGACTTGGGAAATGGAAAATAGAAAAGAACAGATTATAAGTTTTTCAATTGACTTTATTAAAAAATATGGGTTTGATAGTTTTAGTTATAAAGACTTATCAGAAGCTGTGGGGATAACAAAGGCCACCCTACATCATCATTTCCCCAAAAAAGAAGATTTAGGGCTTGCTGTTTGTAAAGCTTTGAAAGAGAATGGTCAAAAATTAAGAATGAAGACGGATGGGTTGAATACCGCAAAGGAAAAGCTTAGATATATATTTGATGATGCCATTGATTATGTCAAAAGAATGGAGATTTGTCCACTGTGTTCATTACAGGCTGAGTATAATGTAATACCAGATTCCATGAAGAAGATGGTTATTGATTTAAGCGAGAGGGAGATTGATTTTATAGCTCAGATTCTTCAAGAGGGAATAGACGAGGGTAGTTTTGAATTTAAGGGTAATCCTAGAAGTATGGCTCTCATGATATTGACTTCATATAAAGGTTCTATATTATATTCGAGGACAATTAATGGGGATATTATTACCCTTGTGCTGCAGCAGATTTATGATCAAATTATAAAATAGATAAAAATTGATTTTTGCAGGATTTCATACCATTGTAAAAAATATCATAATTAAGGATTTAAAGGGTTGTCTCAAAATTTAGGCTATTGTCTTTGAGACAGCCCTTTTTTTATTGAAATGAGCAAGAGTGTCAAGGGGACGGAGTTATTGGCAATAGTAGAAATTTGGGATACTATTGTCTAGGTAAGTGTCAAGGGGACGGAGTTATTGACAACAGTAGAAATCTGAGATACTATGGTCTAGGGGTGTATTTATGCCAAGAAAAGCCAGAAGAAAAAGTGAAAGCGGTATATATCATATAATGATGAGAGGAATAAATCGTCAAAGTATATTTGAAGATGAGGAAGATTGTATAAAATTTATACAAACCATAAAAAAGTACAAAGAGAAAAGTGGATACCAAGTTTATGCTTACTGTCTAATGGGAAATCATGCACATGTATTATTGAAAATAGGTAAAGAACCATTAGAACAAGTAATGCGTAGGATATGTGGAAGTTATGTTTATTGGTACAACAATAAATACGACAGAATAGGAAACTTATTTCAAGATCGATTTAAAAGTGAGCCCGTAGAAGATGATAAATATCTCCTAACTGTCCAGCGATATATTCATCAAAACCCTATCAAAGCTGGATTAGTAACTAATATAGAAGAATACAAATGGAGTAGTTATGATGAATATGTAAATAAAGTAGACCTAATTGATATAGGCTTTACACTTAATATATTGAATAATGATAGAAAAAATGCAATAGAAAGATTTATTCAATATAATAATGAAATCAATGATGATGCTTGTTTAGATATAGAGAAAAGACGCCGCATAACCGACGAAGAAGCAAGAACAATAATAAAAAAAGTATGTAAGATAAACCATACATCAGATTTACAAAACTTTGATAGATGTACAAGAAATACATATTTGAGAAAACTAAAAGAAAAATACAAGTTATCAATTAGACAAATCGCTAGACTTACAGATATTAATAGAGGAATTATTTTAAAACCATAAAAGAGTCAACAACTCCGTCCCTGTGACAAAAAAATCCTAATTACAGTAATGG
>JAOARV010000051.1 GCA_025210395.1 Marinisporobacter sp.
TAGATAGTTCTGCTAACATGTTTTCTTCTCTTAGGATTTCAAGCACTATCTCAGCTTTTTCCTTTGAGGACCAATTTCTTCTTTTTCTACTCATACCTATATCATAACTTATTTTTTAGAATTTGTGTCCAACCTTATGTGTACATTATACTATATTGCAACCCACCTTTTTAAAAATAAATTAACTTATACCACGGTAAAAAATAAAGCTATCCAACATTATAAACAACATTGGATTCCTTCTTTAAAAAAGTATGAGTATCAGGATGATCAACTTACCGGCCAAATACGTTTCTTCAAAAATAATCATTCAACTGAATTGAAAGATAATAAAAAAGAAAATGACAACACTTCGAAAAATCCTTCTACAGATTCTAATAATTCATCTCAAATATTGAATTATTTACAAACAATAGATAAAAACCTCCATTGCATTAATACAAGATTAACCCGAATAGAAAATTACATAGAAAAAAATTCTCCTCAAGCTAAAAAAGATTTCAGTGAAGCTTTCATAGAGATCTTTGCATCCAGTAAAGAAAGGGAATCTGTAAATATTAATTCTAAGCTTAAGAAAAGAATTATTGAAAAGATGGCTAAATCAAAGAATATCACACATAATCAATCTTTGGCTATTAATACTGCTTTGTTAATTGCGCTTTACGGGGATGAATAGGTATTAAGGTTTTAGAATAGTTTCTAAATAAACTATTACAGAAACCTACTCTTTTGTAGTTATAAAAAATTTTCTTGTTGAATTATTTCTCCACCATTTTCTTCCTAAATAAAAAAGATAGAACCTAAAAATTCTATCTTTTCAATCATCTACTACACTTAAAAAAGTATGTTTAAAATGTTTTAAAGAATAAAAAACTTATCACTACTACTCCACAAGATACATTTTAGGATCTACACATCTACCATTTTCTCTTACTTCAAAATGTACACACGGTCCTGTAGCCATACCTGTAAATCCAGATAAAGCAATTTTTTCTCCTGCTTTTACTTGACTATTCTCTTTTACAAGTAGTTCACTACAATGTGCATAAATTGCAACAACTTCATTGCTATGATCAATAATTACAACTTTACCATAATTTCCACGCCAATTAGCATATATTACTTTCCCATCTGCTGCTGCAACAATAGGTGTTCCTTCTTTAGTTCCTACAGATATTCCCACAGACATTTTACTTCTTCCATTTTTTTTATAGCATACTCCGAAATCTTTGGTTATATTCGTACATCCTGGTACAGGCCAAATCATTTTGGGCATTTTTTTTGTTGTTATAATAATTTTTTTATTATCACCATCCCAATCAACCTTTCCTCCGAATGTTTCGGTGACAAGTCGTATTGGAACTAACATTGTGCCATTGATAACTTTAGGAGCGATAGATAAAGTGATTTGCTGATTATTAATTCCTGCTAGTGTGTTTCCTTCTTGTAACCAAACACTAACGTCATCCTTTACTGCAAATACAGATTGATCTTCACCATTCCATGTCACTGTTGCTCCTAATGCTTCAAAAATATCTCTCATAGGGACAAGTGTTATTTCATTTTCAATAATAGGCTCAACAGAAAAAGTCATCACTTCACCATTTAAAGTTATCTCATTGATATCTGCTGCGTATATACTGCATGTACAAAACAAAACGAGACAAATTGAAATTAATAATATTTTTTTCATTAATCTTAATTCCTTTCTATAAACAATAATCATCTACCACTTACTATATTAGTATATTTTTTAATAATATCTAATAAAAGTAATAATAGGAAATATTTTTTAGATTTCATATAAGTACAAAAAACCTTTCCTTTTAATAGAAAGTCCTTTATATACACCACCTACAGTAATTAGTTTATATACATATTCAATCCACTACTCTTTCTTTTTTCAACTTCAATTCCTCTTTTCTTAGCCTCCTCTTCAAATTCATCCATATTAGAAATATAACCACCCTTAATACTGATTTTTTCTAAATGTTTTAATTCAAACACTTTACTAATATCCGTAACCCGCAATTTATAGAAATCTAATTCCTTTAACTGTGGGAATTTTTCGATGCCATTAAAACTTATTACTTGCCCATCTCCAATATTTAATCTTTCTAAATTAGTTGGTCCTTCTAGCCCTGTTAAATCCTCAAAATCCATACCTTGTACCTCAAAGCTCTTTAGATTTGGAAAATTATCTAGACTATCTATTTTGCCACCTTTAGGATATACAATTTCAAGCCATTCGAGTGACTCCATTTTTTCGATTTTCTCAAGTTTATCTACATTTGTATACCAAACCAATAGATGTTTTAAATTACTCAACTTTCCAATAGGTCTAAAATCATGAATGATGAAGCCATCAGATATGTATATATACTCAACATCTTTAAAATTTTCAATCCCCTCTAGATTATTTATACAATCATCATCATCTAACGCTAATTTTTCTATTCCCTTTAAATCCTCTTCTTTTACTTTTCCCTTAATGTTATATTCCTTTTTTACATATCTATAAAAATTTTGATCTTTGATAATATTATTTGCATACATATAATACTCTACAGAAAAAAATCCAATCAGTAATATGATAATTAAAATCTTTTTTTGTAGCTTATATGTTACATGCTCTTTATTGAAAGCATTCATAATAATCCATGAAAATCCACTAAAAACAAGAATATAATTAGGTATGTATATTTCACATCTAAAAAGAATATAATTACCAATCATTATGAGGGAAAAAATAATTCCTTCTTTTTCTTTTATATTTCTTATTTTATTTCTTATTAGGCTTCCTATTAAAAGTCCTATCCATATAGACGGAAATTCTCCATCAAAAGACATATCTTTTATAAATAAATGCACCCACATTAAACCTATCATAAAACTAACTGACCAAAAGCTATCTTTTTTGTACCACTTTTTTGTCTCCATATTTTCCCCACTTTAAAAGTATTTTTATACCTTTTATTCTTGTGTATGTCTTTATCAATGAACATACTTTCTTAATTCATTACCATTATTTTACTATATTCCATGCTGCCTTTCAATTTAATTCTTCCATATAACAAATTAGCATCAATGTTATGCATTTTTCAACCTCCTCAAAATCTCATCATACACAATCTTCCTCTCATCTATATCAAGTTTATTCACCCTCCCAATAACAACCTTCGCTAAAGCTCTCGCCATTCGTTTCTCTAAAACACTTTTATCGGGAATGTTGACGACTACTTTGATTTTTTGTTTTGGCATATTTGTACATCCCCCTTCTTTATCTAATGGATATTAAGAAATGGGTTTGTACTATTCCAAATTGTGTAATATTGTCCACTTCATTGATGTATTTATAAATAATACAAGTACTAAAATATCGCTGTTGCGTAAAAATATGAATAACTACTTGTACAAGGAGGTGATGAACATATCAACCATTGCCATATACTCTCGTAAATCGAAAGCTACAGAAAAAGGTGAATCTATCCAAAATCAGATAGACCTTTGTAGAGACTATGCAAAGAAGCATTTCCAAGGAAATAATTTTCTTGTTTATGAAGATGAAGGCTACTCTGGTGGGAATAGTAATCGACCTAAGTTTCAAAAGATGCTAAAGGATTTAAAACAGAAAAAGTTTCAGGTTCTTATTTGCTACCGATTGGATCGGATCAGCAGAAATATTTCTGATTTCTCAGGTTTAGTTGCTCTCCTGCAAGAATACAATATCGATTTTGTATCCATTCGAGAACAATTCGATACTTCTACTCCTATGGGACGTGCCATGATGTATATTACTTCTGTATTTGCACAGCTTGAAAGAGAAACTATTGCAGAAAGAATCAGAGATAATATGTTAGCCCTAGCTAGAACAGGCAGGTGGCTTGGAGGAAAGACTCCTATGGGATTTAAGAGTAAAGGGAGTACATACTACAATATGGATAATGCAAAAAAGAAAATGTATCACCTTACTCCTATCCACAAAGAACTAGAATTAGTAAAAGTCTTTTATAAAAAATATTTAGAGTTAGGTTCTCTTACAAAGCTTGAAAGCTGGACATTAGAAAGTCATATCAAAACAAGAAACAATAAAGACTTTGACAAAAGTATTTTAAAAGTCATTCTTTCGAATCCTGTTTATGTTATAGGGGATAAAGTAATATATGGATATTTTGAAAATCTAGGTGCTGACATAGCTAACAAGGTTGAAGAATTTGATGGTACCCATGGACTCATGGTCTATAACAAGCATGATGAAAGAAAAAATAGGATTGTCAAAAAAGACCCTTCTGAATGGGTAATTGCTATAGGAGAGCATGAAGGCATTATTCCTTCTCATGAATGGATACGGGTGCAAAATTTATTAGAAGGCAATAGACAAAAGGCTCCTAGAGCAGGCACTAGCAACATTGGATTAATTACAACATTGTTAAGGTGTAAAAACTGTGGTTCTAAGATGAGAATTTCCATATCGAAGAAAAAGTATGGCATCTATTATTATTACAAGTGCTTAATGAAGGAAAGATCTAGGGGTAGTCGCTGCAATGTTAAAAATTTAAATGGTAATGAAGCAGATGAATTTGTAGTGAACGAACTGAAAAAAATGAGTCATGAAGATCATGAATTTTATCAGTTCCTTTTGAATGAAAGAAAGAAATTAAACAATTTATCTACTGTAAACAACGTTGATAAAGATAAGCTTTATGAAGAATTAAAAGAATGCAAAGCTTCCATTAGTAACTTAACCTTACAGTTAGCAAAGAATCAAGATTCAAAGGCATCCAAATATATTATTGAGCAGATAGAAACCTTTGATGATAAAATTGCTGATATACAAAACGAATTAGAAAATACAAACGAAAAAAAAGAATCTACAAATCTACAAAAAATAAATATAGATATACTACTCAGTCTTATAAGAGATTTTGCAAGTAATGTAGATGGTCTTACTTTTCATGAAAAAAAGAAAATAATGAGTGAAATCATCGATGAAATTACTTGGGACGGTAAAACTTTAGAAATTAATATTTTACCCTATCTTTAAATACAAAATAATTAATCATGCTTAACCTTTGCTTTTCTAGATTCTATTATCATTGCTATGATTGTAATTATCACACAGACTAATGCAAATATTGGTACATAAATTAAAAACTCAACTACACTAATATGAAAGTTACTCGTACTAGGTGCATCTGTAGACATCCATCCTATAAACATTATAGGCAACCAAAATATACCATCCCATATCACAAAAAATATAGACTTTTTAAGTTCTTTGTTTAAAAGTTCTATATTTGATGTGTATTTTCCTAATAATAGCCAGAGAATTATTTTGGGTAATAATATAACTGGATACAGGTATGGTAATGTTACTGCTAACGCTACTATTATCATTACAATTTCAAGAATAGACATAGAATCACTCCATGTTTGTATTTTAATTCATTCTATTTTATCATTTATTTACATTTTTATCCATAGAATCACTTTATTCTCTATTTTAAAATGTTACATCAGTCATTTTTTCTATTTATGTTCCGTCTTTTTGGAGACATATCAGAAGCTATATCTATGGCAGATAGAGTAGTCGTTCTCTCCAAAAGACCTGCTATGGTAAAAAGTATTCATGATATTCATCTAACTCTTAAAAACAAACGAACACCTCTTGCTTCTAGAGAAGCTCCTGAATTCCGACATTATTTCAATGATATATGGAAGGAGCTAGATGTTCATGTTTAATAAAATAATAGATTCTAAAAAAATAGAAACTCTAAACAATCAATTTTCTAAAGATCATATGAAATTTTTAGCTATGGATAAAAAAAGAAAAAAAGCTATTCTTATTACACAATTATCCCTGCTCGTAGTATTTTTTGCCCTTTGGGAAATAGCTGCTAGGCTTGAGTTGATAGATACCTTTCTTACAAGCTATCCATCCCAAATGTGGGACTTATTTTTAAAGCTTGCGAAAAACGGTTCTCTCCTTACACATATTGGCGTAAGCACTTTTGAAACTGTTGTAGGCTTTTTACTTGGAACCTTTTTAGGGACTTTAATTGCAATTCTTTTATGGTGGTCCGATTTTATCTCAAGAGTCTTAGACCCTTATATGGTTATTTTGAATGCACTTCCTAAAACAGCCTTAGCTCCTATTATCATTCTTTGGGCAGGTGCAGGGATTACAGGGATCATTTTTACTGCTCTAACCATTTCAATTGTTGTTACCATTTTAGGCGTATATGGAGGATTTAAAGAAGTTGATGAAGATAAGATAAAGATGCTCCAAACCTTTGGAGCAACCAAAATACAAATACTTCAGAAAGTCATCATTCCAGCAAGTATTCCTACTATTATCAATGCCTTAAAAATCAATGTGGGTCTTTCTTGGGTAGGGGTAATCGTTGGAGAATTTTTAGTATCGCAAGCAGGAATAGGATACTTGATTGTTTATGGTGGGCAAGTGTTTAAATTAGATTTAGTTATGACAAGTGTCATTATTTTAGCAATCCTTGCATCCCTTATGTATCAAGGGGTAGCCTATTTTGAGAAAAAATTGATGAAGGGAAGATAAAATAAATAGGGACTCTTCTCTATTGAAAGTCCCTATTTTTCTTTTCCTTATATCATTTCTATAATAGCTGAAACACAATTTATCCCTTTAATTTCATTACTATCATATTCACTCCTTAATGATTGATTACTATTCCATTTTCCCTCTTCAAAAGTACCTAAAAATAAATCATCTATAGCAATATAAATAGGGTCGTCTACTATTTTAGAATCCTGTAATTCTTCAATATTATTTATTTTCTCTTTTTCATACACAGATGTAGCTACATTTTCTTTATCTATCTCTACATCCACATGATTCTTTTCTACTACAGAACTTGCTGTATTTGCTTTGCTGCACCCTGCTAATGTAAAAAGCACTGCTATTATTAATACTATCTTTCCCATACTCCCAAATTTTTTCATTTTTTCACTCCTTAGATACCTATTTGAACAACTTTAAGATACATTGTACACGAGTTTTGAATATTTTTCCAAAATTTATCTAGCAATAAATTCCTTTATATCATTTACTTGATTCCACTGTAATTCCCAAAATACTGCTTGTATGGATTTTTCATGTTTAGGGCTAGTGATATATTCATCATACCAATCTAAGTCAAATATTAAATCCCAACTTTTTTCTATCTTATACCTCAATGAATTTATTTCTTCTGAATTTTTATTGAAATCCTGTAAGTCTAATAATGTTATACTATTTTTATCCATTTTTTCCTCAAATACATTATGCTCTTTTTCATTTTTAGGTATGTACCAATAATTGAGTACAAAATGAAATAAATCAAAATCAGATAAAAGTACTTGATCATCTTCAATTTCAAATTCAATTCTATATAGTTTTGTTCCCTTTTCTCCATATCCACTATATCTTAAGTCTGGTTTTCTTTTATCTACACCACACCATTGATACCAAGCCCATACTGGATATACTGAATCATTAGGTCTCTTTATTTTTAATCTTATCTTCATTTGTTCAATCATCCAATTATATGCCATCTTAAAGTCATTATAAACACAATTATCATCGCCCCTCAAACTACCATTTTCTTTCAATTGCTCATATTCTTTTGTATTTTTAATCGTCCAAAGTTTGATAACATCACTTCCTTTTCTGATAATAGCTATCCTTATAAAAATTTATAGCTGATAAGATCCAAATCAGCATCTTATCAGCTAAACACCTACTCCTTCTACTATCCAAGCAATACTTACTTTAAGTAGGACTGAATAAATTCCCCAAGGTTTTCTGCTATATATTCTGGTCCTTTTTGTAAATCTTGTACATATATCCCGAGATTTGTTTTAGTTTCATCCATATCAAAGACTTCTGCAAATAATCCTTTCAGACCTCTTGCTTTTCTATCAATTTCAAGCCAAAGTTTAATACCATCATTATAGATTGCAAATACCACTTCTAATTCATCTAAATACCCTTTGAACATACCTGATTTTGGGACAAATTCAAATTCTTGAACAAATTCCTTTTCGCTTGTTGAATTAACTGATTCATTTTCTACTTCTCTTATTTGAAAACCAAGAATTTGAAAAGCATTTAAAACCACCTGCATATATGGATGAGGCAATACCTCTATATAATCCTTATCTGTTGGATCAATAGCCCTTTTTATATCTAATCCTGTATGAATCCAAACTTTCGTTTTACCCATTGTTATAGGAACTTCAGAAGACAAAATAAATTGAAAAGGTATATTCGCCTGTTGCTTTGGAGCAATTGCTTGACCGATTGGGATAGTTATTTTTTGAACCGTATCTGTTAGCGTATACTCATCATCGTCATCTTCTGATTCTTGTTTATATTCCGTCCTAACTTCAAGATAAATATTATCTATCTTCTGTTCTATTTTTCCTCCTTTAAGAGAAATTCTTCCTGTCACAGGAGATCCTACCTGTACCCTATCATTATCTAAAATCGTATCAACCTTAGCACTTCCTATTCCGATGCTTGCCATTGCGTTTCTGAATAGACCCATGTGCAATACCCCCTTCAATATATTAGAAAATTTTTCTATATTTATTCTATATTTTTTTAATGTCAACGTCAATTTTAACTCACAGTTTAATTTATTGAACTTCATAAGATAATACTCTAAAAGATCTCTATTTCATCATCGTAACACTACAACAACAACCGTATCCATTATAGTCACCATTCTAAGTATAGATCCTTCAAAAATTTATCATTCCAAAGTATTCTTACTATATATTAATATCCTTTAAATCAATGTAGCACTTTCTTAGTTGGAATAATCCTTAGAAATTTTTAATTTCTCAATCAAAAATCAGATACTTTATCGTATATGTTGGGTAAAAATTTGAACTAGATTTGGTTATAAAAAGTGTTATTATGCTAGGGATCTTAGCATCAGTTATATATCAGTGAGTGGCTATTTAGGAAAAAATTGATAGAATTCAGACAAAAGATAAAAACAGGAGCCAAAATCTCCTGCTTTTAATCTTTATTAACTTTTTATAAAATATTTAATAATTGTTTAAGCATGACAACAGCTTGAGCTCTAGTAGCTTTTTCTTGGGGTCTGAATGTTTTGTCTTCAAATCCTGATAGGATCACCTTATAGTGCGTACCTTTTACAGCTTCCTTTGTCTAAGGACTTATAGATGCTTCAAGTTTAGTTGATTGAAAAAAAAATAATAAAGTAAAGAGAAATTTTGTAATAGAATATAAAATTTTCTGCCATAATATAAATATCACGTTGCTATTTGTATCTATCTATGATATACTTAGCTACGAAAATAAAATTTAATTTTTTGGAGGATTTTTAAATGAAAACAGGTACAGTTAAATGGTTTAACTCAGAAAAAGGTTATGGATTTATCTCAGTAGAAGGTGGAGATGACGTATTCGTACATTTCTCTGCAATCCAAGGAGACGGATTCAAAACTTTAGAAGAAGGTCAACAAGTTGAATTCGAAATCACTGATGGAAACAGAGGACCTCAAGCTAGCAACGTAGTTAAACTTTAATCTGAAATATTATTTTATTATATAATAAATATGAAACCTATTAGTTTTAGCATGTCTAGAAGATAATATATTTCTATTTATATATAGTTAAGATAATAACGGAGAAAAAGAGTTATTGCCTATGCAATAACTCTTTTTTATATATTGTTTAAAGGAAAATCCTAACTTTTAATCCACTATTTTCATTTATCTTTAATTTACAGCCTCATTTTCAAAGCTTTTGTTCCATAAAAATATATTGATGATGACTATCACCCCTAAGTAAATGATTCTTCCATAGAATGAATTTCTTACAAAAAAGTGTATCGCTGCTAACGTCCCACAAATGCAGGCTGCAAGAAAAAATATCTCTAAACTATTTTCTTGAACATGCTTAAAATCCTTACTAAATGGCAGCTCATTTGAAGACCTTCTAAAAAGTATAATATTAATCAAAATCATATTGGATAGGATCAAGCTTAAATCTATAATGATTTTATACCCATAGATGGATAAAAATAAGCAGCTTACAGATGAAATTACAGGTATATGGTATTTCACTAAAAAAGCTTTCCATGCCCCCTTATGAATAGGTGTACAATTTTTCATAGGTAAAATTTTATAAATCCATACGCCTTTATACTTTTCACTAGTTTTTAACATAAGAATAGAGCTTGACATCATTTGTACCGTTAAATATGCAAATAAATATAATTTTTCACCTCTCATTTCTCTTATTGTCTCTATTATAGAGTTTCCATCTAGTAGCTCTCTTCCCATAATAATAAGTGGAAAAATAGCTGCAAAAGCAATATTCGGATATATTTTTAATTTTAATGTTCTTTCATTTGAAAGCATATTTTGGGTAAATCTAAAAAATATATTTTCCATTCTATCAAAGCAAAATATCTTTGCTATTTTTTTATGTATTCTTCCCTTCATTTCATAATATTTAGCATTCTTAGCCTTTTGATGATTTAATTTCAACAGGTTCTTTTCAAAATAAGGAATGATCTTTTTCATATGTATGATTAAAGCCACTAATGGAACTAACAAACATAAACTACTTAAAATAATATTATATGTTTCATAGTTCTGATGAATCAATAATTCAAAAGGCGCTGAAAACCAAGCTGTAGGAATAAAATACGTCCACCATTTTGGAGTAAAGACCATATCTTCTCCAAAAATATCAAACATTCGTCCTATAAATTGATATCCAATCATCATAGTAATAGACAATATAATTTGAAAATAATTAATAATATCCTTTAGCTTTTCTCCATCAAAAAAGTGAAGAATCACACAATATAATAAAGAAGAGATAAAAACGATAAATCCTGCAATAAATATTAACTCTACAAAAAATAATAATCCAAACAATAGTCCATATTTTACTATTCCTGCTATTAAAGAAGGTCCTGCCAGGCTCATAATAATCATAAATAGATAAATAAAAATATGAATAATCTTGGCTATATTGATAGTCTTTTCATTAATGGGCTTCGTTAATAAAATGTTTTTATCCTTTATATCTAATAAAACAGATGAAAAATCTGAAATCATAATAGTCATCACCATAAACATAATTATCCCAAAACAAAAATTGAGCTTTACAAACAAAGGAAAAGGAGCAATCATGATAAGCATGATCATTAACCCCATAAAGCCATATCCCCATAAAGACCTCATAAATAAGTTACTGTCTTCATTTTGCTCTTTATTTTGATTGTTCATGGCTGTAGGCACTCTTCTTGCATCCATAATTAATTTTAGTTGTAATATTTTTCTCATGACCTTGTAGTCTACTCCTGATTTTTCAAAAACAAACCGAAATTTATCTAAAACCTTTAAGGATCTAAAGTCTTTCATTCTTTACACCTCCTTAAGGGTTCTTATGAATTCATCTGCAATCTCTTTATGCTTATCAAAGCCGGTTAGTTGATTGAAAATTTCTTCTAAGGAGCCTTCCCTACTTTTTTCCTTTAACTCTTCAAAGGTTCCATCTGCAACGATCTGACCATTATTCAAAAGAAGTATACGATGACTGATTTTTTCTACAACCTCCATAATATGAGAAGAATAAAAAATAGTTTTTCCTTCCTTTGAAAGCTTTGATAAAATCTCTTTAAAAACCATCACACTATTGGCATCTAACCCACTTAGAGGTTCATCTAAAAATAATATATCCGGGTTATGGAGTAAGCTTGCTATAATTAATAGCTTTTGCTTCATTCCCTTTGAATAAGAAGAAATTCTACTATAGAAATGCTCCACTATCCCAAATAAGCCCATAAGTTTTTTCGCCTTTTCTTCTACAGTTTTTGCTTCTAATCCATAAACCTCTCCTATGAAAGTAAGATATTCATAGGCTGTTAAATGATCATATATTTCAGCCGTTTCTGGTACATAGCCAATTCTTCTTTTATAAGCTATTTGATCCTTCGAAATATCTTTTCCAAAGATTTCTATTTTTCCTCTATAGTTCTCTATTATACCTAGAAGAATTTTTACTGTGGTACTTTTTCCTGCTCCATTGGGTCCAATATATCCTATGATCTGTCCTGGATAGATTTCTACATTGATCCCCTTTAATATATCTTCTCCCTCTTCATAATTCATTTTTAAATCATTTATTACAATAACGGGTACTTGGTTCATATCCATCCTCCTACAAAAATTTTATCATAGCCTATCATGATCATGGAACATTATACCATAAAAAACCTTGATCCATCACATAAAAATTACCTGCTACCTAGCAGGTAATTAATGATGTGATTATTTAACGATTTTTTGAATTTCTTCATGTTTATAGCCTTTTATATTTTTTTCCTTTGCTTGATTAATAATTATTAGATCTACTCCATCCTCTTTGATTTTAAAAACTTTTCCCTTTTGCTTTGTACCAATCACATTTACTGGCGCACCTACCTTTAGTAGTTTAATTCTTTCACTACTACAAACACCACACTTATTAGGATCTTTTTCAATCCTTCTACATTTTGTGCAATAATAAAGTTTCGCCATTTTACATATCCCTCACTTTTTGTAGTTTTCGTTATATTGTTTATTCTATAAATATTCTGAATTTCCTTTTTATTATAATATTTTTTTATACAAAATATTCCTCTTTCTTGATAAAATAAATAGAAAAAAAGCCGCACTACTTTGATAGCACGACTTTTTGCATTTATTTTTTTCTCTTTCTTTTTCTTCTGCTTTTCTTTCCTTGAGCAGGTTCTATACTAATAGCATTTCCTTTTATTGTGTTTTTACGCATCTTCATAAGAACTTCTTCTGCATACTCTTCTGGTACTTCTACAAAGGTATAATCATCATGAATATCTATTACACCTATATTTCTTCCCTTCATGCTTGTTTCTCCAGCAAGTGCTCCCACTACATCCTTTGCTCTGATCTTTTTATTTTTACCAATATTGATAAACATTCTAACCATACCTGATTCTTGAGCACCTGTATCTTTTACTCTCTTAGGACTGTCCATTTTTATTTCTTTCGCCTCAGGTAGAGCTAGTTCCATCTTAAGAAGAGCTGCTGCAACCTCTATAGAAGGACAATCATCCTCGATTAAATTCTCAACGACTTTAATATATTTTTGTAAATTTCCTTCTTCAATCTTTCTTTTGATACGACCTACAAGAGCTTCTGTCTTTATAGTTTCTATATCTTTAATGGTAGGAATAGGATGTTGCTTAATTTTCTTCTTTGTATATTTCATAATATTTTTTAAAAGATAAAAATCTCTTCCTGTTACAAAGGAGAAGGATGTTCCTGTTTTTCCTGCTCTTCCTGTTCTTCCGATTCTATGAACATAGTAATCTTCATGAGCTGGTACATCAAAGTTAAATACATATTCTACATCATCAATGTCAAGTCCTCTTGCTGCAACATCTGTAGCTACTAGAATCTCTATATCTCCACGCTTAAATTTATTCATTACATTCATTCTTAGAGTTTGCTTCATATCTCCATGAATTTTATCTGTTAAATAGCCTCTACTTTGTAAAAGGTCTGTTACTTCATCTACCTTTTTCTTTGTATTACAAAATACAATAGAAAGCTTTGGATTATATACATCAATTAATCTTGTTAAAACTTCTAATTTGTCTCTTTCCTTTACTTCTATGTACTTTTGTTCAATATTTGGTGTAGTTAATTCCTTATGAACTACCTTAACAATCTTAGGATTTTCCTGATACTCATTAATAATCTCTAGTATTGCTTTAGGCATTGTAGCAGAGAAAAGTAACGTTTGTCTTTTTTTCTGTACGCTTTGTAGGATGGTTTCTATATCTTCTCTAAATCCCATATTTAGCATTTCATCTGCTTCATCTAGTATGAACATTTCTAGATTATCAAGCTTTAAAGTTTTTCTTCTAATATGATCCATTACCCTACCAGGAGTTCCGATAACGATTTGTGCACCTTTTCTAAGACCTTTTATTTGTCTATCTATCGATTGACCTCCAAAAACTGGTAAAATATTAATTCTCTTTTTATACCTTCCAAGCTTTGAAAGCTCCTCTGAAACTTGTACAGCCAACTCTCTTGTTGGACACAATATCAGGGCTTGAGTTTCTTTTTTATCTGGTGATACTTTATCTATAGCAGGTATTCCAAAAGCTGCTGTTTTTCCCGTACCCGTTTGAGCTTGTCCTACCACATCTCTTCCTTCGAATACTAATGGAATAGCTAATCCTTGTATAGGTGTTGTCTCTTCAAATCCCATATCCTTTACTGCTTGCTTAATCTCCTCTGAACAAGCTAAATCTTCAAATCTAATTTTTTCCATTTAATCATTCCTTTTCTTATTTAAATTCAGCAAATATCTTATTATACCATTAATCTATTACTTTTAGTATTTTTTTCTTATTTCTTTTAAATATTCATCCTTTACATTATTTTTTTAATCCATTTGCTATTTTCTATTTTTTTAATAAAACGAGCCGTCTTTTACTTTATTATTCATTTTCTTATTTGTCAACAATATTATTGACTTATTTTAAAAAAAATTAAAACAAAATGATTTTTATATAGGTGTCATTAATCCTTATAATCTGCCTAAAATCCATTCCATTATTTTGAAAATTTCCTCTATTATTTCATTTCTACTTGTAGTAGAATTATATTAGGCATAAAAAATAAATACAAAGGAGGTCTATACGCATGAAAAAACAGACAAAAGCTGATCTTTTGCTTATTCTAGCCACGTTTTTTTGGGGTAGTTCTTATATATTGACTAAATTCGGACTGGATGAACTCGATCCCTTTCATCTTTCTGCACTTCGGTTTATTATAGGATTCTTAGTTGCTGCTACAGCACTTTATCCCCATTTAAAAAATACAAATAGACAAACCTTAAAATATGCAGCCATATTCGCTATCATCCTTACAATGGTTTTTGCTACCCAAGCCTATGGTATTTTATATACTACTGTAGCCAATGCTGGATTTCTCATCAGTTTAACAGTCATTATGGTTCCTGTATTATCTATTTTCTTTTTAAAAGAAAAACCTAATTCTAGTACTCTCTTTGGTGTGCTTTTAGCTTTTATAGGGGTTATTCTCTTAACTGGTATAGAATCTCTACAATTTAATATAGGGGATGGACTCTCTCTCCTCTGCGCTCTACTCTATGCCATTCATATTCTCCTAATGGAGCGGGTGACAAAAGCCGTAGATGCTATAGCTTTAGGAATCTGGCAGCTTGGATTTGCAGGACTGTTTAATATTATTTTAGCCCTCATATTAGAAAAACCTACATTCCCCCATACAACATCTACATGGATTATAGTATTATTTCTAGCAATTTTTTGTACAGCCATCGGTTTCGTCGTCCAGTGCTATGCCCAACAATATACAAATTCAACCCATACAGCACTGATTTTTTCATTAGAACCTGTATTTTCTGGATCACTAGCTGTCCTTATCTTGCACGAAACATTAACTACACGTGGGTGGATTGGCGCTGCATTGTTAATCTCTGGAACATTGGCTTCTGAGCTAGATATACTAAGCTTATTTCCAAAGAAATTACCCCTTAACAAAACCCTTCCCCCTCAAAATTAAATGCCCCCTTAAAATAGACATTTTGTAAAAGAAAATCTAACACATTCCCAAAACTCAATCATATTGTCAAAAAATATATTGAACAAAAACTTATAAACTGGAATGTTTATTACTGTCAATATACATAAGATAATTATTTTCATCCATTTGCCCCCTATTCTAACAATTGAATGTACTCCATTTTTTTACATACACATGACTATTTCTACATATTTTTTACCAAATCCTTTTATCTATCCCATGCAATCAAAATAATTATTTTATTTTAAAAAACATAATCCCATTTTTAGGATTATGCTCATGAAAATTTACACCCTTTTTTTCTCCCACTTTCCTCTTTTATATCCTATAAATAAGACAATCATCTCCCCTACATCTGCAAGTACATAAGTACTCCAAACCCAAATGATTGGTAAATGCATCCTATAAGTAACTATTGCAAGCATAGGAACCTGTATACCCCATCTAGCTACTAAACTTGACACTAAAAATGGTATATTATAACCCGAACCTGAAAATACACAGCCAAGTCCCATAGCTACTGCTACCCCTATTAAAGATGGTGCCACTACTCGAATCATCAATATACCAGTTTCTATCACTGCTTGATCATCCGTAAATGCATCCATTATTCTTTGTGGAAATAATATACTAATTAATATCACTAAGCTCATACATCCTACACCCACCATCACTGCTCTTATGGCTGTAGCCTTTGCTCTATCAATCTTTTCTGCACCTAAACACTGTCCTACAATGGCACTTGCCCCCATATTTAGTCCCAATAAAGGTAAGAAAGTAAAGTTAAATAGCTTATTTCCTATTCCCATAGTTGCAATTGCTACAGTTCCATAAATAGTTACAAATTTCAATGTCATTATTGCAGCAAGATTTCTAGATAATATTTCAAAACCACTAGGAAGTCCTATAGTAATAAGCTTTTTATCCATTTCTTTATCTAGCTTCAATAAATTCTTTACTTGAATCTTCACCTTTGTTTTTCCAGATATAAATATATAAATCCCTACCCCAAAGGCAACCATTGTAGAAAGGACTGTAGCTAGTGCTGCTCCAAATACACCTAAGTTTAATCCAGGTATATTTACATAGGGTACTTTTTCAAATATAAAAATAGGATCTAATATAACATTAAGAACTGCTGCAATGACCATGATCATCATGGGCTTTTTAGCATCTCCAATACATCTAAAGGCTGTATTTACAGTGAAGGATGAAAACATAATGGGCAAAAAAAATATCCTTATATATCCATAGGATAATGCACTTTTGATCACTTCCTGATCCTTAGTAAAAAATTCTAATAAGGGTCTTAAGAGAATCAGAATAATTCCTCCAGCTATGATAGCTACTAGCCCTTTAAATGTAAGTGTCTGCTCTATTACACGACTTGTCTTTTCCATATCATTTTTCCCATAATATTGAGAAATTAAGGATACAGAACTCGTACCGATTATGCTATTGAGTACATCTACTAACCAAAATATTGTTGCAAATATGGTTACACCTGCTACAGCTGTAGAAGAGATTTTCCCAATCCACATCATATCTACTAAATCATATGCTGATTGAAATAAAAAACCTAGCATCGTAGGTAGTGACATTTTCAATAAGTTTTTTGTAATATTTCCGTCTAGTAGACCTTTCTTGTAACCATATTCCATAAGTTTATACGCTCCTATTGATCAAATTTCTTTATACTAAAACCATACTATTTATCAACCCTTTTGTCTATAATCATTCTAAAGAAATCCTAGTCAGCTTAAAATTTGACTAGGATTTCTTTATTATACTTTTAATCCATTTACAATTATTGCATTTCCTTGAGGGGGTATACTTCTTGTTAGGATTCCATTAAAAATAATATCTACATTTTGTCCAACCTTTAGCTTCTCAAAAGTCATTACAATTGTATTCTCGTTAATATGAAAAATATATTCCATTCCCTTTGCATCTTCAATCAGCAATGATCTTTTGCCATCTCTTATAGTAATTTTTTTGATTTTTCCAGAAACCATCTCAAGCTGATCTTTTGATAAGTCCTTTAAATCTGATTTTTCTATTTTTTGTACAGAATTATAAATATTATTTAGATAATCTTCCTTTTGATGATGCATCTTTGAAGAGCATCCCATCATACAAAGTAAAGCAATCAAAAACACTACCGTTATTTTTCGTCTCACATACCTCATTCCTTTTATAAAGATTTTATTTTACATAGTTAGTATGTGAGTTTTTTGATTTTTTATTGCAAACCTCTAATTTGTTAATCTACCAATTTATCTCTTAACTTTCCTAGAAAATCTTGAATATTTGCTACAATGGTTTTTCCTTGTAAAGTTCCTCGATCTCTTAATTTATTTAATACAAACTCAGAAACATCTACTGCATAAATATATACAGGCCTTACCTCTCCATCAATAACTGTAAAGGATGGAGTTACATTCCCTGTAGCAATGGTGTGTAGCTGTGTTGCTAAACAAATTACAGTAGTGGCACGTCTTGCATGACTTCTCATCCTTTCTTGAGAATCATACACATTTCCAATTACACTTGGAAGTGGTCCATCATCCCTTATAGAACCTGCAAGTACCATAGGTACATCATTTTTAATACATGCATGGACGATTCCATTTTTCACATCTCCATTTTCAACTAATCTTTCTAAAGACCCTGCTTTTCTTGCTCTATTAATGGCATCCAGATGATGATAATGTCCGTTAGGCTTTGAATCCTGATTATAAATATCTTGCCCTAGAGCTGTTCCAAATAATGCTCCTTCAATATCATGAGTAGCTACAGCATTTCCAGCTAACACCGCATGAGCATATCCATTTTCTATTAAATCTGCCATTGATTTTCTGGAGCTATAATCAAAAGATACAGCAGGTCCTAAAACCCATACAATATAGCCATTTTCTTTTTCATGCTTTAAAAGTTCAAATAGCTCCTTATAATCTTTCGTATAAGCTGTTTCTCTAGATCTTCCACTTCTAAAGGCAAATACATCTCCTTCTTTTTCCTCTTCCGAAAATCCATTTGTATATAAGTAAATTCCTTCACTAGCATCTTCTGTTCTACCTACAATGACTTCATCTTCTACTTTTAAATTTCTAAATTCCTTCATTTCAATCTTTTCATCTTCTACGATAACAGGTACACAATCCATTCTACTCTCTGTTGCTAAAATCCATTTTTCATTTATTTTAAAATACTCAGGATACATAGAAGTTACATGATAATTTTCAGGGGCAACTCCCTCCTTTGTTACCTTTTCTACTTTTACATTTGGCGCAAATTGAAATCTTTTCTCCTCAAAATCTGGATGATTGTATTTAGGTATTTTAAACATATACGTATTCCTCCTTATGATTCAAACAAATGCTGTCATAAAATTTTATGCACTTGCATAATTAAAAATTTTGTCATAATTTTTATGTATTTATCAAATCTTGCTAAACCATCAATTATCATACCATAATTCTATTTGTTCTATCAAGTAACGAAAGTCATCTACTGACCTTTTCC
Source organism: Marinisporobacter sp. (assembly GCA_025210395.1). Taxonomy (GTDB): domain Bacteria; phylum Bacillota; class Clostridia; order Peptostreptococcales; family Thermotaleaceae; genus Crassaminicella. The sequence continues at coordinate 19,195 of JAOARV010000051.1, forward strand.
ATACATACTATTTTTCATATAAATATCATATATATCATAGAAGGTTACATATATTCCCTAAAGGATTTTAATGCTTTTTCTAGAATTACTTATCATCGAAGTTTTTATAATTTTCAAAATACAACTTAAATTCTAATAGTTCAATGGAGGCGCATACGATGAAATACAGACAAACCTTGGTCCTTCTATATGCATGCTTTTTAATCTGTTATTATATTTTCTATCCATATTCCACCCCTGCATTGCAAAATAATCTAACTTCACAAGAAAACACAGTACGAGTTGTCAGCTATAATATTCATTTTGGCATGGGGTCTTGGGGAAATCCAAATATATCTGAAATCTCCCATTTTCTTTCTTCCATTCAAGCAGATATTATTTGTTTACAGGAAGTAGATAAATTTTCAATAAGAAGTTTATTTACAAATCAACCAGAAATCCTTAATGAATCTTTATCTATGCAAATGACGTATAAGGAAACTACTCCCATCATATCGGGAGAAACAGGAAACCTTATTCTTAGTAAGTTTCCTATTATTTCTGTAGAAAATATTCCACTACCCTCTTTGAAATATCCTAGAAACATTCAAAAGGTAATCGTACAAACTCCCACAGGTCCCATACGAGTACTCAATACGCATTTAGGTTTATCTGAAGATATTCGCCAAAAACAAATAAAAGTTCTTAGTAATGTCATTTCAAAAGACCCTTTGCCGACTATATTAGCAGGTGATTTTAATACTTCTAATTTATTAGAATTTCAGGACTTATTCTCATTTTTGAAAGACCCTGCCATTATTATGAATAAGCATCGTGTCTATACTTTTAAGAACTCCAAATACAATTCTAGAATCGATTATCTACTTATGTCAAAAAATTTTCTTATTGATTCCTATGATGTTCCTAAAATAGAGCTATCTGATCACTATCCTGTAGTTGTAGATATTAGACATAGATAAATCATAAAAGGACAGAAAATCCTGTCCTTTTTTTGATTCAACACATATAGATATTTCTACTTTTCACCATAGAATTTTTCTAGCGTCTTCATAATTCCTTCTTCTGATTTTACATTGATGCTATTGTTCCATTCCCTAGGAAATATTTTTTTATAACTAAAATAGTTAAACCTTTCATCTATTAATAATACTACCCCTTTGTCCGTCTCTGTACGAATAACTCTTCCAGCAGCTTGCAGTACTTTGTTCATCCCTGGATAAGTATAGGAATAGTCAAAGCCTTTATGATTTTTTTCATCAAAATAATCCTTTATGATATTTCTCTCAAGGCATATTTGTGGCAGTCCTACTCCCACGATGATTGATCCTATTAATCTATTTCCCTTTAAATCTATTCCTTCACCAAATATCCCCCCCATTACAGCAAAGCCCACTAAGGGAATTTTAGGATTTTCTTCAAAGGCTAATAAATAGTCTTCTCTTTTTTCTTCATTCATCATGCTTTCTTGTAGAATCGTTCTATATTCAGGATATTTTTCTTCAAATCTATCATAAACGGCCTGCATATATTTATAAGATGGAAAAAATACTAAATAATTCCCTTTTTTCTGAGCTACGGTTGTTATTATATAATCTGCTATTTTATAATAACTATTTTCTCTATCCTTATATTTTGTTGAAATATTGTTTCCGATCATCAAGCATAGATTTTTACGATCAAAGGGAGAAGGTAACATAATACTCTGGTCTTCTATATTTCCCCCTAAAATATCCTTAAAATATTCTATAGGGGATAAGGTAGCTGAAAAGAATATAGCTGATTTTCCCCTTTTGATTGCTTCACTTAATAGATAAGAAGGATCAAGACAAAACATTTTTAGCAGTACATCCTTTTCTTCTTTTTGTACATAAGTCACATAATGGTCATCATAAAGTTCTGCAATCCTTATAAAGGATATACAATCAAAAAATAATTCCAATAATTCTTGATACCCCTTCTTCCCCTTTTTTTCCGCTAAAAACTCTTCACTTTCAGAAATCACTCGATTTAATAAATACAATATATCCTCAAACATTTCCTTTTGTATATAAAAATCCTTTTCTTCGCAATACTTCTTAACTTTGAGCATATACTTATTAATTTTATCTAATGCTTTTGCAATGGGAGGTTCTGTTTCTTTGAATATTTTTTTGAGTTCTAAAAATGGCTTTTTAGCAAGCACCGCTGAAAACATTTCCCTCGCCCGATCTACTAAATTATGTGCCTCATCTATTAAAAAGGTACACTCATTCTGATGAAATTCAAATAGACCTTTTAAATATACTCTTGGATCAAATATATAATTATAGTCGCAAATTAAACCATCTACCCATGTAGCTAAATCTAGAGAAAACTCAAAAGGACAAAGATGATGCTCTCTTGCATAATTTTCTATAACAACTCTTGATAATTCATCTTCATTTTGGAGTATGTGAAGAATCCCTTCATTGATTCTATCAAAATGTCCCTTTGCATACTCACAATATTCTGGATCACAATTTCTCTCTTCTTTAAAACAGATTTTATCCTTTGCTGTTAAAGTTAAGGTTTTAAATCTTAATCCCTTTTCTCTCATTTTTGTAAAAGCTTCCTCTGCAACTTGCCTCGTAATGGTTTTGGCTGTCAAATAAAATATTTTAGAGGTATACCCTTCACTAAAAGCTTTTACTGTTGGAAAAAGTGTTGATATGGTTTTTCCTATTCCTGTAGGTGCTTGTACAAATAATTTTTTTTGATCTCTTATAGTTCTATAGGCAGAAATTGCAAGTTCTCTTTGTCCAATACGATATTTTTCAAAGGGAAATGTTAAGTTCTTTACTGAAAGATCCCGAAGGTTACACCAATCAGAAGTAAAATTTGCAAAAACCATGTACCCATTGATCATTTCATAAAGAAACTCTTCTAAGCTTTTAAAGTTAAAGGCATTTCTTATATTTTTAACCTTTTCCGTTTCTAAATGAAAATAAGTTAGCTGAACATCGATAGTTTCTAATTCATTTTGAATAGCATAGATATATGCATAACATTTTGCCTGTGCCCAATGAACCTCATTATAATTTTCGTCAATCATTTCTAAGGGTTTTGTAGTAGATTTTATTTCATCTATACAAATAGAAGATTTTTCTTTTATAATACCATCTGCTCTACCTTCAATGAAAAATGTATATCCTTTATATTCAAGTTTATGTTTTAGAGTAACTTCAGCTTCATAATTGGTATCTTGTGCATTTTGTACCTTTTGATGAGCCCTAGTTCCTTCTACAGCTCTTGACATGCTTCTAAAGCTTGCATCTAAATCACCAGCTCTAAGAATAAATTCAACTAAATTTCTGACAGATATTTTTATTTCCTTTGTATTACTCATATTTTTCAGCCTTTCACTTTTTCAGTTCAAGTACTTGTATCTATATACATAGTAACACAGGTACCCCTATATAGGAATACCTGTGTAGTAGTGAAGAACCAATATATCAATTTCAAAAATCAAACCCTTACATTCTTTGAATTTTTATATTTTGTTTAACGATATAAGTATTTTACTAAAAGATAGTTGCTCCTGGCCCTAGTGGTAGCTTTAAGAAATACCATATAACCAATTGTATGATCCAGACAATTCCAAATACTAAACTATAAGGTACAGTCATAGACATAACCGTTCCTACACCTGCATCAGGATCATATTTCTTCAAGAAACCTAACATTATAGGGAAATAAGGGAATAATGGTGTAATAGAATTCGTCATAGAATCTCCTATTCTGTAAGAAACTTGAGCAAAAGCAGGAGAATAACCAAGCATCATGAACATAGGAACAAATACTGGAGCAAGCAATGCCCATTTTGACGAACCACTTCCTATGAAAAGGTTTACAAATGAGGAAAACAATATTATACATATAATCATAGGCAGACCAGTAAAATTGATTGCATTCAATAATTTACCTGCTGATACTGCTAATATCAATCCTACGTTTGTCCAATTAAAGTAACTTACAAATTGTGCTATGATAAATGTTAAAACAATATATCCTCCAAGGCTTGATATAATATTTCCCATCATAGTAGGTATATCTGCGCCTTTTTTTATTTTACCAGATGTTACACCATAAGCAATCCCCATCGTTAAGAACCATAAAAATAAGAAAGTTACTATACCTTTTAAAAATGGAGACGGTATAAGCCCTCCCGTATCACTTCTGAATGGCGAACTTTCTGGAATCAATGATATTCCAATTAGTACCCAATAAACGATTGTAGCTATACCAGCACTCTTAAGTCCTTTTTCTTCTTCTTTAGTTATTTCTGTAGTTACATCATCTTCAATACGAACACCCTCTTTTGGAGAATATTTACCTACTCTCTTTTCAATAAAGGATGTAACCCATACACCTGCAATGGTTAGAACAATAGTAGATGCAATCATAAAATAATAGTTGATTGCTGGAGAAATAGATAATGAAGGATCTACAATCTTTGCTGCTTCTTCAGTAATCCCCGCTAGTAATGCATCTGTTCCAACGATTATAAGATTGGCTGTAAAACCTGCACAGGTAGCTGCATATCCTGCTGCAACTCCTACAAGAGGATTCTTTTTTATACCATAAAATATAGCACCTGCAATAGGAGGAACAATTATAATAGATGATCCTGAAGCTACATTTCCACATATACCAATAAGAAAGATTGCTGCAATAATTAGTTTTTCAGGCATTCCCATTATAAATTTTCTCATAAAAGCAGACATGAGTCCCGTTTGTTCAACCATACCAATCCCAAGCATAATGGTTAAAACAAGTCCTAGTGGCTTAAAGTTAACAAAGTTCTTTGTTACATTAAGAACCATATACCTTAATCCTTCTTTACTTAACAAGCTTTTTGCCATGATAATTTCATCCTTAGAAGGATGCTTTGCTTGGATCTCCATAGCCGACAGCACTACTGATACTAATACAACTGTAAGGGTTAGTATCACAAATAGATTAAATGGATGTGGTAACTTATTACCTGTTTTTTCTACAAAATCTAAAAATCTGTAAAATAACCCTTTTTTCTTGTTTGAATTAGCCATATTAGACCTCCTTTTTATTATGATGTTGTAAGGTTTATAACCCTTATATAATCAACACTTTTTAACTTTTAAAAAAATCTTCCAATATTTATTTTCTCAATAACACACTATATGCAATTAGAAGAAAGTCAATCTAATAAAATTTATTCCCTTAAATTAGGATTAAATATGTATATAGTTTAAAAAGTTATTGTTTATAATGTTATAACCTTTATAATATTATAACCTTATAATATTATTTTGTCAACTAAAGTCGTTCACTTGTTTCAAGATTCTGAAAATAAATTTTGTATACAAAAAGACATCTCCAATTTAATTCTGGAGATGTCTTTTTCTGAAAATTCGCAAGAGAAAATATTTATTTATTATAATTAACTTTATATGTCCACTCTTCCGTTTTTACATAATATCTAACATATTCAAGGGGATTATATTCATGATCCAATGATAATCTTTCAATTTTTAAAAGAGGATAACCCTCTGATACGCTAAGAATCTTCGCAATTTCTTCTGTAGCAAATACGGCTTTTATTTCTTCTGTAGCTAATGCAATGGGCAATTTAAACTTTTCAATTAATAGATGTCTTAGAGAATTAAAATTACCTTCCTCCTTGACCCCATCTACATCTATATATTTAGAATAATGGATCAAATAAAATATAGGAAAGCCATCCACATATCTTACTCTTTCTACTTTAACAACCTTCTCCCCTTCTTTCAGGGCTAATTTCTTAACAATATCTGGCGTAGGCTCTACTTCGTCTACATTTAATGTCTTACAGGTTATATGACTCCAACACTTGCTAAAATCCATTCCAAAACCACTCATACAAGCTCTTGAGTCGTTTTTTTCACTCTTCTTTACATAAGTACCTTTTCCTTGTTTTCTATCTATTAAATCTATACTCTCTAGCTTCCCAAGAGCTTGTCTTATAGGTGCTCTACTTACACTATAAATTTTTTCAAGTTCTTTTTCCGATGGTATCAAGTCTCCTTCATTATAATACCCTGTTTTTATTTTTTTGTATAAATCTTCAAAAACTCTTTCGTATAATTGCAATTATATTCATTCCTTTAACTTTATTTTTATTATATAATAACAAAATAAATTTATCAGTGCAAGCTACTATCATTTTTAAAAAGTATTCATTCCGTGTATGCTACACGAAAATTTAATTCATAAAAATCCTTTAAACACCTTGTAGATATTATTAAATCTATAGAAAGTATCATTTAATTTTACTTATACAATAAAGTGATGTGTCTTAATAAATTAAGACACATCACTTTATTTGTTCAAAATCACCTGTCCATTTCGCTCTTTTGTTTGCATATTTTTATATATAGCAGGCTTTCCTGATACAAATACATAAGGTATTCCTTCTGGTTTTTGAAAAGGATGATCAAATGTCGAAGTATCCTTTATCTTTTCACGATCAAAAATAACAATATCTGCTATATAGCCTATCTTTATAAGCCCTCTGTCCTTTAGCCCCATTATTTTTGCACTTAGACCTGTCATCTTATAGATAGCATCTTCTAAAGATAGTAATTGATGCTCTCTTATCATTTTAATAGCCCTTGGAAAAGTTCCAAAGCTTCTTGGATGTGGCTTCCCTGTACTCATACTTCCATCATATCTAAATGCATGACCATCACTACCTATAGCTATATCTTTTTCTTTTAAGATATTTAAAACGTCTTCATCACTCATGGAAAAATATATACAAGATACTTTTCCATTACATTCTGTAAGAAGCTTAGCCACAACCTCACTTTTCGTAAGATCTATTTTATCAGCAAGTTCTTTTATAGTATATCCTTCATACATAGGTTTTTTGCCATATGTAGAAGCAATATATACCCGATCTGCTCCTCCTCGTCTTTCCATTTCTATGGATATTTCTTCAAGTATTTTTTGTCTCTCTAAATTGTTTAATCGTTCTATCATTTTTTTTACTCCACCTTCATGAACCCACTTAGGCACTAAAACACTCAGTCCTGTTGAAGATGCATTATAAGGATATTGATCACATGTTATATTAAGGCCATCTTTATTAGCCTCTTTTATAATGGTTAATAATTTTTCTGCTTTACCCCATTGTCCTTTCCCCATAAGTTTTAAATGGGATATATGAATATGAGCTTTTGATTCTCTTGCAACTACCTTCATTTCTTCTATAGCATCAAATATTTTATCGCTTTCTCCCCTTATATGGGCTGTCATTATAGCATCATTGTCCCTTATGACCTTAGCTAGCTCTATTAATTCATCTGTATCAGAAAAATTCCCAGTAGGATATGGTAATCCAAGAGATATTCCAAATGCCCCAGCTTTGATTTCATTGTCTAGCATACGTTTCATAAGTTCCATTTCTTTTGGGGTAGGTCTTCTATTCTCCATTCCCATAACTGCTGCTCTTAGTGTGCCATGACCCACTAAAGAAGCCCAATTAATAGATTTTTTTCTACCCTCTATTCTATGAGCAAAGTCCTTTATTGAATATGAAGGCCAATCACTTCTATCTACCGTCGTTTGAAACTTTGATTTTATAAACGCTCTTATGGTTTCTATACTATTAGCATCACATGGAAATAAAGAATTACCACAATTACCAGCCAACTCTGTTGTTACACCTTGATATACCTTGCTTTCTGAAAGCTCTTCCTTTAATGGATATCCATCTGAATGTGTATGAATATCTATAAATCCTGGAGCTATAATAAGTCCATTTACATCAATAACATTCTCCCTTTGATCAAAGGTTTTCCTAATATCTACTATTCGGTCCCCCTTTATAGCTACTGAAGATACATAGGGTTTTTCACCTGAACCATCAACAATGATTCCATTTGCTAAAATATAATCATACATTTTTTCCTCACCCTCATTTCTCAGTATACTATAAATTATTTTTATAAGGGATATACTTTTTCTCTGTTTCTTTACATTTATCTAAATCCAAATAATCATAAAATCTTGTTGTATCCATTATTTGGTTCTTGCAATTTATAACAGATTCCTCTTCTTTTAATTGTTTCAAAACCTTCTCAACATTTTCAACAGCAGCCTTAATAGCTGTTACAGGAAATAATCCTATACTATATCCCTTCTGCTCCATCTCTTTTGCTGTAAAATTTGATGTGAATCTTTTTTCATTCATGCTTATTAGTAAAGGAGCTTTTACTTCCTTTGCTACTCTATCTATCTCTTCTTCAGAGTCTAAACCTTCAACAAATACCACATCAGCACCAGCTTTTACTGCTATATTAGAACGTTCAATCGCTTCATCTAAATCTTTATTCACTCTTCCTAAGGTTCTATAGATAATTGTAAAATCATCATTGATTCTTGCATCAACAGCAGCCTTTATTTTACCTTCCATTTCTTCCCTTGTAATGATTTGTTTGTCTGGTTTACAATATCTTTTAGGTAAGATCAAATCATCTAGCTGTATTCCTACTAATCCTGCTGCTTCATATTCCCTCACTGTTCTTTGAACATTTAGGGCATTACCATATCCATTGTCCCCATCTGCAAATATAGGTATATTTGTTGCTTCAACTATATATCGTGCATGCTCAATAATTTCTTTATATGTTATAAGTCCTGTGTCTGCAATACCAAGCTTTGTCATAGAAACGCAGCTTCCTCCTAAATAGGCTGTTTTGAATCCTATTCGTTCTGCCATTTTAGCTGAAAAAGAGTCATATATACCTGGTGCTACTAGTATTTTTTCATCATGAATCATCTTTTTAAATTGTGCACATTTTTCTTTATTATACATGATTTACCTCCTAGTATATTTTGTCTATTCTATCTATTAACTTCTAAATATTCTAAAGCGAATGTGGACATTGCACACATTCCATGATAAATAGCTCTTTCATCAAATATTATTTTTGAATTATGCAAAGGGATTTTAGAGTTTTCATCTTCATTGGCTGTCCCTAATCTAAAGAATAAACCTGGAACATGTTGTAAATAACAAGCAAAATCTTCTGCACCCATAGAAGGATTTTTTAAGTTCACTATTTCCGTTTCAGTAAGTTGATTGTTTATTACATTTTCTAATATATTTATCATATTATCATCACAAGTTAAGCTTGGAGATCCTTTTATAATTTCGATTTCTGCATCTCCACCATAACTTCTTGAAATCATCGTTACTCTATCTCTTATCTTTTGATGAATAAGATTTCTTGTTCTTTCATTAAGAGTTCTCATAGTACCTTGTAATTCAACTTCGTTTGGAATAACATTTGGAGCATGCCCACCACTTATTTTTCCAAAGGATATTACTACAGAATCAAAGGGAGCAATTTCCCTTGAAACGATACTTTGAACTTCAGTTATAATATATCCACAAATTGTGATAGGATCTATACACTTATGAGGATGAGCTGCATGGCCACCTTTTCCTTTTATTTTTATATTTAAAGTATCCGAAGATGCCATCATGCCCCCTCTCTTAATACCAATAGTTCCATAAGGTAGCTCTGGCCAACAATGAAGCCCTGCTATTGCATCTACCTTCGGTTCCTCTAAAACATTATTCAAAATCAGTGTCTCTGCCCCACTAGGAATTCCTTTTTTTCTTTCTTCTGCTGGTTGAAAAATAAACTTTACAGTACCTTTTATTTCAGATTTCAATTTGCTTAAAATCTTAGCTACACCTAACAATACAGCTACATGGATATCATGTCCACAAGCATGCATGATCCCTGAATTTTGTGATTTATACTCAAGTTCTGTTTCTTCATGAATAGGCAATGCATCCATATCTGCTCTCAAAGCTAATGTTTTTCCCTCTTGTTCTCCCTTTAATATACCTATGACTCCTGTATAATTCTCATTTACAATTATTTCTATGCCTAATTTTAAAAGCTCATTTTTTATTGTTTCTGCTGTTTTGTACTCTTCATAGGCTAATTCAGGAAATCTATGAATTGTCTTTCTTATTGCAATAATCTCCTTCTCAATTTCCTTTGCAATTATTGATATGTTCAATTTTTTCCCCTCCACCAAATAATAAATATTTCAATTTTTATAAACGTGTATCGATACTATGAAGAAACTCCACAAGTTTTTTACAATTTTCAGTAACTTTATTAATCATTTTTTCTCCCTTTTCTTCTGAAGCATTAAGGGGATTTGAAACAGCTCCTAATTCATCCATATCTTTCGTATCAAAATATATATGGACTAAATAATCATCAAATTTAAGCTTGGATGTTCCACTAGCTTTATAACCTTTCCACTTGCCATCATAAGTATACTCCTCTAACAAATCAGGTCTTGCCATATCTGGTTTTAGATACTTCATCATAGATGTCATAGGTTCTCCACCATGTCCAAATTCTTCTAGTGGATTTTCGCATAATTCTGCTTTAAATTTTGGCGATAAACTCCTCCATAAATCAATTTTGCTGATTAAAATTTTCTTATCTCTTCTAATTTTTTTTCCTAATTCATCTATAATAGTTGAATTTCCACCATGTCCATTAAATATAGTAATTTTTGTAACCCCATGTTCTATAAGACTTTCACATACATCATAAAGCAATGATTTTAATGTTTCTGGTGAAATGGATATAGTTCCTGGAAACCCTCTAAAATTTTCTGAATATCCAAATGGAATTACAGGTAACACATATGTATTTTCACTACTTTCTGCTGTTTTTCTTGCTACTTCCTCAGCTGCAATAAAATCTCCAACAATAGAATGTGGTCCATGTTGCTCCATAGAACCTACAGGTATAATCATTACAGGATCCTTTTTGTAAATCTCTTCTATTTCCTTCCAAGTCATATATTGTAAATCCCTTGTGTTTTTCATATTTTCCCTCCAACTTTTTATTTGTATAGCTATAAATCAGATATAATTTTATACCGTACGTATGTCATAAACATTGTTGTAAAGTTTATAACATTATAACATTATGCACTTTCCTTGTCAATTGTGAATAACTTCTATTAAAAGTTGAAGACCATTCAAAATATAATTATTCATACCATGTTCTGAACAATAAAAATACTCCTACCATTTTCCATGATAGAAGCTTTATTTTTGATTCTTCATTCTCTTTTTTACTTTCTCTTTATACACATACATTCTTTCATCTGCAATTTTTACTAATTCTTTGTAGCTTTCCCCATCATGAGGAAACTCTGCAATTCCGTAGCTAAAGCTGCAAATAATCTTATTTCCTTCAAATAAAATAGCATCTTGGATAAATTGTTTGCTCCATTCTTCTAATTTATTGATTAAAACTTTTGTCTCTATCTCAAAGAAAATACCTATAAATTCATCTCCTCCATATCTTGCAAATATGTCTGAAAAGCGAATATTGTCATTAATGGTTTTTGCAAATGTTTTAATGAATAAATCTCCTGCTAAATGTCCATAAGTATCATTTACAAACTTTAGTCCATTTAAGTCAAATATGACTAATGCAAAAGATTCCTTGTATCTAAGAGCTTTTTTCATATATATATCAAATACTTCTTCAAAATATCTTCTATTATAAACATTTGTCAATTTATCATATCTAGATAAATAAATGGTCTCTTCATAAAGCTTATGTTTACTTACAGCTATTTCGATTTGATTTCTCATATGCTCCATCATCTCTAAATCTCTTTGTGCATAAACATTTTTCTGAGCACTATCTACATTGACTAACCCATATAATTGTCCATCAATAATAATAGGAGCACTCATAGAGGACTGTATTTGAAGTCCTTCTGTATTGTCTAAAACATTTGGAAACTTTTCTTTGATTATTTCTTGAACATCATTAACCACAACTGTTTTTTCAAAATTTCCTTTTGTTATATGCCAGATAAATGAATCTTTTAACCTAATACGATAATTCTTTGCTTTTTCAGAATCATATCCTGTACTAGCACCAATTTTTAAATATCCTTCCTCATCTAAAACTAATACACATGCAAAATCTGCGTTTTCCATTAATTTTACTACCTTTTTTAGTACTAATGCAAACAACTCATTGATGCTATTAATTTCAAGAATGGCATGATTAATTTCAAGCATAGCCTCCTTTAATTTCAATAATTGATTAATACTTTTTTCTGCTTTTTTGCGTTCTGTAATATCTATAATAACACCTACTAGACCTTTTGTTTCTCCCTCTTGATTTGTAAATGCAGCTTTTGTAAGAATCACATCATGCAATTCACCATCAGCATATTTTAACTTTGAGTCATACACCATCTTCCCCTGATCTTTTAATAAATCTCTATCTACTTCATAATGTTCACGGGCTATATCAGGAGATACTATTTCATGAAGGGTATGCCCAATAATATCTTCTCTTTTAAGACCTAAGTATTCACCATAGGCAATATTAGAATATTTATAAACACCTTTAATGTCTTTATAAAATATAGGATTAGGAATGGTATCAATAAGAGTTTGAAGAAATTTTAAGTTATCCTGAAGAGCGATTTCAACTCTCTTCCATTCTGTTATATCTTGAACGGTTCCGATAATTTTCTTGTTATTTTCTTCATCATAAACTAAAACACCATTGGCTCGTATCCATCTCTCTTCTCCTGTCAATTTCATGATTTTTATTTCCATTTTTTCTATGATTCCTGATACCATGATTTTTCTTAAAACGTTATCCACCAATTCTTTATAATCAGGATGAATTAAAGTCAAAACAATATCTTGGATACTCCCCTGAAATTTTTTTTTATCTAATCCAAATATTCGATACATCTCGTCAGAAAAATTTAATTTTTCCCGTTGCTCATCCCATTCCCAACTACCTAAATTAGCAATTTCTTGTGCGCACCTTAAACTCGCTTCTCTTTCTTTTAATGCACTTTCCATTTCCTCATCTCGAGCACACGATCCTTTAAAATTTCTAAGAAAATCTCTTTTATCTTCATTTTTTATAAATGATAAAATTTTTTTTAATATAGACATATCTATCGCCTCTTCAGAGTAGTATTTTCATTGAATTTCCCTTATATAAAAGAATCTACTGTTTTTTATATTATACCTAATTTATAGTTTTCTGTCGAATCGTTCCATACTCTCTTAAGTTCTTGTAATACATCCTATATTTTGATGATTCGTTATTCTTTTATCGTAATATTATCCATTTTTCTTTAATCTTTTTTTAATATTGTAGTATAATTTTTAATGAATAATGGTTTTAATTTAAAATCACACAAGGAGATGAAACAATTGAAGAAACAAACAAAAGAAATGATGGCTTTTTTACTTATAGGATTCATCCTTACTCTATTTGTGATAGGATATCGACATATGAGAGATCATCCTAATATAGATTTAAAAGGAAAGTACATAGGAGAAGCTCTAGGTAAAAAAGGAAAAGTCCAAGTAGCTTTATCTATCAACCATGATAAAATAACAAAGTTTCTTTTGTAGATATGAAGGAAATTCAAATTCATCCAACTGTCATTCCCCATGATAATCATTTAATTACAGAGGCTGTAAGAGGAAATGGTGCTATACTAGTAAACAAATATGGAAAAAGATTTGTCAATGAACTTGATACGAGAGATGTTGTTTCTCAAGCAGAATTAAAACAAAAGGATGGTATTAGTTTTCTCCTATTTGATGAAAATATAAGAAAAAGCTTAAAGGCTATAGAGAAATATGATGATGACGGACTCCTCCTAAAAGCTAAAACCTTGAAAGATTTAGCAAAAACATTGGAAATAGATGAAAAAGAGCTTTTAAAAACAATTGAAACCTACAATCAATTTGCCATCAGTGGAAAAGATGAAGATTTTGGTAGAAAATCTATGAAAAGCAAAATAGCTATATCATACTTTTATGCTGTAAAAGTAGCGCCTGCCGTCCATTATACAATGTGAGGAGTAAAAATCAATGAAAAAGCTCAAGTCCTTAATGAAAATGATCAAATCATAAAAGGACTCTTTGCAGTAGGAGAAGTTACTGGAGGCATTCATGGTGCAAATCGATTAGGAGGAAATTCTCTAACGGACATTACTGTATTTGGAAAAATCGCAGGAGATAGTGCCTATGAAAATTTAAAATAAACCATAAAAATATCCGTGCTTTTTAACACGGATATTTTTTATGGCTTATTCACTTAATTTAATTAATAATTCTCCTGACTCTACCTGCTGTTCTTCCTTTGCAATAACAGATTCTACAAATCCTGCCACTGGTGCTTTAATATTTGTTTCCATTTTCATGGCTTCAACGATTGCAACAATTTGATTTTCCTTTACCGCTTCCCCTTCTTTCACTAAAACTTTAATCAGTTTTCCTGGAATACTTGATCCTATTTCTAAAGGATTATTCGGATCTGCAATTTGTGTAAAATTCATTTCTTTCCTAGTTTCTCCACTGGTTTTGTCATAAATCTTTATAGCTCTTGTACTATCATTTACTTCAAAGGTTACCGTTCTATTTCCTTCTTCATCTAGCTTTCCAATTTCTAAAAGCTTGATCACTAAAACCTTTCCTTTAGCAATTTCTACTTGGCAAGTTTCGCCTTCACTTAATCCATGGAAGTAAATGTCACTTCCCATCTTACTAAAATCTCCATTTTCTTTAATATAAGCTAAATACTCTTCAAATACCTTTGGATACAATGCATAACTTAAGACATCTTTATTTGTTGGCTGTATATCAAATTTCTCTTTTAAATTCTTTTTGATTTGATCAAAATCCTCAGGTGGCAATAATTCTCCTGGTCTGCAAGTAATAGGTTCTTCCCCCTTTAATACTAAGTTTTGAAGTTTTTCTGGAAAACCTCCCATAGGCTGCCCCATCATGCCTTTAAAGTAAGCCACTATAGAATCAGGAAATGCCATATCTACTGCCTTTTCATAAATATTTTCAGGAGTTAAATCATTTTGTACCATAAAAATTGCCATATCTCCTACAGCTTTAGAAGATGGTGTTACTTTTACGATATCTCCTAACATTTCGTTTACTGTTTTATACATTTCTTTTACTTCATTAAATCTATGACCAAGTCCAAAGCTTTCTACTTGAGGCTTTAGATTTGAATATTGACCTCCTGGAAGTTCATACTTATAGATTTCTGCTGTACCTGATTTTAAATCTGACTCAAACTGACCATAAACAGGTCTTACATCTGCCCAGTAATCCGCAATTTTTTGTAAATCATCAAGAACTAAACCTGTATCTCTTGTAGTATTTTCAAGAGCTGCAACAACAGAATTTAGTGCTGGCTGACTAGTTAATCCTGCCATACTATTAATGGCTGTATCTACAATATCTACTCCTGCTTGTGCTGCCATAAGAATAGTTGCTACACCATTTCCACTCGTATCATGGGTATGAAGATGAATTGGAATGCTGATTTCGTTCTTTAGTGCTTTAATAAGCTTATAAGCTGAATGTGGTTTTAGAAGGGCTGACATATCTTTAATTCCTAATATATGCGCACCCATTTTTTCTATTTCTTTTGCCATTTTCACATAATAATCAAGTGTATACTTATCTTTTCTTTGATCTAGGATATCTCCTGTATAACAAATACAACTCTCAGCTATTTTCCCGCTCTTTAATACTTCATCTGTTGCAACTTCCATGCCCTTTAACCAGTTTAGAGAGTCAAATATTCTAAATACATCAATACCATTATTAGCCGCTTCTTTGATAAATTCCCTGATCACATTATCTGGATAATTTTTATAGCCTACACCATTTGCCCCTCTAATAAGCATTTGGAAAAGCACATTTGGTACCTTTTTACGAAGAATCTCTAATCTTTCCCACGGAGATTCCTTTAAGAATCTATAGGCTACATCAAAGGTAGCTCCTCCCCACATCTCTAATGAGAATAAATCCTTTGCTAAAACAGAAGTAGCTTTTGCAACTTTTTCCATGTCCTTTGTTCTTACTCTTGTTGCCATAAGAGATTGATGGGCATCTCTCATAGTTGTATCTGTTAATAATAGCTTTTCCTGATTTTTAATCCATTCTACAACACCCGCGGGTCCCTTCTCTTCTAGCAACTGCTTTGTTCCTTTCATCTTTTGAAGTGGAATGACCTTTGGCACAACAGGAATATCAAATTCTCTCTTATTTCCTTTTGTCTCATTAACTACCTTTTCTCCTATAAACTTAAGGACTCTAAGCTCTTTATCAGCTTTTGGAACAATATCAAAAAGCTCTGGATTATCAGAAATAAATCCTGTATCACATGTTCCTTTTTTAAATTCTTCATGGTTTAATACATTTACTAAGAATGGAATATTTGTCTTAACCCCTCTAACCTTAATCTCTCTTATAGCTCTATGAACCTTTCTAATAGCATCTTCAAAGCTTCTAGAGCATGAAGTAACCTTTACTAAAAGGCTATCATAATAAGGACTTATGATAGAACCTGTAAATCCGTTTCCTCCATCCAGTCTTACACCAAAGCCTGAACCCGTTCTGTAAATATCAATTTTTCCTGTGTCTGGCGCAAAATTATTAAGGGCATCCTCTGTTGTTATTCTACACTGAATGGCATAACCTCTTGAAACAATTGATTCTTGTGAAGGTATATTCACTTCTTTTGAATCTAATTGATATCCTTGTGCAATCAAAATTTGACTTTGCACAATATCTATTCCTGTAACCATTTCTGTTACTGTATGCTCTACCTGAACTCTAGGATTCATTTCAATAAAATAGTGATTTCCATGCATATCTACTAAAAATTCAACGGTTCCTGCATTTTGATAATTTACAGCTTTTCCAATCTTTAATGCATCAGCACATATTTTTTCTCTTTGCTCCTTAGTAATAGAAAGAGCAGGAGTAAATTCAATTACCTTTTGGTGTCTTCTTTGAATAGAGCAATCTCTTTCATATAAGTGTACAATGTTTCCATGTTTATCACCTAATATTTGTACTTCTATATGCTTAGGTTTTTCAAGATATTTCTCAATAAAGATATCATCTATTCCAAAGGCTTTTCTTGCTTCATTTTTAGCACTTCTAAATTCTGTTAAAAGATCCTTTTCATCTCTTACGATTCTCATTCCTCTTCCACCGCCACCAGCAGCAGCTTTCAGGATTACTGGATATCCACAATATCTTGCAAATTCAACAGCTTCTTCATCACTTGTCACAGGCTTTTCTACTCCTGGAATCGTTGGCACCCCTACACGATTTGCAACTAATTTTGATTTAATCTTGTCTCCTAATTGATCCATCATTTCATGGGTTGGACCAATAAATTCAATTCCTGCCTCTTGACATTTTCTTGCAAATTCTGTGTTTTCTGATAAAAATCCATAGCCTGGATGAATTGCATCTACACCTTTTTTTAATGCAATTTTTATAATTTCTTCCATATTTAAATAAGCTTCCACAGGTCCCTTATTTTGCCCGATTAGATAAGACTCATCTGCTTTTGTTCGGAAAAGAGAGTTTTTGTCTTCATCGGAGTAAATAGCTACAGTCCTTATACCAAGTTCACTGCAAGCTCTAAATATTCTTATGGCAATCTCTCCTCTATTTGCCACTAACACTCTCTTGAATTTTTTCATAATCTCCCTCACTTTCATATAAATGCAAACATTTTCCTTGAAATTTGTATAAATATTCACCTGTAATTACATTATTTTATAATATATTGCATATTTCCACAAGTGATTTTTCAAAATATTTTCCATTTTATATAAATAGTTTGTTTTTTCGTTCCTCTCACTAAAAAAAGCAGGTCTACAATCCTGCTTCTATTACTATATTCATATGTTACTAGATTCGTTCTTCATCCTTTTGGTTTAAAGACTAAAGCTCCTAAAAATCCAAAAATGATTGCAGCAGAAATTCCTGCACTAGTCACTTCAAATATACCTGTAAGAACACCAATAACACCACTTCTCTTTGCTTCCATCAAAGCTCCTTTTAAAAGGGCATTTCCAAAGCTACAAATAGGTACAGACGCTCCCGCTCCTGCAAATTTTATGAGTGGATCATACAGACCCAATCCTCCAAGTATTGCCCCTACTACAACTAATGTACTTGTGGTGTGGGCTGGAGTAAGCTTAAATACATCTAACATAATTTGACCAATTACACAGATTCCCCCTCCTACGATAAAAGACCATATGAGTTTTTCCAAAATTTCCACCTCTTCTTTACATTTCTATAGATACAGCATGTGCAATACAAGGAATACTTTCCTTTTGCTGATAAGACATAGGAGACATCAAAGCTCCTGTTGCTACGATTAAGATTTTTTTGAGTTCTCCGCTTCTCATTCTATTTAAAAAATGTCCATAAGTTACAGATGCTGAGCATCCACATCCGCTTCCTCCTGCCATGACTTTCTGTTCTTTTTTGTAGATAATAATTCCACAATCTGTGAAAATTTCAGGTGGGATTTTCATTCCATGTTTCATAAGTAGCTCTCCTGCAATCCTATGCCCAACGGCACCAAGATCTCCTGTAGCAATCAAATCATAATAACTAGGATCAATATTCATATCTCTAAAATGAGCTTCGATAGTATCAACAGCTGCTGGAGCCATAGCTGCTCCCATATTAAAAGGATCTGATATACCCATATCTACAACTCTTCCTATGGTAGCTGAAGTCACTTTAGGCCCTTCTCCTTGTTTTCCTAATACTGCTGCCCCTGCTCCTGTTACAGTCCATTGAGCTGTAGGAGGCTTTTGAGAACCGTACTCTGTAGGATATCTAAATTGTTTTTCAGCTGATGCATTATGGCTACAGGCTGCAGCTACAACATAGTCTGCCCCTTGGCTATCAATAAGTAAAGAGGCTAAGGATAGTCCTTCCATAGAACTAGAGCAAGCACCAAAGATCCCTAAATAAGGAACGCCTAAAGTACGAGCAGTAAAACTACTTGAAATAATTTGATTCATCAAATCTCCACTAATGAAGAAGGTCATGTCTTCTTTTTTCTTTCCTGCCTTCTCGATAGCTTTTTCACAGGCCCCTTGCAATAACATTTTTTCTGCTTTTTCAAAACTATCTTGTCCTAACCACAAATCTTCATGAAGGATATCAAAATCATCCCCTAAGTTTCCTTGTGCTTCAAAGGGACCTCCAACGGCCGCTGAAGATAATATGACAGGTTTTGAAGGAAATACCCATGTCTGATGTCCTTTAAGCATTTACATTCCCCCTAACCATTTAATTGTAATTTTTATTAGAGCTACTATAAAAGCCGAAAAAACCCCATAAGTAATAACAGGCCCTGCAATTTTGAACATATTTCCCCCTACTCCTAATACATATCCTTCACTCCTGTGTTCAATGGCAGAAGAAGCTACCGTATTGGCAAAGCCTGTAACTGGAATAATCGTTCCAGCCCCAGCAAATTGAGCTATCTTATCATATACTCCTAGTCCTGTAAGCAAAACGGTAGTTATAATCAAAATAGCTGTAGCAGGATTTCCTGCTGTAGTTTCTTTAAAATCAAAATATTTGATAAATATAAATTGAAGAATTTGTCCTATTGTACAAATGGTTCCTCCAACAATAAAGGCTCTACACATATTTCGAAAAACCTTTCTTTTTGGTTCTTTCGTTTTTGCAAAAGCTTGATATTCCTGTTGTACAGGTGTCAGCTTTTTATTTTTTTTACTTGACATAGGATTCACCTCTAATGTAATAAATATGGTTTTAATTTTTTTATAACCCCTTCAAGCTCATCTGCATCCTTTTTATACATAGCCTTTGCCTCTTTATTCTCTGTTTCTAGTGAAAATGTAAGTAAATCTGCTTGGCACTTTTCAAGATTGGCATATAACAATTCTTTTATTTTGGGCTGAGCAATCTGCACCGTATCATCAAATAAATCTACATATAAATCACCACTCATATCTATTTGCCCTATAAAAACATTATCTAATGATACTCCTAAAGAAGCTAATTGCATTTTTAACCAACCTCTGTTTAGCCCTCTATTCCTTAGAGATTCATCTAATATATTTCCATCTAAAATGACTGTTTGTGGTTCCTTTTGATTGGCTATATTTTTTTCTAAATCATAGGCTGTAACAGGTTTTTTATCTGATTTTAATAATATATTCATCTCTCCTGTTGACTCCATTACAGCAAACTCAACATCTGCTACATTAAAACTATTCTTAGAACGTAATTCTCTTAATAATTCTTCTCCTGTAAGTCTCATTTTACTTAAATTTTCTTCCATAACTTTTCCATTTCTTATTAAAATGGTCTCTTTTCCATTAATTAAATCATGAAAATACTTACTCTTTAAGGATAGATACTCTAATAGAATAGGGAGTATAATCCAAACCCCTAAAGCAATCATTCCAAAAGCTAAATTCTTAATAATATTTACAGAGATCAATGCAATTAAAATAGAAATGACAGTATAATAGATAAATTGAAAATGTGTCATTTTAGCAAAATATTTTTTGCCCATCATCTTAGTAGCAATAAATGCTACTAAAAATAAACTTATCGACCTTATAAGTATTACTATCCATGTTTTCATAAAATCCCCTCACTTAATAACCTTTATGTTGTGGTTCTTCATATTCTAATATTTTTACTCTCTCTTCCAAATCTTTTATAATTTCTCCTGTTGTAATCAATGATTCTTCATATACAGCTCTTGTATTTTTATCATCTATTTGTATAGAATACAGCCTCAGAGTACTTTGAGTACTTTTTAAACTAGCTACTGTTTGTTTTACTTTAGAAGCTACCGTCAAGTTCATCCCTCATTTCATATTTTTTTCTAATTTTATTTTTTCACTTATTTAGAATATTCATTCATGAAATCTTATTGATTTCATTTAAAATCATCTATCATCAAGCTTTTTATTTTTTCTAGCGAAGAGGGATCATTATCCATTTAATGTTCAACTTTTTGTCTATATTACAAAAAGCTTCAACAATATTTTATAAGATATGTTTATATTTTGTTATTTTCGTTAAAAATAATCATTATAAAATTTTCAATAAAGGAGTTAAAAAAATATGCATATGCTTCATACAGCCATTGAACTTATTGTAGGTTTTGTAGCACTATTTTTGATTATGAAGATTTTAGGAAAAAGACAGCTTAGTCAAATTACTCCCTTTGATTTTATTTCTGCTCTTATCTTAGGTGAATTATTAGGCAATGCCATCTATGATGAAAAAATTGATATTTTTTATGTTCTCTTTTCTATGGTTCTATGGGGAGTATTAATGTTTATTATTGAATGGA
The DNA here is from genome assembly GCA_025210395.1 of Marinisporobacter sp. Classification (GTDB taxonomy): domain Bacteria; phylum Bacillota; class Clostridia; order Peptostreptococcales; family Thermotaleaceae; genus Crassaminicella. Next base: position 40,473 of record JAOARV010000051.1, read on the forward strand.
TCAGTCAAAAATTTATCAAAACAAGATCTTTTTTAGAAGGAAATCCTTCTATTATCATCCATAAGGGAAAAATTGATCGGAATGAATTAAAAAAGAATAAACTAGATCTCAACGAAATTCAGAATTTACTTCGCAAAAATGATGTTTTTTCCATACGCGAAGTAGAATATGCCATATTAGAATCAGATGGCCAAGTTTCCGTCTTAAAAAATTCAGATTATACTACTCCTACGAGAAAAGATTTAAATTTACCCCCTAAACCCACCTATTTACCTGTAACTTTCATCAGTGATGGTATTGTTTTATGGGATAATGTAAAAAGCTGTGGCTTTAATGAAAATTGGTTAAAATCACAGCTTAAGAACCGAAACATCAATAATTTTGAAGATGTCTTTTATGCAGAATGGTTAAAAGAAGATGGATTGCTTTTACAACCCTTCGAAAAGAATTAAGCCCAGAAAATCCGGGCTTTTATAATACACGTCTTCCAGGAATAATCATATTGATAATCCCTATAGCAAATGCTGCTAAAATAGAACCTAAAAAAGTTACCCTTACTCCTCGGACAAGCATTCCTGTTAAATAAATAATTATCGCTGATACCACAAATCCTGTAATCCCTCTACCAAAAGGTGAAGCATCAAAACCCGTAAATCTTTCGATTAAGTAATCGATCACCCCAATAGCTATTGCAGCAAAAAGTAGAGCAATCCATCCTGTTATCGAGAAGTAAGGTGTGAAAAATGCAGCAACTGCTAATACAATCATAGATACTAAAATTCTTACTAGTATACTACCTATACTTATATTATCTCTTTCTCTTCGTCTCTCTTCCAATATTTTCACCTCCTAATAGTATACAGTATTTGTTGTAGAACTCATTTTTATGTATATTTTATCCTTATATTTTTTTTAGATTTGAAAATACTATATATGTACAAATAAAATAAAGGAGAGAATTATTATGACTACAATCAATAAGCTTGAACAAGCTCTAGCAGGTACAAAGGGGTTATCTGCACAATTTAAGACCTTTTCTATGGATACAGATGACCAACAAGCCAAACAAATGTTTAACCAATTAGCTACTACATTAGAAAATGCAGCTCAAACCCTCGAAGGACGAGTTGATTTTGTAAAGAACGAAGAACCACAATATAATCAACAGCAATAAAAAAATTCGCATTGTACTACCACATATGTTCATCTCGCAAATTTCATTACAAAATTATTCTTTTGTAATAAAACTGACTCAAGATAGTCAAACATTTGATTTCTCAATCATAAGTTATCTCATATTCCGGCTAACTAATATTTCCAAATAACATAATAAAATTTCAAAAAGGAATTTCATCATTTATCTCGAATAATAAATTAATAAAGTAAAACTCGAGGTGAGATAAATGACTTTTGATTTTAAAAATATAAA
>JAOARV010000052.1 GCA_025210395.1 Marinisporobacter sp.
GATCTACACCATGCTCCTTCGCTAATGAATCAATCATTTCAAAATAGTAAGTTCCTTCCCCTGAATTTGCCATAGGGACAAGACCTCCCTCTTTGATGCTAAGGGATTTATTTGGAATGATTAAATCCTGATCAATCGTTCTTAAATGTCCTATTCCATTACAATCAGAACAAGCTCCATAGGGACTATTAAAAGAAAACATTCTAGGCTCTAGCTCTTCAATGCCTAACCCATGGTCTGGACAAGAAAACTTTGTACTAAAGGTTAAGTCTTCTCCATCTATAAGGCTTACAATGACTAATCCCTCTGATAAAGAAAGGGTCGTTTCTATTGAATCAGATAATCTATTTTCAATCCCTTCCTTTACGATGATTCTGTCTATCACTACTTCAATAGTATGCTTTTTATTTTTCTCAAGCTTGATCTCTTCTGTGATTTCTCTTATTTCTCCATCTACTTTTACACGAACATAGCCCTCTTTTTTGATTCTCTCAAGGACCTTGATATGCTCACCCTTTCTTCCTCTTACAACAGGAGCCAATATTTGAATCTTCGTTCTCTCAGGTAAATCCATAATTTTGTCTACTATTTGATCTACCGTCTGTTGAGAGATTTCACGACCACATACAGGACAATGGGGCGTTCCAACTCTTGCAAATAACAATCTTAAATAATCATAAATCTCCGTTACCGTTCCCACAGTGGAACGAGGATTTTTACTAGTAGTCTTTTGATCAATAGATATAGCAGGAGATAACCCTTCTATATCATCTACATCTGGTTTTTCCATCTGCCCTAAGAACTGTCTTGCATAAGCCGATAAGCTTTCTACATATCTTCTTTGTCCCTCTGCATAAATAGTATCAAAGGCTAATGATGATTTTCCAGAACCACTTAGCCCTGTCATGACTACAAATTGATCTCTTGGGATTTCAATATCTATATTTTTTAAATTATGCTCCCTTGCACCTTTTACTACAATACTTTTTGTCATATTTTCACCTCAACTTACATCTTTTCCTTAAGTTCCATAATTTTATCTCTTAGCTCAGCTGCCCTTTCAAACTGTAAATTCTCAGCAGCTTCTAACATTTCAGCTTCAAGCTTTTTCACTAAATCTTCTAAATCCTCTTTTTTCATTATATTTAAATCCTGCTCAATGCCATATTTCACATTTTCTTCCGCTACCTTGGTAGCTTCTATTACGTCTCTTACCTTTTTTACAATACCTTTAGGGATAATTTCATTTTCCTTATTATATTCTTCCTGAATACCTCTTCTTCTATTGGTCTCATATATGGCTTTTTTCATAGAATCCGTTATTTTATCACCATACATAATTACTTTTCCTTCTAAGTTTCTTGCAGCACGGCCAATTGTCTGAATAAGGCTTGTCTCAGAACGAAGGAACCCTTCCTTATCTGCATCAAGGATTGCGACTAAAGAAACTTCTGGTAAATCAAGACCTTCCCTTAACAGGTTGATTCCTACTAATACATGGAATTTACCAAGTCTTAAATCCCTTACAATCTCAAGTCTTTCTAAGGTATCTATATCCGAATGAAGATATCTTACCTGAATACCCACATCTTTAAAATAGCTTGTTAAATCCTCAGCCATCCTTTTTGTAAGAGTTGTTACAAGTACCCTTTGGTCTTTAGCCGTCACTTCATTGATTTCTCCAATCAAATCATCAATCTGCCCCTTTGTAGATCTTACATCTATAGAAGGATCTAGTAGTCCAGTGGGTCTGATGATTTGTTCTACTGTATTTTCTGTATGCTCCCTTTCATAAGGACCTGGCGTTGCGCTTACATAAACAATTTGGTTAACAAGGCTTTCAAACTCTTCAAAATTAAGAGGTCTATTATCGAATGCTGAAGGTAACCTGAATCCATACTCAATCAAGTTTCCTTTTCTCGATCGGTCTCCTCCATACATACCCCGAATCTGTGGAATGGTAACATGGGATTCATCTACGATGATTAAAAAGTCATCTGGAAAATAATCAATCAACGTAAAGGGTCTACTTCCAGCCTTTCTCTGAGAAATATGTCTTGAATAATTTTCGATTCCTTGACAAAATCCTACTTCCCTTAGCATTTCTATATCATACATGGTCCTTTGCTTGATTCTTTGAGCTTCTATTAATTTTTCATTTTCTTTAAAATATTTTACTCGATTTTCTAATTCTTCTTCTATATCAACAATAGCTTCTTCTAGCTTTTCTTTTGTGGTTACATAATGAGAAGCTGGAAAAATAGATATATGCTTCCTTAGTCCTACAATCTCTCCTGTTAAAGTATTTACTTCTGTAATTCGATCGATTTCATCTCCAAATAATTCTACCCTTATGGCATTTTCAGAAGCTCCTGCTGGAAAGATTTCTATCACATCCCCTCTTACACGAAAGGTTCCTCGAATAAAATTAATATCATTTCGTGCATATTGAATCTCTACTAATTTTTTTAATATTTCATCTCTACCTTTGATCATTCCTGGTCTTAAAGATAATACCTGATTTTCATAATCAACAGGATCTCCTAAACCATAGATACAAGATACACTTGCTACAATAATTACATCACGTCTTTCAAAAAGGGATGCTGTAGCCGAGTGTCTTAATTTATCGATTTCATCATTGATTTGAGCATCCTTTTCTATATAAGTATCTGTATGGGCTACATAAGCTTCTGGTTGATAGTAGTCATAATAGCTTACAAAATATTCTACAGCATTATTAGGGAAAAATTCCTTAAACTCACTACAAAGCTGCGCTGCTAATGTTTTGTTGTGAGCTATGACTAAAGTAGGCTTTTGTACCTTCTCAATGACATTTGCCATTGTAAAAGTTTTTCCAGAACCTGTAACTCCTAAAAGATTCTGATGCTTGATTCCCTTATAGATTCCATCACTTAATTTTTCAATAGCTTGTGGTTGATCTCCTGTAGGTCTATAATCTGAAACAATTTCAAACTTTTGCATCTTTCCTCACCCCTATCAAACATTTGTTCGTCTTTAAAGATTATATCCTTATGTTTTTATAAAGTCAATGGACGAATATTTATTTATTGTTTTTACAAATTAGTTGAAAGAAAATAGGAATAGTATATAATTAAATATAGTACACTAATAATAAATTGTAGGTGAACGATTGTGATCAATAAATTAACTCAAAAGAGTTTTTTCGTCTGTATACTCTCTATCAGTATGCCTTTTATCTTATGTGTTTTTTTCAAGCTCATGGGTATGAATTTTGGTTTATTATTCCCTACATTCATTTCTATATTTGTTGGCGGATTATTGTTTTATCAATTTTATTCCATCCATCAGCAATTAGAAAATATTCTTCATGACAATAAAGAACTTCAAAAATATAATGAGATAAAAGATGTTATGCTTCAAATCAGTAACTCTATCGTACATATAAAAAATATGGATGAGCTACTACAGCTTTTTGTGAATAGTGCCGTTCAAATCCTTGATAAAGCAGATAAAGCAAGTATTCTCATTAAAAATGAAGAAGATTTATTTGAATTCAAAGGAGCTGTAGGATTCGACCTAGAAGAGCTTTCTAAAATAAAGCTTCCTATGAATGAAACCTTTTTAAGTCCATGCAACTATAAAGAATCTGTCATTATAAATAATCCCGCACTATTTGATTTTGCCTATACACAGAAGTTGAATTTTCAGTCTTTTCAAAATACAAAAACTTTGGATGTTACCTCTACCATTAGTACCCCCATCCTCTTAGATGGAGAATTATATGGACTCATTAATGTAGATAGTGTGAAAAATCATGGTTCCTTTAATAAGGACGATGTTATGGTTATGGAGTATTTAACAGGGCAATTGAGTGTTGCTATCAAAAATGTACTCCTTTTTGAGAAAACGTTATTTTTATCTCGGTATGATGGTTTAACAAAAGTCTATCATCGCCATTATTTTGATGAGTTGTTTAATAAGCTCTATGAGCGAGCTAAAAGATATGATGAAACTTTTTGCTTATGTATTGTAGACTTGAATAATCTAAAAAAAATTAATGATGTTTATGGTCATTTAGCAGGAGATCTAGCTATTAAATGTTTTGCCAACACATTAAAAAACAATATAAGAACTTCAGATATTTTAGGAAGATTTGGCGGAGATGAATTCGTACTCCTTTTTATTAATGCTACCTACGAACAAGTAAAAAATAAAATGAAATCCATCTCTTCTATGATTTGTAAAAATCCATTACATTGTGATAAATATGATTTTCATATCCAATTTAGCTACGGTATCGCCTCTTACCCTAATGATACAAAGGATCATAAAGAATTATTAAAACTCGCAGATACGAGAATGTATAAAAATAAAGCTATGAATAAAAATATGTAATCTACCTATTTTTTTCATGGCTTTACTGCAATTACCAAAATTTTATATTTTGTGTAATTGCAGTACTAAGAAACCTCACGTTTCTTAGTTTCATTATCTTTTTATTCTATTTTTAACAAAATAGATCATTTTTTTTAAAAGGCAACTAGAAGTCTCTATATCAAAAATAAAGGAAGTATCCTTTGGAATCATAACTATATCTAAACTTTTAATTCCCCTTTGATAATCTTTATACTCAAAGGTTTTGATTTTCCCTAAAGGTTCAATAACCTCCATCCAAATGAAGGGTGGCACTTCCTTTAAGATGTCTTTTATATCTTCTTGATCATTTACCCAATGACTATTTAATTTAACGATGACATCTCCTGGATTTAACCCAATCTGATCTCCTACACCCCCATCCTTCCTATATAATATAGTTACTCCTCTACTATGTTTTCTAAAGATAGGCGTTTTTGTCTTTTCTTCCCTTTGTCCATAAATAATCAAATATTCATGAGCAAGAGGTGAAAAAATGGCTCCAATCCATTGAAAAAGTTCTATTTTGGTAGAAATCATTGAAATAATTAATAACATAGTACTATAAAGAAATAATCTTTTAGAAGACACGCTGCATTTATCCTTCGGTATACTGGAAATGGCCATATCTCCATATCCAAGGGCTGCCACTACTACTGCCATCTGGAGGGTTACATTTTCAAGATTCATGTTTCCTTTAAAAAGTGGCCACCAATCAGGAAGATTGATTTTTGTAGAGCCCTCTACTATTCCTGATACAAAGATAAGTACTATAAAAGGAATAGGCCAAAACCGCTGTAATGTAAAGCCTCCTATGACACCATATTTTTTGTCCTCCAAAAATATAGGCACAGCTCCCTTATGTCCATCCACATAGATCAGTATACTCTCAACAAGGTGTAAAATAGCAATAATCCCTATAATACTTGGTACATTCATCTTTGGAAAACCTACGATTAAGCTAAATAAAGCTAACAATCCTCCTGAATAAGAAAAACATATATATCTAATATTCATCAGCATGAGTAGGATGGCTAAGGGAAATATATAATAAAAATCCTTTACATTTACAGTAATTCCCACAACCATCATAAGGATTGTTCCTATGATTCCTCCTATCATACCCGCTTTTATTGAAGAAATAGTCATCTCCTTTGGAGAAATACTATTTTTTCCTATTACCTTCATACTCATTTTATGAATTCTCTTATACTGAAGATATACTAAAAAAATAACTAACCAAAAAAAAGGATTAAAAAATACAGTAACTAAAGTAATAATGCTCATTTGTAGTAATTCTAAAAAAGCTGTCAAAATCTATTCCTCCCCCTCCTGTAGTAATCCCTATCTATAAAGAGTATATACCTTATTTTACCATTTATATACAGAAAAATCCCATTATCCTTTCTCATATGATCCGTTTATAATTTCCTAATAAACGAAAGATATTGATGCCCCATAGACACCAATATCTTTCTAATGCTTATTTTACTGTCCTTCTATTTTCTTTTTCAAAACTTCAATTCCCTTTTGAAGCTGTACATCCTCTTCATCTGTTATATCAATTTTCTCCTTTAATTCCTCTGGTAGCTCTATCACAATATTTGGCTCAATTCCTTTTCCATGAATATACGTACCATTTGGTGTAAAATATTGGGCTGTCGTTAGCTTAAAACCACTACCATCCTTAAGAGGAATTACTTGCTGTACCAATCCTTTTCCGAAAGTAGTTGTTCCAATCAGTGTTCCAGATTTTGTATCCTTTACAGCTCCAGATACAATCTCTGATGCACTAGCACTTCCTCCATTTACAAGAAGTACAAAAGGATAATCTACTTTTTCTTCATCCGATCTCTTATATTCACGCTTTCCTGCTCGATCTTGGGTATAGACAATATCCTGCTTTCCTAGAATTCGATCTGCAATTTCTGCACATTCATCTAATAATCCTCCAGGATTATTTCTTAAATCAATCACTAACCCTTTTATATTTTTCTTTTCAAGCTCATCTAATTGCTTCATAAAATCCTTTGCTGTTTTCTCATCAAACATAGTGATTCTAATATATCCAATATCATCCTGTAGCATTCTTGATTTTACGGTTTTTAATCGGATCTCTTCCCTTATAATATCAACAACAAAGGGCTCTTTCTTTTCTGGACGCATAACCGTTAAAGATACCTTTGTTCCGTGTTTTCCTTTTATCATACTTACGGCTTTATCTAATTGCTCTGCCGTAGATGCTCTTACATGATGATCATTTACCTTTACTATTTTATCTCCTGTCCTAAGACCTGCCTTTTCCCCTGGTGTATCCTCAATAGGAGATACTACCGTAATAAATCCATCTTTTCCTGCTGTCATAATAACACCAATACCATCATAAGTGCCCTTTGTATGCTCCATAAGACTTGTAAATTCTTTTTGGTTCATATATACAGAATAGGGATCATCTAAGGACTCAAATAATCCTTTTATAATACCATCTTCAAATTTACTCTCATCTACAGGTATGTAATAATTCTCTTTTACAAAATCTTTTAAATAAATCATTTTTGTATATTCTTTATTTAGTTCCTTAAAATATTCATAATTCTGTTTAGAAATAAGAACCCTATCGCCAATGGTTAATCCTACCACATTGGTTATTGTAAAAGTTAACATTCCTGTAATAAGTACTAAAATCAACGCTCCCATTGCAGCTTTTCTTTTACTGATCATACATTCACTTCCTCAAATTTAATTTTTATGAAAACCCTACTTTCATTTTTGTGCTACATAAATATTTTATTCTTAGAAAAAAATATTTAGTACCCCTCCATCGTAAAAAAATTTACTTCTCATTATACCATCTATTCCCTTATTTTCAAAATTTACAAAATAAATGCCAGATTAAGCTCTGGCATTTATATAATTTTCCATTTCCTGTATATATCCCTTTGAAATTTTTAAAATAATTTGATTATGTACAGAATCTAAAGCTCTATCATCAATACTACGAACGGGTAATACATTCACAGAAGTTCCACTCATAAAAGCCCCTGTAAGATTCTTTATATCCCCTACACGAATAGCCTCCTCTTTTACAGCAATATTTAAATCCTTACAAACCTTCATAATACGATTTCTTGTTACTCCTAAAAGAACATCCTTAGGCGGAGCTGTAAAAACCTCTTGATCCTTTACAAAAAACATATTGGATCTACTTCCCTCTGTAATGATTCCTTCCTTATTTACTAATAGTGCTTCAAAGGCATCATATTTCTTTATTTGTTCATTTACATGCTCTCTAAAAGAAGTATTTATCACCTTCGCATTTGGATTTTTCCTCTCACAATCATACAAAATCGTATGGATGCCTTTCTCATAGATTTCCTTTTCTGGATAGTTGCTTTTGATAAAATATACTAAAAAATCTTGTTTTCCTTCTTTTAAATTGCTACAAAGAAGCTTTACATTCATATTGTTACAATGATTGATCTTTATTAATCTATTGATTTCATTCTTTATAGCTTCATCTGATTTCTCAATCAATACATCTAAAAGGGTGGCTGATTTTCTCATCCTTTCTAAATGCTCTTCTAAAAATAAAGGAACTCCATCAATCACTCTGATCACCTCATAAACAATAGGAGGGCTTATTTTTAAAAAAGCTTCTTGATTCTCAGTTTTACACTCTTTTCCATTATCAATATAATAATCTAAAAAGGCTTCATTTTTCATTTTGATCCCCTCTTCATTAGCTATTTTTTATCTTTATTATACGTTACAGCTTTCTCAACAAAACCATTCATTTACGATAAATTATCGGAACGTCTTGAAGGTGCTACTTAAACCTTATATTTTCACTTTGACTTTAGTTGCCATTGACATCCTCCTGTCCATAACCGCTCACCTATCTCAACCATAGTGAGTGATCCACACTCCTTTAGTATAGCTGAATATGAATGTTTGTACTCCTTTATAATTAATTTTTTACACTTACTATAATAAAAGATAAAAAAATTCGCATTATGCTCTCGCATATGCTCATTTCGCAAGATTTATTACAAAACTATTCTTTTGTAATAAAACTTACTCCAAGTAGTCAAACATTTGATTTCTCAATCATAAGTTATCCATAGATTCTAAATTTGATAATTTCCTAGCAAATAGAAAAATAAATAGCAAGCAGTTTCTGCTTGCTATTTCAATAAGTGGTGCCCAGAGGCGGAATCGAACCACCGACACGGGGA
>JAOARV010000053.1 GCA_025210395.1 Marinisporobacter sp.
ACACTGGAGACGCTCGATTGTTGAATATACTTGATTACACACGATTTTTCGGGTAAGATGAGTATATGAAAAGCATCTAAAAAGATAGACCCTCGCAAATTGAATATTAAGGCTAGTAAAATGAATAGGTTCACAGGGGTGCTATTAGAAGAAGATATAATTCCCTTTGGGAATTGAAACAAATAAAAATCATGTACTTCCTGTAGTGTTCTAAAATGTTTCGATTAGAAGAAGATATAATTCCCTTTGGGAATTGAAACCACTGTAATTTGCATTTCATTCTCCCCTACCCTTTCTATATTAGAAGAAGATATAATTCCCTTTGGGAATTGAAACTTTGATATGTTCTTGAATATCCTATTTGAGGGGAAATTATATTAGAAGAAGATATAATTCCCTCTGGGAATCAAAAGAATGAATTAAAACGTTAGAAATGTATTTAACATATACAAGATCTAGCGTTATTTTTATACAAAAAAATTTGATACATTAAGGGAAAATAGGAGTAGACATGAATGCTTGTTGCAAACTATGAAGCTATAGTATACAATGAAACAAATCATAAGATGATCAATGAAGATCAAAAACCAATAGCTGAAAAAACATTAGAAAGGATCGGTGGAAAATGAGAGCGATTTTAGTATTAGTAATATTTCTTTGGGGAATCAATCCTACCATTATGAAAATAGGATTAGTGCATATTCCACCTGTTCCTTATAATGCTTTAAGAATGTTTTTTGCAGTTGCAACATCTTGGGTGATTGTTAAATTCACAGGTTCTTACGAGAAAATCGAAGCAAAAGATTTTAAAAGACTTTTTCGCATAAGCTTATTTGGATTTTTTATTTTTCAGCTATGCTTTACAATCGGTGTAAATAGGACTACTGCGGGAAATGCATCATTGATTTTGGGAACATTACCTATAACTGTAGCATTGATCAATCGTTTATTAGGAATAGAGAAAATTAATCATAAAATGGTTATAGGGATCATTCTTTCTGTAATAGGTGTTGTTTTAATTATCATGGGGTCTAATAAAACCTTTGGATTTTCTATAAATCATATGAAGGGTGGCATGTTGATACTTATTGCCCAAATTGCATATGGATATTTTACTGTTTTTTCAAAGGAAGTTGCTCAAAAGTATAATAATTCCTTGGTAATGGCTTATATTGTAACCATTACAGCTATTCTGTTTACAATGGTTTCTGCTCCCAAAATTATCGCTATGGATTGGATGAATATTCCTCTAGCAGGATGGCTTAGTAATGCTTATTCAGGTATCATTGCTGTATGTATTTGTAATGTTTTGTGGGTGTTGGCAGTACAAAAAATAGGGAGTACGAAAACAGCTTTATATAACAATATTCAGCCTGTTTTTGCTATTCTTACAGGGTATATGGTTTTAGGAGAGCCCTTTGGATTTGTTCAGCTCATAGGAGCCATAACTATTTTTATAGGATTGTATGTGACGAGAAAGAACAAAGAAACCCCTCAAGTTATGAAGTAGTATAGGTTTAAAGAGGTAATTCTGTGTTGATGATAAAAAGATTTCTTAGGAATTTAATAGAATAAACCTGAACGCTAGAATGTATATTTCATATATAAAGCTAGCGTTATTTTTATGCAAAACAAACGTTCGATTCCCCCTACAGAAAGAACAAAAAATATGATATACTGTTTGTTATGGAAGTTTTAAGATAGACATGATAGAAGCTACAAATAGATGAAAAACTTAAGAAAAATTTATGAACGAAAGGAGACTTTTTATGGATTTATCCATGCTCAATCCGCCGCAAAGGGAGGCGGTTTTAAAAACAGAAGGACCATTGCTAATACTAGCAGGTGCTGGGTCAGGAAAAACTAGGGTGTTGACCCATAGAATTGCATACTTAATAGAAGAACTAGGGGTTTACCCGGGAAATATTTTAGCCATCACTTTTACTAATAAAGCGGCGAAAGAGATGAAATATAGGGTAGAGGACTTATTAGGAAGATTTACAGATATATGGGTGAGTACCTTTCACTCTTCTTGTGTAAGAATTTTAAGACGAGATATTGATAAGGTAGATTATACAAGGGATTTTGTTATTTATGATGGAACGGATCAAAAGGTTGTAATAAAGGAATGTTATAAAGAGTTAAATATTAATGACAAATTGTATCCGATTCCTATGGTACTAAGTCGTATTAGTGAAGCAAAGGACAAAATGTTTACACCAAGGGAGTTTGATAAAGAATATGCAGGGGATTTTCAAATGGAGACTATTGGGAAAATCTATCGACTGTATCAAAAAAAATTAAAGAAGAATAATGCTTTAGATTTTGATGATTTGATTTTTAAGACGGTGGAATTATTTGAAAAGGATAAGGTGACTTTAGGCTATTATCAAAATAAATTCCAATATATTATGGTAGATGAGTATCAAGATACAAACCAACTACAATATAAATTAATCTCTATGCTTGCCGCAAAGCATGGAAACCTTTGCGTGGTGGGAGATGACGATCAGTGTATTGTAGAGGGGTGTAAAGTAGATACGAAATCAGGTAAAGTTTCTATAGAGGAAATAAAAGAAGATGATGAAGTACTTTGTGCATCAGGGCAAGCTGAAACTATGATTGGTACTGTAGAGAAAAAAATAAAGAAGGAATATAAAGGATCGATTGTAAAAATTAAAACAAAGTCAGGAAAAGAAATAAAAGGAACACCGAATCATATAGGATTTGCTAGACTGAATCCGCAACCAGGAGTGCATTATGTTTATTTAATGTATAAGAAGGGATATGGATATCGTATTGGTCAAACTCAAGGAGTACGAAGTAGAAAAGGCGAGATTACAAATGGACTAGCTGTAAGACTCAACCAAGAGCATGCAGATAAAATGTGGATTTTAAAGGTATGCTTTAGTAAAGAGGAAGCTTGTTATTATGAACAATTATATGCTTTTAAATATGGTATTCCAACAACTGTATTTCATGGAAATGGAAGAAGAATGGCACTATTTCAAGAGCATATAGATAAGATTTTTAAAGAAATTGATACAGAGCATGCTGCTGTGGGATTGATGAATGATTTATGTATTTTTGAAGAGTATCCACATCATTTATGTAATGCAGTCATTCGTGGTCAATCTATAAGAAGAATTGTGAATGTTACTTCCTTTGGAGGAAAAAGGACAGGGGTAGATGCAGGTTGGTATGCTCACAGAATAGGTTTTAATACATCAGGGGAAGCTTTAAGAGAAAAGACGAGCAAAAAATTTCCTGTAAGAGATGGACAAAGAAATACATGGAGAGTAGAAACGGAAAGAAAGGAATACGATGAAGCTTATCTTTATGCAAGGGATTTAGCTGGATTAGATGATTCAATTGAAATTGTGAAGAAAGCAAGATTGACAGAGGGAAAGAGCTTTTTTTATATGCCTTTAGCTCACATGAAACCTACTATGAGTGTAGCTATATATGAAGATGGAAAAATCATAGAAGATCTTATAGAGGAAGTTGTTTTTGAAGATTATGATGGGTATGTATATGATTTATCTGTTCCTCATTTAAGACAATATATATGTGAAGGAATTGTTGTTCATAATTCTATCTACAGTTGGAGAGGGGCAGACATAAGAAATATTCTAAACTTTGAGGATGAATTTAGCAATGCGACAGTTATAAAGTTAGAGCAAAATTATCGCTCTACACAGAATATTTTAGATGCTGCCAACTGTGTCATTAAAAATAATCGAGGAAGAAAGAGTAAAAAATTATGGACATCACAAAATAGTGGAGATGTACTTAGATATTATCGTGCAGAGAATGAACATGATGAAGCACGTTTTGTTGTGAGTCAAATAAAAGATATGGTAGATACAGATGGAAGAAATTATTCGGAATTTGCTATGCTTTATAGAACCAATGCCCAATCACGAGTGATAGAGGATAGCTTGATGAAAGCAGGGATTCCTTATCGTATTTATGGAGGGTTGAAGTTCTATGATCGAAAGGAAATTAAAGATCTAGTTGCATATCTTAGACTCATTCAAAATCCTGTAGATGATGTGAGCTTAAAAAGAGTTTTAAATGTTCCTAAAAGAGGGATAGGGGCTAGGACCATTGAAAAAATACAAAATGCTGCCAATAAAACGGGCGAGAGCATGTTTAGTGTTTTATTAGATGATGAAATGATTGATGGCTTTTCAAGAAGAGTGAAAAAAGGTATTGGCGATTTTGTTATGTTGATTACAAGAAATGGACTTGAGAAAGAAACGATTAGTGTGACAGAACTCATTAAAAGTGTATTAGAAGAATCAGGCTATATGGATGAGCTTAAAAATGATGATACGGTAGAAGCTCAATCAAGAATTGAAAACTTACAAGAATTTTTATCTGTGGCTATGGATTTTGAAAAAACAAGTGAAGTAAAAACACTAGAAGAATTTTTATCTAATATTTCATTAGTTTCAGATTTAGATAAAATGGAAGATGAGGATAATGCAGTAGTGCTTATGACACTAATGATCTTCCACTAGGGAAAATTCGCTCTTCCATAC
>JAOARV010000054.1 GCA_025210395.1 Marinisporobacter sp.
TCTCTCAATAAGATCTTCTCCAAGTATGTTCTTCAATTTAGTTCTATCAGGATCTAATTCAAATTCTACTGTATGAAACCCTTCGGTTTTAGCAACATACACAACTGAAAAAGAAACTGAATATCCTGGAGGCAACGCCCCTCCTGGTAAATTTAAGTTTCCAAGTAGCATAACTTGTCCATCTTCAGAGAATTTTAGCCTTAGAGTTGGAATATTTATGGTTCCCACATTACGTATTTTTACTTTAAATGAAGCTTCTTGACCTACTTCATTATAATTGTTTAAAGGTGCTATCATTTCAAATTTTGCAGCAGCACCTTCCATTGCAGCCCAATAAAAATCCTTTGATTCTTCATGATAAGAAGATCCGCCTAGATCTGCTACAGCTATCTTAAGAGTGTGAATTCCTGGTCCAGTAAGACTTAAACTCACTGTTAAGGTAGTTGTTTGGTTAGCTGATACATGTATAGATGTAGTTTTAACAAGATCATTATTTATATAAATATTTACTTTTCCATTCTTGCTTTGTGACGAATAATTTTTTACCGTTACATCAATATCAGAAGTTTGTCTTATAAATAGTAAAGGCATAGTCGCTTCACCAATTTTGATTTCTTTACTACCAACCGCAGTCATGCTTAATATTTTAATTCCAGGGCCACGAGCTCTGCTTGCCCTGTAAAAACCCTCTTCTGCTTGCATATTTTTTACTTCTTTGTTGTGTACAGATATAGTCTCAATCTCTGTAGAGTTTTCTTTCGAAAGTTCTTGATTCAAACCTTCTTCCATAAGTTGATTTATCTTCATTTTATTCACCCTTTCTTTGTAAAATCTACCTGTTTAAAAGTTATCTATATAACCCTTAATACTTGATTTGGATAGATTAAACTATCCTTTAAACTATTCAACTGCATCAGTTCATTAACTGTCAGATTAAATGATTTTGCTATAGACCATAGAGTATCTCCTGCCTTCACAGTATAAGTATCAAAGCTACAATCGCTACCTAAGATGCTTACTACTATTTGTTTAATCTCCGCTAAAGGAAAGTTTTGTCCAGGACAGGAAGTAGATTTTAACTCCCTATGGCCTTTTATAGTGCTTATACTGTATTTGCTACATAGGTACTGGCATAACTTTATAAGAGCTTCTAATTGTATTTTAGATACTTTTTCTACTTCAAAGTTACCTTGTCAGGCATATACCTAAAGAACTTTTGTTGTAGCCTTTACAGTGAGCTCCTATGGTGTTTCCAGGCCTGCCCCTGTGGACTTGTCCATCCTTTGTGATAAGAAAGTGATAGCCAAATCCACTCCATCCATTTTCTAAATGCCACCTATGTATATCATCTACAGTCGCACTACTATGTGCTGCATGATGGATAACAATCATAGAAGGCTTATTCATTTTTTTTAGATCATTTTTAAATTTAAGATCAGTTTCTATAATGTTCATCCTACTCACACACCTTTAAAATATATCTTGAGAATTTTTAACCGGTTAATCACTTCTCACTATATACAAACGAAATTTGTGCCTCATTTGTAAACGGGTATAATAAAAAAAATTTTATTTTTTTATAAATAGCTATATTACTGACTTGGAGGCTTTTTACTGAATACAAAATTTTTTATTTCTTGTACATCTTCTTTGATATCTTCTACCAGATTAAACTTTTCAGTTAAATTAGATATAATATCTTGGTACTTGATTTCTCTCTCCTCTTGATGAAGATCTCTTTTCTCTTGATTTTTGAGAATATAAAATATGAGAGCTACTGTTAAAACTGTCCATATCCCATTTCGTCCAGCTAACTCTATGATCTTTTCTTCCACCACACTCACCTCCTTCATCTGCTAATATTTTTTTCAGCCTGTTTAATGCTCTTCTTTTGATGCTATTAACAGCTTGTCTAGATATTTGTAGCTGATTAGCGATTTCTATATCAGAAAACTCAAATATAAACTTTTTAACAATAACCTGCCTTTGACGTAAAGGTAACTTTTCAATCAATTCTGATACAAAAATGTTACTAATGAAGTCTCCATTTGAAGGATCTTTTAATAGGTCATAATTGATTTCTACAAGTTCTTCTTGTCTTAATACATGCTTTCTAAAAAGATCTACTGATTTGTTCTTTAAAAAAACATTTATGAATTTGGCAATTTCCTTTTTATCTTTATAAAAAAACTTTCCTATATCAATTCTTTTTATAAACTCTAAAAAAGATATAGTTAAGTCCGTTTCAGCTTCTTCATAACTTATTTTCTTGCTAAGATTTTTTATCGCAGGATAAAAATCTAAAAACAACTCTTTAGTAGCCTCTTCATCTCCCTTTTGTGAATTACATAGCAATGCATATAAATCCATACTTATCCCCCCGTAACATTCCAAAAGTTAATAAATCCCAATAGACCCAAACGAAATAGACATGGAATGTGTAAACGGTGTAAAATTGACTATTTTTGTAGAATTTTGTTTATTCGCAATCTTTTAGGTTGATAAATACTGGAGATAGAAAATGAGCCAAAAAAAATAGACAAAAAACAAAGATCTCTTGGTTAAATCAAGAAATCTCTATTTTTTGTCTATCTTTAAATTCGACTAATATTATGTTTTTTCTATTTTTATAAACATATTCCTATAAAATCTGTTTATATAGCATACTATGTAAGCCAAATAACCATTTTTATATGCTGAATGACCATAAAAAAGATAGTCACTTTTAAAAAGCGACTATCTTTTTTTTCAACTCATCAAATTTGTATCTACTCATTAAAGCATTTTTATTGGTTCCTTCAAAACTAACTTGATAGGATCTATTTCTCAAATGCGTAATACTAGATATCTTTTTTATATTTACGATAAAGGATCTATGCACTCTACAAAAATTTTCATCTAAAATAGATTCTAATTCTGTTAGTGTTTTATTTAATAAATAGGCACCTTTATCCGTATGCAGTAATAACTCATTACTTATTTTCTCTATAAACAATATATCTTTTATAGAGATAAAGAATATATTATGTTTGTCTTTTACAGTAATTTTTTCAACAGTATTAGATGATTTGATCATAGTCTTTGTAAGATTATCTAATGTATCTTCTAGCTTTGAAATATCTATAGGTTTTAACAAATAGTCATATGGATGTACATCAAATGACTCGATAGCATAATCCATATAGGCAGTAATAAAAATAAATTTTGTTTCAGAAGATATGCCATTCATGATTTTTGCAGCATCAATACCATCTATCTTAGGCATATCAATATCCATTAATGCAATATGTATGGATTTATTCTTTGCAATTTCAATTGCTTGCACACCATCTTCTGCTATAAATATTTCATTGATAAAAGATTTTTTAGATACTATTTTTTCTAGCATTTTTCTTGTATATAGATCATCATCACATATTAATATATTCATCATATACTTTAAAATTAAAGTTCCTTTCTGATACTTTCAGGTATTTCAGGTTCATAAACTCCCCATGCACATGCAGTGCTTACACCCGTCATGGCTACCATAGTGACTACCCCAGCAACAAGAGCTAATAAATTTCTTTTCATTGATTTAAACATTTTGTTTTTTTCCTCCTTTTGTTAAGAAATTCAAGTAAATTTCTAAGTGATTAATGGTTTTATAACTAAAAGGGGTACTAAAAAAAATGCACCCATTACCCCTAATAAACTAGAAAATATATATTTTGATAAAACTTTATCTTTTAATAAATAAATGCTGATCGTCCAAAAACTTAAAAGTATATAGATAAACCATTTTAATTTCTTGGCTATGCTGTATTTTTAAGTGATTTTTTCCATAACCTAAGTAAAAACCCTTAGGAGATGAGATAAATGAGTAAGCCAACAATAGTAACAGCAAATCTTCACGGACATTCCATAAAGGAATTGAAAAAATTAAGAAATACCCACAGCGTAGCATTGGCACGCA